>JAZNED010000001.1:0-27268 GCA_045588425.1 Acutalibacteraceae bacterium
TACCAGGGGTTAAAGACGGCTTCAGCAAAGCCAAAACGGGCGAGCTCAAAGCAAGCCCGAAAGGTTGAAAGATAATCAAACCTCCAAGTATAATAGTAATGGTTTGGCAGCCGCATTACGAAAATACAAGGAGGTTTAATTTATGAAAAATGATAACAAAGAAATAAGAAGTTCGGCACACTCAAAATACAGATGTCACTACCATATAGTTTTTGCACCAAAGTACAGAAGAAAAGAAATATATGGTCAGTTAAAGAAAGATATAGGACAGATATTGAGAAAATTGTGTGAACAAAAAGGAGTAGAGATACTCGAAGCAGAAGCATGCCCCGACCACATTCATATGTTGGTGAGTATTCCACCGCATATAAGTGTATCACAATTCATGGGATATCTCAAGGGGAAAAGCAGTTTAATGATTTTCGACCGACACGCAAATCTGAAATACAAGTACGGAAGCCGCCACTTTTGGTGCAGAGGGTATTTTGTAGATACAGTCGGTCGAAACAAAAAGGCAATAGCAGAGTACATAAGAAACCAGATAGAAGAAGATTACGCAGTAGACCAAGTTACAATGAAAGAGTACATAGACCCGTTCACGGGTAGCAAGACGAAGTAGGCAAAAATAAACAGCCGCTCGTGAGCGGCTGCCAGTGATTGTAATGCGCTGCTAAACCTTCAACGCCCCTTCCAGGGGCTAAGCCTGTATCAACCCCTTTTAGGGGTTAGTCAAACCACCGGTTGAACCGGTGGTTTGAGATTCCTTCCAATCCACGTATTTACATTTTTCGCCATTTGTGTTACGATATAGCCACGGACTTACAAAAGAGGAGGAAAACACCATGAAACGCAAATGGTTGGCGCTGTTTTTCGCGTTGGTGATGTTGATCACCGTCACCGCCTGCGGCAAGAAGGATGACAAAACGGATTCTACGATTGTGGCCGCCGTGGAGACGCTGGAGAAACATTGGACCGAACTCTACAAGCAGACGCAGTACGCGGGCGTGGACGGCTATTTTGAAATCAAAAACACCCGCAAAATTGAGATTCAGGATACCGTTTCGGTCAACGACACCGCCAAGGATATGTTTGACGACGTGGACTACATCGTGGAGTTTGTGGTGTTTACCGAGTATTATCCCCAAGCCTACGTATCTCAGGCCCCTCTGAGCAGTCACGTGATCGTCTATGACGACGGACGCGTGGAGGTGGGCGGCGATCTGCTGACGGATTATTCCCGCCGGACGTATAGTTTTGATTATTCCGGCATCATCGAGTCGGTGGAGGACTACGGCGACAAGTACAATTGTGAAAAGAATCTGAAATAGCATAAAGAATCACCGCTATCTGTGGATGGTAGTGGTGATTTTTTGTTTGTAGGGCCATTCGCAGAATGCCTCGATAATATGAAATCCATTTTATAATCCCAAGCCACCGTCCCCCAAAAAAATCTCCCAAAATTATCATTTTAGGTCTTGACAGGTTTTAGTATGCGTACTATAATAGTGTAGGTTCAAGATTTAGGAAACGTCAAAAATTCGAACCACACATCGAAGATCCATTGAGGAGGATGAAACGATGGCACGCATTGATAAAAGCGCCCTGACCAAGACCGAGATCGTGCAGGAGGCTTCCAAACAATTCTTGGAAAAGGGCTATTCCCACACCACCCTGTCGGCGATCAGCAAGGAACTGGATATGAGCCCGGGCAACCTGACCTTCCACTTTCCTACCAAGGAGCATTTGCTGGCGAAGCTGGTGGATATGCTGTGCACCTTTCAGCAGAAGCTGATGGAGGAGGAAGCCGCCGAGGGAACCAGTTCCTTGATGGCGCTGTGTTTGGAGTTGCTGACCATTGCGGCAGCCTGCGAGCAGGACGAGATTGCCAAGGATTTCTTCCTTTCCTCCTACCGCAGCGAGATGGCGATGGAGATCATCCGCAAAAACGAGGTGGAGCGCGCCAAACAGGTGTTTCGAGAATATTGTGCCGACTGGTCCGATGCTTGGTTTGAGGAAGCGGCGGCGCTGGTCTCCGGCATCGAATACGCCACCCTGATGACCACGGCAAACTCCGCTCCGTTGGAGGTGCGTATCGGCGGTGCGCTGAGGACAATTATGGGCATTTACCGTGTGCCGTCGGAACTGCGCGAGAGGAAGATCCAAAAGGCGTTGACGATGGACTACCGCAAGCTAAGCTTGCGTATACTGAAAGAATTCCGAGAATACGTGGACCGTTCCACCGAGCAGGCGCTGTTGGATCTGATGGCGCGCAAATAACCATACGTTGTATTTTTTGAAGGGAGAACCCATTATGAAACATACCAAAAGACTGATTTCCGTTTTGCTCACCCTCTGTATGCTGTTGGCGGCGATGCCCCTGACCGCCTTTGCGGAGGATTGCGCCCATAATTACCCCTACGCCTGCTCCACCCTCTGCACCCTCTGTGGAGAGGTGCGCACCCCCGAGATGGAGCATATGAATTATCTGTCCGATTGCGACGAGACCTGCGGCCTCTGCGGCGAAGTGCGTGAGACCACCGTGCCCCACGAAAGCGATGGCCTTCCCTGTGTGGAGAACGTTTGCAAGCACTGCTATGCGGCTGTTCCTGCCACTGCGGACCATACCGACGAGGACGGCGACTATTACTGTGATGTCTGCTGGACTTGGCTGGGGTGCGATCAAAGCGTTCACTCCCGTGACGGCCTGCCCTGTCAGGATACGGTGTGCTATTATTGCGGCATAGAGATGCCTGCCGAGGATCACGAGATCGGCGGCGCCGCCATTTGTGTAGACAACCAATGCATCTATTGCGGCACCTCTGTTCCTGCCTCTGCAGATCACAATTATCAATGCTACTATGAGCAAGAGCCTACTTGCGTAAACGATGGCAAGCGGTATTATGAGTGCACCCAGTGCTACGATCGCTATACGGAAACGATCCCCACCACCGGCGAGCACGAGGACAGTGACGGCGACCACTGGTGCGATTGGTGCGTGCTCTGGCTGGGCTGCGAGAGCGGTATTCATAATCGTATGCACACGACCCTTTGTGTGGATAGCGCTTGCTCGGCGTGCGGGTTGGCGATGCCTGCCACCGAGGGGCACGTCAGCAACAACTTTGTTTGCCGTGACGGCTGGTGCGTCAATGGTTGCGACACCGTGATACCCGCCACCGCCGACCATACCTATGACGACGCCGCCGACCCCGACTGCAACGTCTGCGGCGATGAGCGCGAGATAGCGTGTGTCCACGAGTACGATTACGACTGCGACACGGTCTGCAACCTTTGCAGTGAGGTGCGTGAGCCCCTGACCTCTCACACTCCTTGGTATCCTTGCTTAGACAGTGAGTGTTTGGCCTGCGGAGAGATGGTGCCTGCCGGCGTGGATCACGAGGACGAGGACGGCGACTATCGCTGCAACCGGTGCTTCCTGTGGTTGGGCTGCGACAGCGGCCTTCACGATCGTACCAGTCCGTACGCCTGTATGGACACCACCTGCAAAGCCTGCGGTATCGATCTGCCCGCCACCGAGCCCCACGACAGCAACAATTTTGACTGCTGTGACGGCGTGTGCGTAAACGGCTGTCAGACCGAAATGCCTGCCATCACCGATCACACTTATGCTTACGGGTGCAGCACCAATTGCTACATCTGCGGGTTCCCTACCCGCCCCGAGGCGGCGTGTGTTAGCGACGACGGCACGGTCTACGAGCAGAATAGTCAGCATCACGCCATCGCCTATTACTGTATTTATTGCAGAAGGTATCTGTCTGCCGTAGTGGAAGATCATATCGACGAGGACGGCGATGGTGCTTGTGACGTGTGCGGCGAGTCCCCCGCGTGGTTGAGTTGCACCCATCAGTACGATTACCCTTGTTCCACCACCTGCAGCCTTTGCGGCTTCCCCACCCTCCCCGAGACGGACCACCTGAGCGACGCCGGCACGGTCTATACCCGAGATGACACCCATCACGGGATCTACTATTCCTGTCAGCTTTGTGGGCAGATGATCGATGCCATCGTGGAAGAGCATGCCGACGAGGATGGCGACGGCGCCTGCGACGTGTGCGACTATATACCCTGTGAGGAGCACGTCTACGACAGCAACTTTGACTGGTACTGCAACGTCTGCGACGAGTTCCGCAACATCGACGTTCCGATGGATGTCCTTGGCGTTTCTATCTCTGAGGATGTGAACGGCTTGGCCATGGTCTTCACGGCTCATGTGGAGGGGATCGCCTTTAGCGGCAACCGTATCATCTACGACAACGCCACCATCGGCGGTCATAAGCTGATCGGTCTGGGCGCCGTGGTGAGCAACAACTACGAAGAGATGGGCTATGCCCCCTCGTTGGAGGATGTGGACGGTATCCGGGTGATGGACATTCCCATCGTTTACGCCTACGATTATGACGAGGCCACCGGTACGCTGTATTTTGCCGTCCGCATCATCAATATCCCTGAGGAGCACAAGGATACTATGCTGGTGTTCACCCCTTATTTCATCTTTGAGAACAACTTGGGCGAGCAGGAAGCCTTTAGCTCCAGCGCCTGGGGCGACACCTATAATCGCGTGGCCGGTGTCGCTCTGTAAGAACGACAAAGGCATAGATAGACGCATAGAAATCCGCAACTGAAAAAGCCAGCTGTCCGATTGGACAGCGGGCTTTCGCTCTATCTCTTATTTCTCTTCAATAACCTCTTTGCCACCCATGTAGGGACGCAGAGCCTCAGGAATGCGCACACTGTACTTGCCGTCCACGTACTGCAGATTGTTCTCCAAGAAGGCGATCAGCATACGGGGGGGAGCTACCACGGTGTTGTTCAGGGTGTGAGCCAGATACTTAGCACCGTCGGCACCCTTCACACGGATGCCCAAGCGGCGAGCCTGCGCGTCGCCCAGGTTGGAGCAGGAGCAAACCTCGAAGAACTTGCCCTGCTTGGGAGACCAGGCCTCCACGTCGTAGGATTTCACCTTCAGGTCGGCCAGGTCACCGGAGCAGCACTCCAGGGTACGCACGGGGATGTCCAGGGAGCGGAACAGCTCCACGGAATAGCTCCACATCTTGTTGAACCACTCCATGCTCTCCTCCGGCTTGCAGATGACGATCATCTCCTGCTTCTCGAACTGGTGGATGCGGTAGATGCCGCGCTCCTCGATGCCGTGGGCGCCCTTCTCCTTACGGAAGCAGGGGGAGTAGCTGGTCAGGGTCAGGGGCAGTTCCGCCTCATTGGTAAAGGTGTCGATAAACTTACCGATCATGGAGTGCTCGCTGGTACCGATGAGGTAGAGATCCTCGCCCTCGATCTTGTACATCATGGCATCCATTTCTTCGAAGCTCATCACGCCGGTCACCACGTTGGAGCGGATCATATAGGGGGGGATGCAGTAGGTGAAGCCCTTGTCGATCATAAAGTCGCGGGCGTAGGCCAGCACGGCGGAGTGCAGGCGGGCGATGTCACCCATCAGGTAGTAGAAGCCCTCACCGGCCACCTTGCCGGCGGCCGCCTTGTCGATGCCGTTGAATTTGGCCATAATGTCGGTGTGGTAGGGGATCTCAAAGTCAGCCTCTTTGGTCTCGCCGTAGACCTCCACCTGCACGTTGTCCTCGTCGCTCTTGCCCACAGGGACGGAGGGGTCGATGATGTTGGGGATCTTCATCATGCGGTCGTTGAGCTCACGGGCCAGTTCAGCCTCCTGCTGCTCTAACTCGGCCAGCTCGGCGGCCTGCTGAGACACCAACTGCTTCTTCGCCTCGGCCTCCTCACGCAGACCCTTAGCCATCAGACCGCCGATTTCCTTGGAGACCTTGTTGCGGTTGGCGCGCAGGTCGTTGGCGCGGGTGTTCACCTCACGCTTCTTCGCGTCCAGTTCAATGACCTCGTCCACCAGCGGCAGTTTGTGGTCCTTGAACTTCTTGCGGATGTTCTCCTTGACGATTTCGGGGTTTTCACGAATAAACTTGATATCCAACATAATACGAATCCTCCATCTTTTGGAACTATACCGTAGTAGTATACCACACCCTGCCGCACATTTCAAGATTTTACGCAAAAAAAGAGGAACGGCAAGCCGTTCCTCTTTTTTTATTTTGCATCTTTGGTTTTTTCTTCTTCCTCTTTCTTCTCCATCTTCATTTCCCAATGGATGAGGAAGGCCAGCAGGGCACGGATGGCGATGACGATGCCCAGCACTGCCAACTCCTTGAGATCGTGAACGATAACCGTCTTGATGATCTCGGCGCCCATCTTGAATTCCAACGCCAGAGCCAGCGTCTTACCCAGCTCGATGACGATGTTGATGGCGCGGTGGCGGATGAGGCCGTTGCCCAAATGAATGAGGGACTTGATCGAACCGATCACAATGATGATGATACCGATAAACTCCAACGTCAAGGCGGAAACCTCCGCGATGTTGTTCAGGTGTTCTTCGTAGTTGCCCACAAATTCTTTAAACTGAGAGTTGCCGGCCAATGTTTCAAACATAGGTTTCACACTCCTTACTGTTTCACATACTTGTTCCAGCCGTCGGAAACGGTCTGTTTGCCGTCGGCGGTAACCCAAGATACGGCCACACCGTCCATAGAGGCAAGGATTTGTTTGCCCTCTTCAATGGACATACAGAACAGCGCGGTGGAGAGGGCGTCTGCCATGCCGGAGTCGGCGCAGACCACCGATACCGCCAGATACCCTTCGGCGGGCATCAGGGTGTCGGGATGGATGATGTGGTGATAGGATTTTCCGTTCACGATGTAATAGCGCTGATAGGAGCCGCTGGTCACCAACGCTTCGTTGGTGAGGTTGAGATAGGCCAGATAGTCGGCACTGGTGTCCTCGGGATTTTCCAACCCCACCGTCCAGGGGGTGCCGTCCGGTTTTTGGCCTGCGGCGCGGACGTTGCCGCCCACGTTGAGAAGACCACAGTAGACGTCTTGCTTTTCCAGCCATATCGCCACCTGTTCGGTGGCATAGCCCTTGGCGATGGCACCCACGTCCAGCCGCATGTCGGGGTCGGTGAGGGTGACGGTGGAGTTTTCCTCGTCAATCACCATGTTGGTGATGTCGGTGTGCTGTGCAGCCGCCTGCAGCTTGTCCATAGGGGGCAAGGAGGCATCCGCGGGACTGTCCATGCCTACGGTGCGATAGTCGTGCCACAATTTCAGCACACTACCCATGGCCACGTTCACCATGCCGCCCGTCTTATCGTGCATCTCGCGGGCGTAGACCAGCAGCTCGATGATGCGATGATCCACCTTTACCGTCCGATGGGCACCGTCCACTAGGTCGTTGATGGTGCAGAGGTTTTCCAGTCCTTCGTAGCGGTGATAGATGTCGTACAGCCGATGGTATTCGCCCAGCATCTCCAGCGCCTGGTTGGCGATGGTGTCAAATTCCTCTTGACTCTCGGCATAGCCGACGATGGTGGTTTGGGTGTCGAAATAGTCAAAGGAATAGGTGGAAAACCGCTCTAATTGCGGTTGCTGCTTATCCGTTCCGCCGCCCTGCTTGCAGGCGGGGAAACACAGTAGCAGGCACGCCGCCAAAGCAATACATAACACTCGTTTCATAGCGCACTCTCATAGAGTAAAAAACGGAAGGGGAAACCCCTCCCGTTTTTTAGCGTCATTTACAATCAGATCTTGGAGGCAGCAGCCACAAAGCCGGACACGTAAACGGTACAACCGGCAGCCTGCAGGCTGTCGACGCCCTTACCGGCGGTAGCGCCCTCAGTGATCATCAGGCCGGCAATCTCAGCGCCGTTCTTGCCGATGCAAGCGGCATCGAAAGCGTCAGCCTGCTCGAACCACTCCTTGGCAGCGCCGCCGTAAGCGACCATGCCGTAGTTGGTGCCCTGCTCACGCTTGGAAGCGATAGCCTTGGAGGCGTCGAAAGAGGAAACGCCGAAAGCGTCGAAGCCGAACTTCACCTGCACGCAGTCGCTGGAAGCGGCGGCAACCTTACCGTCCTTCAGAGCGGCGGCGAACACGTAGGTCTCCACGTCGTTGCTGCCGGCCTTGTCGGCGGTAGCATCGGTGCAGGTCTGGGAGGTGCTCATGGTCACCTTCACAGCAGCGTCGGCGGCCACGTCGGTCTTGGCGTTAGCCACAGCCTTCTCAATGGCGTTCACAAACTCGTTGATCATGATGGTGCAACCGGCGTTGACAACCTCATCAGTGCCCTTGTTGCCCTCGGCAACCAGAGCCTTGATTTCGGCGACGGTCTTGCCGACGATCAGAGCCTCGAAAGCGTCAGCCTGCTTGTACCACTCCTGCTTAGCACCGCCGTAGGTGACCATGTTGTAGGCATCACCCAGCTCGCGCTTGGTCTTGAAGCCCTCGTTGGCAATGGCCTTACCGGAAGCGTCGTAGCTGACCTTATTCTGCATGGTGTCCAGATCGCAAGCAACGATCTTGCCGTTGGCGTCCACAGTGACAGCAGCGGCAGTCACGTCCACGGAGCCCTGGCCGGCCTTATCGGCGGTGGCATCGGTGGCGGCGGGGGTGCCGATGTACAAACCGGCGCCGAACTTCACGTTGGCAACGGGCTTGTTGTCCTCAGCGGGCTTGGTAGCCTCGGGAGCTTTGGTGGTGCTGGTGGTGTCCTTGTTGTCGTCGCCCTTCTTGTCGCCACAGCCGACCAGGGCCAGCATGGAGAACATCATCAGAGCACACAAGACAAAAGCGAGAATCTTTTTCATAGGGTATTCCTCCTACATATTTAGTAACTACATAAAACGTGTCCCACTATTTCGGGACAGAGGCAGTATACCACAAAACATACGGTTTGTCAACTGAGTTGTTAAAGAATTAACAGATCATTACCATTTGGTGGGGACGCGGTGAATGAGCAGAGAGCCGCACAAGCCGATAAGCAATCCTGCGATGGTACCTGTCACCGCCAACACGATGAGATAATACCCCAATTCGGCGGTGTTCATCAGCCACATGGCCATGAGAATCTGTCCCACGTTGTGGGTGACGCCGCCGGCTACGCTGACACCGGTGGTTGACAGGAAGTTCAGCTTTTTCAGCAGCATCATCACCGCCATGCTCAGCACACCGCCGGCCAAGCTGTACGCAAAGGCCATAAAGTTACCGAACAGTAAGGTGACCAGCACCATGCGGAGTAGCGATACGATGGCGGCCGACACAAAATTGCGGCGATACAGCAAAAAGATGAGGATGATGTTGGGCAACCCCATTTTGATACCCGGCACCGAGGCGAATAGGGGTGGCAACAGCACCTCAATATAGGCCAGACCCAGCGCCAACGCTACGCACAACCCCAAAAAGGCGGTGTCCTTGGCTTTATTATGCATCGCGGACACCTCCTTCATACGGTTTAAATCACCATGTCCGGTTCGTTTGTAGTATCCGCCGTTTTCACGGTGATAACCACCTTGTTGGGCAGGCAAACAATACTTTCGCCCTCGCGATAAATGGGCTTGTGGGCGGCGCATATGCCGTCGGGGCAGGATGCTTTTTCCACCCACGCTTTGCCATCCTTAATAATCAGGCGGTTGAGACCGTCCTTGCCGGTGTGGATGTCCTCCACCCGATCCTTGTCGAGGGGATAGGTGGCGATCACCTCACCGTCCACCGATACGGTGACGGTATCTCCCTCGCCGCGGAAAAAGTACAGGCAAGCACCCGCAATTGCGACTACCAGCAGCAAGGCGACGATGAAGATTACGTCGTTGCGCCGCAGCCGCTTCTTGTCACGCTTTTCCATTACTGCTCCAGCAGGTCTTCCGCCATGGTGCCCTCGGGCAGGTCGGGGAAGAAGACCTCTTTCAGACAACCGGTGGGGCAGTCGGTCACACACTGGCCACAGCCGGTACATTTGCTGTACATAATATAGGCCAAATTGTTGGCTACGTGGATGGCCTCCTGGGGACAGTTCTTTTCGCACTTCTTACAGCCAATGCAGGCGTTGGTGCAGGCCTTGCGGGCGTCCGCGCCCTTGTCCTTGTTGCTGCACATCACCACCACCTTGGTGTCCTGGGGCACCATATAGATGATGCCCTTGGGGCAGTGGCGTACGCACACACCGCAGCCCAAGCAACGGCTGGTGTCCACGCGGGCAATGCCGTCAATGGTGCAGATGGCGTTGGCGGGACAGACCTTGGCGCAGTCGCCGCAGCCCAAACAGCCGTAGGTGCAGCTGCCGGGACCGCCATACAACATGCCGGCGGCCTTGCAGGTTTGCACGCCCTCATAGTCGGCTTTGTTTTTGGTGGCGCCACAGTGGCCGTTGCAGGCCACAAAGGCGACCACGTCCTCAAAGGGCTCGGCTTCCACGCCGACGATGGCACCGATCTCATCGGCCACCGCCTGAGCACCGGGGATACAGAGGTTGGGCTTCGCTCCGTCCTTTGCCACCGCGGCGGCATAGTCGTCACAACCCTTGTAGCCGCAAGCACCGCAGTTGATGCCGGGCAGACAGGCACGTACTTTTTTTTGGGTAGGATCTTCGGGCACGAAGAAGAAGTGAGAGATGAGCGCCAACAGAACGCCCAGCACCAGCGCAATGCCGGCCACGATTAAGAAAGCAATCAAAATATCCATATTTTCATTACCTCCTTATTTAAAGATGTTCTCAACGATGCCGCCAAAGCCCATGAACGCCAGGGAAATGAAGGAGGCGGCAATGAGGGTGACGGGCAGTCCGCGGAAGGTAGTGGGGATGTTTTGCTCGTGGATGCGGGAACGCAGGCCGGAGAACAGCACCATGGCCAGCAGGAAGCCTAAGCCGACGCCCAAGGCGCTGACGATGGATTCCACGAAGCTATACTCATCGTTGATGTTGTTGATAGCCACGCCCAGTACCGCACAGTTGGTGGTGATCAGAGGCAGATACACGCCCAAGCCCTTGTGCAGGGAGGGGGAGAACTTTTTGAGCAACAGTTCCACCATCTGCACCAGCGCGGCAATGATGAGGATGAACACGATGTTTTGCATATAGCCCATATTCAGCGCGTTGAGCACAAAATACTGGATGGGCCAGGTGACAGCGCAGGCGATCAGCATAACAGCGGTAACCGCTACGCCCATGCCGGTGGCCTGGTCCAGCTTTTTGGACACGCCCAAGAAGGGGCAGATGCCGAGGAAGCGGGACAACACGTAGTTATCCACAAACACGGAGGAGAGCATAATGATAATCAATTCTTTCATGCTTGCTCAACTCCTTTCTCGTTGCCGGTGCAGGCGGTGTGGCAACTGGCGGCGTTGGGACAGCCGGCGCAGGAGAAGGACTTCTTCAGCGGCGCCTTGCCCTTGGTGATGACGCACACCAGCGCGATCAGCAGACCGTAGACCAGCAGACCGCCGGGAGCCTTGGTGAGGAAAGAGATCTTATAGGGTTCCAGGAAGGTGATGGGGGTTCCGGCGAAGGTGGCGTTGCCGAACACCTCGCGGATGATGGCCATGGCGGCCAAGGCGATGGTAAAGCCCACGCCCATGCCGATGCCGTCCAGTGCGGATTTGACCACAGGGTTTTTACCGGCAAACATCTCGGCACGGCCGAGGATGATGCAGTTGACCGTTATCAAATCCAAATACACGCCCAGCGATTCGAACAGAGTCGGTATATAGGCCTGTACGAACATTTTAACAATGGTAACGAAGCCGGCGATGATAACGATATAGCAGGGGATACGCATGGTGTCGGGGATGATGTTGCGCAGCAGGGAGATGAAGATGTTGGAGCACACCAGCACCGCCAATGCGGCCAAGCCCATGCCCACGGCGCCATCCACCGTTTGGGTGGTGGCCAGGGTGGGGCAGGTGCCGAGGATGAGCACCAGAACGGGGTTTTCTTTCAGAATGCCCTTGGTGAGCACCTGCAGATTACTGTCTTTACGCATTATTCGGCACCTCCTTCCAGAATTTGCACCGCCACAAAGCAGCGCAGCAGGGCATCTTTATAGCCCTTGGTGGTCAGCGTGGCACCGGCGATGCCGTCCACACCGGCAATATCGGCTTCGGTCTTACCGTCAAATCGAGAGGAGAACTCTTCCTTAGCGCAGACGTCGCCGATGTTCTCGGATTCTTTCTGAGAAACGGTGAGGCAGTCGATGATCTTGCCGTCGGCGGTGATGGATACGCGGATGACGATATACTCGCCGCTGGCGGGATGATACTGGTCGCCACCGTTGATGCCGTATCCGGCGCCCTTGATCTCAAAGACGTAGTTGCCGGTGGCGGTCTTATTGACGGAGGTGACGTTGCCCTTGATACCGCGGTAGGTGAGCAACAGGTTGCGGTCGAGGGCAGTGTCGGCCAACAGGGCGTCCATCTTGGCGGCCAAGTCGGCGGTGATATCGGTAGCGCTGGAGGCTTTGATGGTCTGCACAGCGGTGAGAGCGGCTTCGGTGTTCATCGTGCTACCGGCAGTAACGATATTCATATTGGCATCGATGCCGATAAACTCGCCGGTGAATTCCTCGCCGATTTCTTCCGCGACGGACACAGCCACGAAACCGGCGCCGTTATCCGCGGCATAGACGGCGTCCACGCCCTTCAGCACCTCGGTGAGGAACAGCTTGCTGAACTTACCTTCGCCCGCAGGCAGAGCGGCGGACAGGTTGTCCTGCAGGATCTGCTCGGGGGTACGGATGTCCACGTCCTCGCCGCCCAGCACCAGCGCGGTGTTGAGGGCATCTTTCATAGCGCCCTTATAGCCGGTGGTGGTCATGGTGGAGCCGGCGATGGTATCCACGGCATCCACACCGGCGGCATCCTTGCCGACGAAGCTGTTGCCGTACTCTTTCTCCTTGCCGTTGGTTTCGTTGGACTTCAGGCACACCGCACCCACAATCTTGTTGTCGGTGCCCACGCCGCACACGATCTCCATGCCGGGCTGATAGCCGGACACGGTGAGATAGATGACGTAGCCCTTGTCGCCCACGAAGGCTTTGGTGACCGATTCGGGCAGAGCGTACTGGCTCAGATCCGCCTCTTCGGTAGCGCCCAGATCCTCTTTCATCTTGTCGACAGCCTTTTCTTCTTCGGAGCGCAGATCCACTTCGGCACCGCCCAAAATCAGCACGGTGTTGATAGCGTCCTTGATGGCTTGCTTATAGGCGGCGGTGGTCATGGTGGCACCGCCGACGGTGTCCACAGCCTCTACGCCGGCGGCATCCTTGTCCTTAAAGTTGGCGCCGTAGGTTTTTTCATAGCCTAGGGTTTCACCGGCCTTGGTGCACTTGGCACCCTTGACGATACCAGCGGGTGTTACGCCGCACATAATGACCATGTCGGGGTTGAAGCCCTTGGTGGTCAGCTCAATGACGTAGCCTTCACCCGCGGTTTCTTCGTACACCTTGGTGACGGTGCCGGGCAGTTTGCCCTTATAGTCCTTCAGATCCATTTCTTCAAACAGAGCGCCGTCGGGCAGCACTTCTTTCAGTGCGGCAGCGGCCTTGCGGGCTTCGTTATCTTTAATGATGGGGGCGGTGATCTGGTTGGTCAGCGCCAGCAACAGCGCCACCACGGCACAGATGGCCACCAGCACACCCACACTTTTAATGTTTTTAACCATCATTTGTCACCTCGCGTTCCAAATACCTTGTGGCGGGTCCAGTGGCAGATGTAGGGGGAGAGAATATTCATAAACAGGATGGCGAAAGACACGCCTTCAGGATAGCTGCCAAAATAGCGGATCAGGCAGGTGATCAGACCGCAACCGATACCGAAGATGATCTTGCCCCAGGGGGTGGGGGGAGAGGTGACGTAGTCGGTGGCCATAAAGATGGCACCGATCATCACGCCGCCGCACAGCACGGCGGACAGGGCCTCGACGACACCCAGGTTGGCAATCAACTGCTGGGGGTTCAGGTCGCCGGCAAACAGGTTGCGGAAATCTCCTGCCAGGGCGGCGTAGTTCATCTCCATCAACAGGGTGAACACAAATACCGTGCCGATAAAGGCCACGGGGTTGTGCCAGGTAATCACGCGGCGCACCACCAGATAGATGCCGCCGATGAGCAGGGCAAAGGAGCAGGTCTCACCGATGGCACCGCCATAGAAGCCGGTGGCCAAGGTCAGCAGACCGGGCGTGGTGGCGTTCTCTGCCAGGGGGGTGGCGCCGGCCACGGCGTCCACGCCGCCGATGTGACCCACAGGGTCGGCGGCAACTGCCACAGAAGCAAAGGCCACCAGCATGAATACGCGGGCGGCGATGGCGGGGTTGACCACGTTTTGACCTAAGCCGCCGAAAATGCACTTAACCACCACAATGGCAAACAGGGAACCCACGGCACACTGCCACAGCGGGATGTTGGCGGGCAGGTTCAGCGCCAGCAGCAGGCCGGTGACGACGGCGGAGAGATCCTTCACCGTCTGGGTCTTTTTGGCCAGCAGGTTGAACAGCACCTCATACGCCACGCAGGAGGCCACGCATACGCCGATGACCGCCAGCGCACGCAGACCGAAGATAAACGTACCGGCAATAGCGGCGGGCAACAGAGCGATGATCACGTCCAGCATAATACCGCCGGTGGACATACCGCTATGAATGTGAGGGGACATGGACAGTTTACTCATAACTTATTTGCCCTCCTTTGCGCGCAGTTCTTTGAGCAGGTCTTTCGACAATTTATTTCTCTGTACCAGAGGACGGTTGGCGGGGCAGACGAAGGAGCAGCAACCGCACAGCATACACGTCTCCACGTTTAAGGCCTTCAGCGCATCCACGTCGCCTACTTTATAGGCGTGGGAGATAGCCATGGGAGCCAGACCGAAGGGACAGTGATTGGTGCAGGAGCCGCAACGGATGCAGGCGGTGGTTTTGGGCAACCACGCCTCTTTGGCGGTCAGCGCCATCACCGCGTTGGTGTTGGTCATCAGAGGCTCGGAGGTGTCGGGGACGGTGACACCCATCATAGGTCCACCGTAGATGATCTTGGCGGGGTCGCAGGTCAGACCGCCGCAGGCCTCGAATAGGTCGGCGATGGCGGTGCCCACGGGAGCCACCACATTCTGGGGGTTGGCGACAGCGCCCCCGTCCACCGTCACGCCCTTCTCCACCAGAGGCATACCGGTCTTGAGGTAGGCGCCGATGGAAGCCAAGGTGGTGCAGTTGATCACCACACAACCGGCGTCGATGGGCAGCTTGCCTTCGGGGACAACGCGACCCACGGTGTGATAGATCAGCACCTTTTCGCCGCCCTGGGGATACACAGAGGGCAGCATCTTGACGCTGACCTGTGCCTCAGTGATGCCGGCGGCCATGTTGCGCATGGCAACGGCGGCACGCTTTTTATTATTCTCAATGCCGATGATGACTTTCTTAATGCCCAAAATGGAGCAAATAACCCGCAGGGCATAGCCCATGTCGTCGGCGCGATACATCATGGTGATGGTGTCGCTGGTGACGTAGGGCTCACACTCGGCGCCGTTGATGACCAGATAGTCGATGCGCTCCGGATCCACCGCAAACTTGACGTGGGTGGGGAAACCGGCACCGCCCAGACCCACCATGCCGCTCTCTTTGAGGGCGGTCATCAGCTCGTCACGGTTGGTGACGGCGGGGGGAGTCACCGTTTCGGCAACGGTCTGCAGGCCGTCGGACTCGATGACGATAGCCGGCACCTTCTTGCCGTCGTGGTTGAGATATTCTTTCATTTTGGCAACCTTGCCGGACACGCCGGAGAAGATAGGAACAGACACAAAACCGCCGGCTTCGGCAATCTTCTGCCCCACCTTCACCTCGTCACCTACCTTAACAATGGGGATGGAGGGAGCACCGATGTGCATAGCCATAGGGATGGTGATGGTTTTGGGAGTTTCCATGCGCAG
Organism: Acutalibacteraceae bacterium; assembly: GCA_045588425.1. Lineage (GTDB taxonomy): Bacteria > Bacillota > Clostridia > Oscillospirales > Acutalibacteraceae > UBA5905. The sequence continues at coordinate 15,804 of JAZNED010000001.1, forward strand.
AACGGGCTTGTGTCGGGTTTTCTTTCGGTGGGGTACGTGAACCCCGTGGAGATAAGAAGCCATAGTTCATACACCTTTCCTTTGTAGTTGCATGTAGGGTCAGCGGAACGTGAACGCCCACCTACCCATATTACATCATTCTATATAATAAAGGCAAAATTATCGTTTGTCAATGCTTGTCCAATATTTAACGGTACAGTTTACCAAAACAAAAAAGAGCAGAGGTAAGCCTCTGCTCTCTTTTGATGGATTGTTCATTATGCACCGAAGAAGTGGGCGTGCACAGCGGCCACAGCACGGTCGGCATCCTTCTTGTCCACCAGCACGGATACGCGGATCTCGCTGGAGGAGATCATCTGGATGTTGATGCCGGCGCTGGCCAGCGCCTCAAACATACCGGCGGCCACGTTCTCGTGGGTTTCCATACCGGCACCCACGATGGAGATCTTAGCCACGTCCTGATCGGCGCGCAGCTCCTTGGCACCCACCGCCTGACAATAGTCGCGCAGGCTGTCCACGGCGGCATCGGCATCGCCGGCGGGCACGGTGAAGGCGATGTCCTTGGTGCCGTCACGACCCACGGACTGCAGGATGTTATCCACGCAGATGTGCGCCTTCGCCACGCGGGAGAAGACCTTAAAGGCGATACCGGGCTCATCCGGCACACCAATCAGAGCAACACGGGCCACGCCATCATCTTTGGCAACACCCTTAATCAGCATACTTTCCATTTTCGTTACCTCCTTGACCTTGGTGCCTGCCGCTACGGTAATGCTGGACAGGACTTCCAGTTCCACGTTGTATTTTTTCGCCATTTCCACCGAGCGGTTGTTCAGCACCTGTGCACCGGAGGTGGCCATTTCGAGCATTTCGTTATAGGTGATCTCGTCCAGTTTACGGGCGTTGGGGATCTTGCGGGGATCGGCGGTGTACACGCCCTCCACGTCGGTGTAGATCTGGCACAGATCCGCGCGCATGGCGGCAGCGATGGCTACTGCGCTGGTGTCGGATCCGCCGCGACCTAAGGTGGTCACGTCCTCATAGCGGTTGAGACCCTGGAAACCGGCCACGATCACGATGCGACGCTTGTCCAGCTCGGTGCGGATACGCTCGGGATTCACCCGCTTAATGCGGGCGGCACCGTACTTGGTGTTGGTCTCAAAGCCGGCCTGCCAGCCCAACAGGGAGATGACGGGATAGCCCAGAGAATCGATGGCCATAGCCAACAGCGAGATGGAGATCTGCTCACCGGCGGCCATCAGCATATCCATCTCGCGCTTGCTGGCGCGGGTGTTGATTTCCTTGGCCTTTTCGATGAGATCGTCGGTGGTGTCGCCCTGTGCGGAAACCACCACCACCACGTCGTTACCCTCTTTGTAGGTATCGGTGATGATTTTGGCGACACGCATCAGTTTGGCGGCGTCTGCCACCGAGCTGCCTCCGAATTTTTTTACAACTAACATTTTACGTTACACCCCTTTGGTGAGAATAGACTTAACATTTCATCCACCTTGTGGTTGAGCCGAGTCAAACCCCTTTGGTGAGAATAGACTTAAAATTTCATCCACCTTGCGGTTGAGCCGAGTCAAACCCCTTTGGTGAGAATAGACTTAAAATTAAACTACTTAGTGGTCAAGACGATTTAATACATACGCAGACGGCGCACCAGTTTCATGCCGGTAAAAGAGGCGATCTTCTCCTCCAGCAGATATTCCGGCATGGAGGGGGAGATAAACGCCACCTCGTTATCGGGAGCATCGGGGATGGAGATCATGCGCACGTCGCCGAACATCTGACCGATTTGTACCAGCACCTTGGCGTCCTCTTCGCAGGCAAAGCGGAGCAGCAGGCGGGCAGGTGCCAGACGGTAGTCACGGACGTGACCCGGCTCGTTGCCGTTCCAGAATAAGTACTTGCGGGCGTTGAGGTGCTTGACCTCGTCGATGACGTCCGCTACCACCGCGCTGGCGGTGGGCAGCTTGCCAGCTCCGCGGCCGACGAACACCACGTCGCCCACGCTGTCACCGCGCACCATTACGGCGTTAAATACGTCGTTCACATCCGCCAGCAGATTATCTTTGGGCAGGATGACGGGAGAAACCAGGCAGAATAGGTGGCCGTCTTCGGTGCGGGTGGCACGACCCACCAGCTTGATGACGCCACCGCAGGCGGCGGCGTATTTCACGTCCTCCTCGGTCAGGTCGGTGATACCCTCGGTGTGTACCTCGTTGGGGTACACGTGCTTGCCAAAGGCCAAAGAGGCCAAAATGCAGATCTTGCGGCAGGCGTCGTGACCCTCTACGTCGGCGGAGGGATCGCGCTCGGCGTAACCTAACTTCTGTGCCAGCGCCAGGGCGCCGTCAAAGCTCATGCCCTCGCGGATCATCTTGGTGAGCATAAAGTTGGTGGTACCGTTGAGGATGCCCGCCACCTCAAACACCTCGTTGGCGGCCAGGCACTGATCCAGCGGGCGGATGATGGGAATACCGCCGCCCACGCTGGCTTCAAACAGGAAGTTGAGGTTGCCCTCTTTGGCGATGGCCAGCAGCTCATCGCCCTTGGCGGCGACCAATTCCTTGTTGGAGGTAACCACGTTCTTGCCTGCCAGCAGACTGGCCTTGACGTAGTCGTAAGCGGGATGCAGACCGCCCATGGTCTCGACCACGATGCGAATCTCGTCATCCTCCAGGATGTCGTTGAAATCGGTGGTAAATTTATCGGCATAGGGCAGGTCAGGGAAAGCGCGCAGATCCAAAATGCGTTTGACCTGAATGCTGTCGCCCGCCTTGGCGGCAATGCCTTTGGCGTTGTGGTCCAGCACTTCGGCAACGCCGCTGCCCACTACGCCGTGGCCTAAAATGGCAATGGAAATCATAATATCAGTCCTTTATTTATGGGGTCGGTAGGTTGTTTTCGTCATCTCCCGGTGTGACGGGGGTAGCCGGCTGTGTGGGGGTGGGATCCACCGGCACCGTGGGGTCGGCCGGCTCAGCGGGCTGTGTGGGTTCGTCGGGCACAGTGGGCTCGGTGGGAACCGTAGGCTGGCTGGGCTGTGTGGGTTCGCTGGGAATCACCGGCTCCGGCAGCGGAGAGCCGCAGGTGCAGGTGCCGGGCTTAAACGAGGTCTTGTACACGCCGACTTCGGTCTTTTTGCAATTCGCGTTGGCGATCAAACCGGTCTGGGTGCAATAGGTCAATTCCTCCACGCCGTTGGGGGCCTCGAAGTCCTTAATTTGCAGGTCCTCGTGCAACACCTTCATGGCCTTGTTCCACAGAATCTTGGCGTAATAGGTCTGGCGGGGAGAGGTTTTGGTGGACAGTTCTTGGTTGCCGTCGTAACCAAACCAGCTGGAGGCACAGTAATAGGCGGTGCCGCCGCAGAAATACACGTCCTTGTCGTCCTCGGAGGTACCGGTTTTGCCGAACACCTGCCAGTCTTTCCAGTTTTCACCCAGATACAGCCAACCGGTGGAACCGCTGCGGTTTTCGGTGACACGCTGCAGCAGACGATTCATCACGTAGGCGGTCTGGGGATCCAACGCCACCTTGGTGTTACAGCCGCCGCGCTCCAGGTTGCCCTTATCCAGCAGGTGAGGAGCGTTTTCGCCGTCGCCGTCGCGGGTGACGTAATAGTAGGTGTAGGGTTCGTTGTAGTAGCCGCCATTGCCGAATACGGCATAGGCTGCCGCCATCTCGCGGGCGGTAACGCCGTCGGTGAAGGCGCCCAGCGCCAAGGGGGCATAGTCGTTATCGGCAGAAACCAGTGTAGAGATATGATAGGTGTTCTGCAAGAAGTTATAGGAGCTCTCGCGTCCCATCTGTTGCATCAACTGTACCACCGTGGTGTTCAGCGATTTTTGCAACGCCACGCCCAGCAGCACGTCGCCACTGTCCTTGGGCTTGGATTGCCCATAGTTCTTGGGCCATTCCTTGCCGTTGGTTTCCAGGGTGATGGGCGCATCTCGCAGTACCGAGGAATAGTGGACCACGTTGTTTTTGATGGCCATGCTGTAGGTGGACAACGGCTTGATGGAGGAGCCGGGGGAACGCACCGATCCGGTGGAGCGGTTGAGCACGCGGTTCTGAGTTTTCTCGCCGCGGCCGCCGACGGTGGCGATGACCTTACCGTCATAGTCCACGCAGAAGAAGGCGGCCTGGGGGTCTTCCTCGTCGCCCTTCAGGTGGGCGGGGAAGTTGGCGTCGTCCTCATACACCGCCTGAATTTTTTGCTGAATGGCGGGGTCCTCGGCAGAGTAGATGTTCAGACCGCCGTAGTACACCAGTGTTTGCGCATAGTTGTAGGTGTAATCGTATTCTTTCATCAAGTCGGCGATGACGTCCTCGATGACCAAATCCACGTAGTAGTCCTGCACTTCCTGTTTGACGGCGCTGCTCTGATAGACCAGCTCCTCGTTGAGGGCTTGCAGATACTCGTCCTTGGTGATGAAGCCCACCTCATACATTTTGGCCAGCACCAGTTGCTGACGCTGACGCACGTTTTCGGGATGGGTGTAGGGGTTGTAGAGGCTGGGGTTGTTGGTGATGCTGGCCAGCACCGCACACTCGGCCAGAGAGAGTTCGTTCAGCTCTTTACCGAAGTAGGCGCGGGCACCGATGCCCACGCCCACCATATCACCGGTGAGGGGCACGTTGTTCAGATAGGCTTCCAGAATTTCGTCCTTGGTGTATTTAGAGGACTCCATGTAAGAGGCGGTGAGGATTTCATTGACCTTACGCTTAACGCTGTGGTCTTTCTGTTGGGTGGTGACCTTAATGAGCTGCTGGGTAATGGTAGAGCCGCCGTATTCGGTAGAGCCCAGACCAAAGGCGCGGTTGGCCACCAGATTGATCATAGCGCCGGCAGTACGTTTCCAGTCCACGCCGTCGTGGTCGCGGAAGCGCTCATCCTCAATGGCGATGACGGCGTTTTGCATATTCAGCGGGATCTCCTCCAGCGGCACCCAGACGGAGTTACCACCCTCCAGGTTGTGGTAGGGAATCCATTGGTCGTTTTCATCCTGTACCCAGATGACCGAACGCTTGCCTTGGGATACGGCGCTCAGGTCAGGGCAATAGGCTTCGGCGTCAAAGTTGGAGACCCAGAAGATTACCAGCGCACCCACCACCAAAACGGAGGTGAGAAAAATCACCATCAAGCTGTTGAAGACAACACGAAAACTGCCGCGAATGAGGCGTACCCACAGGGGTCTGCCGCGGCGCATAGCCTTCTTTTGCGCCCGCTTCTTTCTGCGTTGCGCTTTTTGCTGGGGGGTGGGATGGAAGACGGAGCCGAACCACTCTTTGGTGCGTTGCGGCAGGGTGGCAAACCACTCTCCGATTGACATCTTCTCGTGTTTGCGTTGTGCCATAGGAGTCACTCCTTTCCGACCGAAACGGTCGCAGTGTATCGCAACGGGCAAAAAATATCTGCCCACTATAAAACTTAAAGATATACACCATAATAGTATTGCAAAATCCGCAAAAAGTCAAACCAAAATTGCCGAAAATTTCGAAAAAGAGCTTATTTTTATGATTTTTCCCTCTTACGAGGGGTTCATTCCCGCCGCTTTTGATATTTTTCCGCCGATGGGACACACTGTCCACAGAGAGGAGTGTGTGTTGTGGAAAGAAAACGCCATTCATTTTTGTGGATTGTGTCCGCGTCGTTTTTCTTGGCGGCGGTGGTACTGTTCGTGTTGTTCCGCTTTGTGGTGACCCCACCGGCCACGGCGGATACCACCCCCGACCCCCTATACACCATCGGCGTGTGGAGGGGTTACGTGGCGGTGTTCGAGGGGGAGCAGACCTATCCCAAACAGATTTACGATATGCCGGTCAGCGGTCTGCCGCAGGAGTTGCAGCAGCGGGTGCGGGAGGGGGTTCCCGCCTACAGCGACGCAGAACTATCCCTCCTGTTGGAGGATTACACGGGATAGGATAAATGAAAAGCACCAACCCGTTCGGGTTGGTGCTTTTGGTTTCATTACAGGTTGCTGATGATCTCCAGCAGCTTCTTGGGCTGGCAGTTCTCGTGCTCAACCACTTTCTTGTCGAAGGTGATCTCCAGCTCTTCCATGGCGGCGACAACTTCCTTGTTGAACTCCTCATACTTCTTGGTGTAGATGATGTTCTCCTTGGCGGTGTCGTACACGGCGCCCTCTTTGCCCTCGTCATCCTTGTGGATGTCCAGGCGCTCGATGAGGGCCACGGTGTCGGTGCTGCCACCGGCCTTATACTCGACGATCTTGCACTCGCCGACCTTGATGCCTTCCTGCTCGACTTTGCCGTCCTTGTCCTTCTTGCCCACGATGGCATTCTTCAGAGCCTCGTCAATGGTGGTGGAGTCCACGTCCTGACGATGCTGATGCTCGTGATCGTGCTCCTCCTTGTCAGCGGCGGTGGTGCCGGTGGTGGATGCGGCAGTGGTCGTGGTGGTAGCGGCGGTGGTGGTAGCGGTGGTAGTGGTGGTAGTGGGCTTGGCAGTGGTGGTGGTGTTGGTACCGGTGCCGGTGGTGGTGGTACCGGCCTTCTTGATGTCGCTGATCTTGGTCTGATCCTTCTCGTACTGCTCGTAGGCGGCGTCGAAGCCCTCTTTCTTGTAGGTCTCCATGTAGCCGTTCATCAGATCCATCAGATCCTTATAGGCCTTGCCTTCCTTATCCAGAGCCTTGCCGTTGTTGTCGGTCATAGAGATGGAGATGGCCTTGTAGGACAGGTAGTTGTCCTCAAAGTACTTCTTCAGCTCATCGGTGGGGATGGCGCGCTTGCCGCCCTCGCCGTACAGGCCAAAGAAGGTGGAACGCTCGTTGAGGTTGGCCTGCTTCAGCGCATAGCCGTAGCTCTCGTTGTTGAAGCCCAGGTCGATGAAAGCGTCCTTCTCCATGGTGGCCAGATCCTTGTTGATCTCAGCTTCGTCCTCGGCAATCCACACGATGCCGTTGTCCTTCATGATCTGCTGCAGGACGATCTGGCGCTTGATGTTGTCCTGAGTGGCGCGGATGATATAGTCGCTCAGCACCAGCTTCTCGCCGTCGTCGCCATAGGGGAACTCCTGAGTCCAGGGGTCCATGCCATAGGCCTCGTACTGGTACAAGCCCTGGTTGAAGTACAGGTTCTCGAATTCCAGATACAGGTAGGCCAAATACTGGCCGGTGGTGATTTCCTGACCATCGCCATAGGTGGCGGCGACGCCGGAGACCTTGTTGACGGTAATCTTGGGTCTGTCGCAGCCGGTCAGCATGACCGACAGCAGCATAGCCATTGCCAAAACGGCACAAAGAATGCGTTTAGTGTTTTTCATAGTGTTTTCCTCCTTGAAGACGCACTTAATCCCGACTATTATAATCGCAAATTTCATTTTTGTCCAGTATTTTTTTGCAATAAATATCACTTTCCATATAAGAAGCGTTTTTTCTGCGCAAAAATACGCAAAAAATCCGGCGGTTGCAGCAAAAATTTTCCGTCTAATTTTCACAAAATGTAGTATGGATTATTGACACAGACCACTACAAGAGGTATTATGTCAAGTGTGAAAATTTGTAAACCCCTTCATTTGTGAAAGGATGTTGTTCATGGCTGATTCTATCCGTTTGGTGGGTACCGTTTCCCGCGGCATCCGCTGTCCCATCATCCGTCAGGGTGACGATCTGGCCGCTATGGTGGCGGACAGCGTGTTGGCTGCCGCCGAGAGCGAAGGCTTCGCATTGCGCGACCGCGACGTGATCTCCCTCACCGAGTCCATTGTGGCTCGTGCCCAGGGCAATTACGCCTCTGTGGACGCCATCGCCGCCGACGTCAAGGCAAAACTGGGCGGCGGCACCGTGGGCGTGATGTTCCCCATCCTGTCCCGCAACCGTTTCGCCATCTGCCTGAAGGGCATCGCCCGCGGCTGCAGCAAGGTGGTGCTGATGCTCAGTTACCCCTCTGACGAGGTGGGCAATCACCTCATCACCCTCGATCAGATTGACGAGGCGGGTGTCAATCCCTATTCCGACATCCTGACACTGGAGCGTTACCGTGAACTGTTCGGCGAGAACGTTCACGAGTTTACCGGCGTGGACTACGTGCAGTACTACGGCGACCTGATTCGTGCCGAGGGTGCTGAGGTAGAGATTATCTTTGCCAATCAGCCCCGTGCTATTCTGAATTATGCCGACTGCATCCTGACCTGCGACATCCACACCCGCGCTCGCACCAAGCGCATCCTGCGCGAGAACGGTGCCAAGATCGTGTGCGGTCTGGACGATATTCTCACCGGCTCTATCGACGGAAGCGGCTACAATGAGCGCTACGGCCTGCTGGGCTCCAACAAGGCTACCGAGGACAGCATTAAGCTGTTCCCCCGCGAGTGCAAGGATCTGGTGCTGGATATTCAGGCCCGCATCCTCGCTGCGACGGCTAAGCACGTGGAGGTAATGGTCTACGGCGACGGCGCCTTCAAGGATCCCCAGGGCAAGATCTGGGAGCTGGCCGATCCGGTGGTGTCTCCCGCCTTCACCGATGGCCTCATCGGTACCCCCAACGAGTTGAAACTGAAATATCTGGCGGATAACGACTTTGCCGACCTGTCGGGCGACGAGCTGAAGGCCGCCATCGCCGAGAGCATCCGTCACAAGGACGACAATCTGGTGGGCAGCATGGCCTCTCAGGGCACCACTCCCCGTCAGCTCACCGATCTCATCGGCTCCCTGTGCGACCTGACCTCCGGTTCGGGCGACAAGGGTACCCCCGTGGTGCTGGTACAGGGCTATTTCGACAATTACACCAACTGATAGGGGAGGGCTTGAGGATGATCGATTTTAATGCCAACGTGCGTCCTGCCGAGATGGAGCGCATCACCGATTTTGATAAGGCCAATGCCTTCATCGACGCGCAGGTAGCTGCTATCCGCGCACAGGTGGGGGATAAGAAAGTGTTGCTGGCTCTCTCCGGCGGCGTGGATTCTTCCGTAGTTGCCGCCCTGCTGATTAAGGCCATCGGCAAGCAGCTGGTCTGCGTGCACGTCAACCACGGCCTGATGCGTAAGAACGAGTCCGAGAACGTCATCGAGCTGTTCAAGAACGGTTTGGACGCCAACCTCATCTACGTGGATGCCACCGATCGTTTCCTCGATCTGCTGGCCGGCGTGTCCGATCCCGAGAGCAAGCGCAAGATCATCGGCAAGGAGTTTATCGAGGTCTTTGCCGACGAGGCACGCAAGCTGGAGGACGTCACCTATCTGGCGCAGGGTACGATTTACCCCGACATTCTGGAGTCCATCAAGGCTGCCGAGGGCAAAAAGGCGGTCAAATCCCACCACAACGTGGGTGGTCTGCCGGAGGATCTGCAGTTTGAGCTGGTGGAGCCTATCAAATTGTTGTTTAAGGACGAGGTCCGTGTGGTGGGCGAGGCGTTGGGCCTGCCCCACAACATGGTGTATCGTCAGCCGTTCCCCGGACCCGGTCTAGGCGTGCGTTGTCTGGGTGCCATCACCCGCGACCGTCTCCACGCCCTGCGTGAGGCGGACGCCATCCTCCGCGAGGAGTTCGACAAGAACGGTCTCGCCGGCAAGGTGTGGCAGTATTTCGTGGTTGTCCCCGACATCAAGTCGGTGGGTGTCCGCGATGAGAGCCGCTATGAGGGCTGGCCCGCCATCATTCGCGCGGTGAACACCACCGACGCCATGACCGCCACTATTGAGGAGATTCCTTATGCCATCCTGCACACCATCGTTGCCCGCATCACCCATGAGGTGGAGGGGGTCAACCGCGTGCTGATGGACCTCACCCCCAAGCCCGTGGGCACCATCGAATGGGAATAACAACAATCAAAAACCGCATAAACACTGGGGATTTGAGACTTAAAAAGCCTCGTGAGAACATCTTGACAACATTCCTACATGTTGTTATAATAAATCCAATTCTTCAAGAAAGGAGCGAGTGTTATGTTGCATCATGCTATTCATCATTATGCTCATATTTTGTACTCTGCTCCTTATGTGTATATTGTTGTCCGATGATTGTCGGGAATAATATGTATACAACGGTGCAGACTTTTTTGCTGCACCGTTTTTTATTTTTCAGTCCAACAAGGAGGTAATCGCATGATTGTAAGAAATCGAAAATTCGACAATGCAACACGAGTAATCGTAACCACACGACATCGAACGAAAAATAGGACAGATATGCATCACCATGCGATTAGCACAAACGATATACATTTATTTTCAGTCAAAGAAAGGGACACATTATGAAATTTATAAAAACACCTGTAAAAGGTATGTGCGATATGTTACCAGCTGATATGAGATTGCGTGAATATGTCTTCAATATGATCAAAGAGAGTTATTCCAAATATGGGTTTATGCTCATTGAGACACCGGCTATGGAACACATAGAAAACCTCTGTTCAAAACAAGGCGGCGACAACGAAAAGCTGATTTTCCAAGTGTTAAAGCGCGGACAAACATTAACAAAATCGTTAGAAAGCGGAGATTATGCCAATCTGTCCGATGCAGGGTTGCGATATGATCTTACAGTACCCCTTGCCCGATATTACGCCAACAATCAAGAACGATTACCGTCGCCGTTCAAGGCATTGCAGATAGGTAGTGTATGGAGAGCGGAAAACCCTCAAAAAGGACGGTTTCGTCAATTCACGCAATGCGATATTGACGTTCTTGGCGACGATAGTAATCTCGCAGAAATTGAATTGATTGCCGCAACGGCCGATATGTTATCCTCCATTTTCCAAGATATTGAAATTGATGGATTAACCGTACATATCAATGATCGAAAACTATTGAGAGCCATTTGTTTGCAAGCCGGCTTCGATGAGCAGGACATCCCCTCTGTTCTTATTTCTCTTGATAAGTACGATAAAATCGGCTTAAATGGGATTCAAAAAGAACTTTTTGAAAAGGGTTTTGGTGAAGATTGTATAGACAACTATTTGAGTTTCTATGATAACATCTGTTTGGATTGCGCGGCGTTTTGTGATACTATCGATACAGCGTTTTTAGATCGAGAAATTGTCGATAATCTCATTACAATCATCCAAAGCGTAAAAACCTTGACGGATAACAACGTAAACATTGTGTTTGATCCCACCTTGGTGCGTGGCATGGGGTATTACACGGGAACCATTTTTGAGGTTAGTATTAACGGATACAATTTTTCCATTGCCGGTGGCGGTCGTTACGATGAGATGATCGGCAAGTTTAGTGGTCAAAATGTCTGTGCGTGCGGTTTTTCTATCGGATTTGAACGCATTATAACGATTTTGAAGGACTTGCTAAAAGAAAGGAAACAGATCAACGGGAATAATTTGGCCATCTTAGTGCACAAAAATGTATCGTCGGAACAATTACAATATGTTTTTGCTGAGGCAAAAAAACTTAGAGAAACCGGTATGACTGTTTCGCTTTATCCTATGAAAAAGAATTTAAATGCACAGATTAAAAAACTGGAAGACGAAGGATATATGGA
>JAZNED010000002.1:0-2325 GCA_045588425.1 Acutalibacteraceae bacterium
GACCCCGTCATGAGCGAGGAGAGTTTTAATCGCCTGCAGACGGTGATGACACAGGCAGGGGAACTGACCAAAACCGCCGATTTTGATAAGGTGGTTAACAACACCTTTGCCGAAAAGGCGAAAGGATAACAGGAAAAGCCGCTATCCGTTAGGATAGCGGCTTTTTTACTATGGTTGTGTAGGGGAAGCCCCCCTGCCTAAAGGGGGGATGTCGCCGCAGGCGACAGGGGGGATTTACCTATTTAGCAGCTGTTGCAACAGACCTAAATCGCGGTTGTTGATCCTGCCGTTGCCATCCATGTCAGCGATGTCGAGGTTTACCTCTACATCCCACTCATTGAGATACTGCTGAAGCAGACCAAGGTCACGGTTGTTGACCCTGCCGTTGCCGTCGGCATCACCAGGGGTAGAGGGGGGTTCGGACACCTCCCGCCAGCAGCCGCAGGTGTTGCAGGTGTCGTCATATTTGTCTGCGTAATCGTGGGGCGGTGTGCGTTGTACCTTGCAGACGTTGCAATCGGCATCGCAGGTGTCGGTGTATGTGTGGCCCGCCTCGCGCCCAGCACCGCACATGTTGCAGTCGGCATCGCAGACGCCGTCATAGATGTGATCGGGCACCTGTCGCGCTTCGCCACAGAGGTTGCACGTTTCATCGCAATCGCTGTCATATACGTGCCGAATCGTGCGCACCGCGCCACACTCGTTGCACTCCGTATCGCAGGCGGTATCGTAGATGTGGTTGCCCACTTGGCGGATGCCGCCGCAGGCGTTACAGCTTGTGTCGCAGGAGTTATCGTAGGTATGTGGCTGTGGCTTGCGCATCATTCCGCAGAGGTTGCACATGTTATCGCATACACCATTATAGTAGTGGGGTGCCGTACGCGTCGTGCTGCACAGGTTGCAGTCGCGGTCGCAGGAGTTGGTATAGTTGTGCGGCGCTTCGCGGTCAGTATCACAGAGGTTGCAGTCGGCATCGCAAACGTTGTCATAGATGTGGGCATCCTCACGTATCTCGCCGCATTTGTTACACTCCGCATCGCAGATGTGATCGTATTTGTGGATGCAGGCGTTGTAGTGCCAGGTAGCCTTCGTGAGGCAGTCGTTAGACCAGCCAATGTTGATGTTTTGGCGATCTGCTTCGCTGCCTATATAGTGTACATCGGTCAAAATATCACAGTAGATAAACGTGTTATTCCCGATAGTAGTGATGCTAACTGGGATAGTCACCGTGGTTAGGGAGCTGCAAGAATGAAACGCACAATTCCCAATGGTGGTGACGTTGTCGCCGAAGGACACCGTTTGCAGAGATTTGCAACCATAAAAAGCCCATTCCTCGATGGTGGTGACGCTGTTGCCAATGGTCACTATCTGTAGGGATTTACAATCATAAAAAGCATTCTTTCCTATAGTGGTGACGCTGTCGGGAATGTTCACTACGGTTAGAGATTTACAACCATAAAAAGCATCTGCACCAACGGAGGTGACACCGTTAGGAATGGTCACTGTGGTCAAGGAGGTGCAAGAAGAAAATGTACCCGCATTTATACTGATGATACTGTGTGGGATAGTCGCCGTAGTCAGGGAGGTGCAGTGGCCAAACGCATACTTACCAATGGAGACAGTGCTGTTGGGAATGTCCACTGAGGTCAGGGAAGTACACCAGTAAAACGCATCATCCCCGATGGCGGTGATGCTGTTAGGAATGGTCACCGAGGCTAAGGAGACGCAATTGTAAAACGCATACGCTCCAACATAGGTGACACTATCCTTGATGGTGACTGAGGTGATGGCGCGACCCCACGGAGCTTTGTTGATAGCCGAATAATCCCCCATTGCACCCTCGCCGGAGATGATCAGATGGCCGTTATCGTCCAACGTCCACGTACAGTCGCCGGTGGTGCCGGAGGTGGCGGCCGAGACGGAAATAGCGGGCAGTGCCCCTAGTGGCACGCAGACCGCGAGCAGCAAGACGGACAAGAGAATCGCCAAGAATTTACGCAGTTTCACAGAAAATCCTCCTTATTTTGGGAGTGTTATTGTCCTCATTGTATCACCAAACATCAGAAAGCGCAAGAGGAAAGAAAACGGGCGGTCGAGGACGCCCGCCCCTACAGATTCTATTCGGGGTTGGTTCATTCCTCATTCCTCATTTCTAATTTCTCATTCTTTTTGCATACATATAATCATCGCGGGCAATCTATAACGAAAAGAAAGGGCGTGACGGTATGTGCGTGGTGGCGGTGGTGGTGACTTACAACCGAAAAGAGAGTTTGCTGAAATGCATCGACGCTTTGCGCCATCAGCACGGCGCCTCAGTGGATATAC
>JAZNED010000003.1:0-4320 GCA_045588425.1 Acutalibacteraceae bacterium
TTTCGAACTTTACTATAGGAGGTATGGTTATGTTTACGTTGTTTATTGATTTGGCATTGGCTCTGGTGGCGGCACTGATGCTGCTCCGCGGTCACTACAACATCACCCGCCAGATGGCGGCTGTGCCGCTGGTGGTATCTCTGGTGGATGCCGCCTTTGCCACTCAGATCCACCTCTCCCTCACCCCGGTGATCTCCGCTCTGCTGATCGTTCTGCAGGTACTGATTCTGACGGTCAGCGTCGGCGTGCTGCGGGAGGATATGGCCCGCGCCCGTCAGCGTCGCGCTCGTCGCCGCCGCGAGGAGGCGATCACCCGCGCCCGTGCTTCCATGCGCGAGGTGGAGGGTCCCACCCAGCGCCTGCATTGTGCGGCCTAATCTTGACAAACGCCAGAATTTGCGGTAAACTAATAGACCGAGTGGGCTGAGCAGCCGCGTACACAATGTGTATGAGGAAAGTCCGAGCTTCGCAGGGCAGGATAACGGCTAACGGCCGCCGGGGGTGACCCTAGGGAAAGTGCAACAGAAATATACCGCCTATGGCTTGGCTTCGGCCTTGAGTGCGTGGCAACACGCCGCCCATAGGTAAGGGTGGAAAGGCGAGGTAAGAGCTCACCGGCGCATTGGAGACAATGCGGCCCTGTAAACCCTATCCGAAGCAACTTCGACCGGAGCGATACATTGGCCCGATGTGCTCCAACGGAAGGCTAGAGCCGTCTGGCAACAGGCGGCCCAGATAGATGGCTGTTCACGACAGAACTCGGCTTACAGGCCCACTCACTTTTTAAAGCTCAGGCTCGCACCATCGGTGCGAGCCTTTTTCTGTTTTTACTGAAAATTATGCTTTACAAATATTTCTTATTTATGCTATAATACATTATGTATAAGGATAAGTATATCATCCTATCAATGTGCCGACAGAGAGGATGTGTCGTTATGGCGCAAAACGGTATGTTCCGTAAATCGTTTAAGGGATTTAACAAACAGGACGTCCTACAATATATTGACGAAATCACTGCCGCCTGGGACGTGGAGCGCAAAGAACTGGAGGCCACCGCCAACGAGGCTGTCGCCGCCAAAGAGGTGCTGCAAGCCACCGCCGACGAGGCAAAGGCACAGGCTGATGCCGCCCTGCAGCAGCAACAGATTGCCGAGACCCAACTGGCCGAGGCTCAGCAGAAGCTGTACGACACCACCGCCGACCTGACGGTAGCCGCCACTACCATCGAGGAGATGGCTACCCAGTTAGAGGAGGCGCAGCGCCGTCTGGCTCAGCTGGAGCAGGAGCTCAACACCACCGCCGATGAGCGGGATAACGCCATCGCCGCCCTGGCCGACGCCAAGGAGCAGCTGACCGCCACCGCCGGCACCGTCCAGCAACTGGAGGAAAGCCGCCGTCAGGTGGGTCGCCAGAGCGAGCAGATTGCCGAGATGCAACAGACCATCGACCGCTACGAGAGCGTGGTGGGCAACGCCGACGACCTTCACGAGAAGGTCAGCGGCATCGCCCGTCCTTATATGGAAAAGACCGCTGCCGACGCCGACGCGGCGCTGGGCAACGTACAGGCCACGCTGGATAACCTGTTGGCGCAGTTGGATAACCTACAAAACAGTCTGGACACCAGTCGCAACGCCCTCAAGCATGCCACTATCGACAGCGGCAATCGCCTGACCGATGCACTGGACGATTGGCTCGCCTCTGCCCAAGGTATCAGCGGCAACAGCCGTCGCTTTTTTCCGTAATCCGCCCGCCCGTGCTGTAACACTGCGGCGATCGGCACCACAGCCTGCCCCCACCCTACCGAAGGAGGAGCCTGTGGCACCGCCACCGCCTCCGCAGCAAGGGAACAAGGGCGGCGGTTATTACCCCACCCGCATTGTCCATTCCACCCCGCGCCAAAAGGGCTTTTGGGGACGTCTGGAGGATTGGTTATCACGGAGATGAAACATCTGCACACAAGCACCCTGCGTGACGCCGTTCCCTCTTTGATCGCAGGTCAGCGCATCCTGCTGTCCGGCACGGTATACACCGCCCGCGACGCGGCGCACAAGCGTATCATGTCCCTGTTGGACAACGGCGAACCCCTGCCTCTCCCCCTGACCGACGCGGTCATCTACTATTGCGGCTCCACCCCTGCGCCCGTAGGGCTGCCCATCGGTGCCTGTGGACCCACCACCTCTTCCCGTATGGACCCCTACACCCCGCGACTGTACGACCTGGGGGTGTGCGCCACCATCGGCAAAGGCGAGCGTGACACCGCCACCTGCGAGGCCATTGTCCGCAACGGGAGCGTCTACCTCTGTGCCATCGGCGGTGCCGGTGCCTTGATTGCCCGCCACGTCCGTGCGGCTGAGGTGATTGCCTTTGAGGATTTGGGGTGCGAGGCAATTAAGAAACTGGAAATAGAGGACTTACCTCTGTTTGTCGCGGAGGACTGCCACGGCGGCAGCATCTTTGCGAAGTAATTATTTCGTTGGTAAAAAATTAATATATAGGAGTGTGTTTACCATGGCAGAACTGAAGTATGAAATTGTGAAAGAGTGCGGCGTCCTCTCCCAGTCCCCCACCGGCTGGACCAAGGAGCTGAACCTAATCAGCTGGAACGATCGTGCCCCCAAGTACGACATCCGTGACTGGGCTCCCGACCGCGCCAAGATGGGCAAGGGTGTCACCGTCTCCGCCGACGAGGTCATCCTGCTGCGTGACCTGCTCAACGAGCTGGATCTGTAATTTCAGGACGTGAAAAAACACCGAGTCAATGGCTCGGTGTTTTTCGTCTGCACATTTTTTGATTAGGAGAGAGTTTTATGGATTTCATTGAGATTCTCAAGGCCATCGCCCAAGGCATCGTGGAGGGTGTCACCGAGTGGTTGCCGGTGTCCAGCACCGGCCACATTCTGCTATTGGACGCCTTTTGGAAGATGGATGCTCCCAAAGAGTTCTTCGATGTGTTTAAGGTGGTCATCCAGTTGGGTGCCATTTTGGCGGTAGTGGTGCTGTATTGGCAAAAGCTCAATCCCTTCTCGCTGAAGAAAACCAAGATGGAAAAAAAGAACACTTGGGTGCTGTGGAGCAAGGTGCTGGTGGCCAGTATCCCCGCTGCCGTCGTAGGCTTGGCATTAGAGGACGCCATTGACGGCGTGCTGTCCACCCCGGTGGTGATTGCCGTCGCCCTCATTGTTTACGGCATCGCGTTCATCATCATGGAGAACCGCAAGAACCGCAAGGTCAAGGTGGAAACGGTGGAGGATATCACCTATAAGCACGCCTTCGGTATCGGCGCGTTCCAAATGCTGGCGCTGATCCCCGGCACCTCCCGCTCCGGCTCCACCATTCTGGGTGCTTCCCTGCTGGGTACCTCCCGTACCGCGGCGGCGGAATTTTCTTTCTTTATGGCGATTCCCGTCATGTTGGGTGCCAGCGTTCTAAAACTGGCGGATGCGCTGCTGCTGGAAGGTGTCACGTTCACCTCCGAAAAGTGGATTCTGTTAGGCGTTGCCACGGCGGTCTCCTTTGTGGTGTCGCTGCTGGTCATCCGCGGCCTGATGGCGTTTATTAAAAAGCATAGCTTTAAGCCTTTCGGCTGGTATCGTATCGTGCTTGGCGCGGTGGTGCTGGGCTGTGTAGCCATGGGCTGGCTGTAATCGCTCGATTAGGAATGAAAAGGCTTCCCCTTGAGGGGAAGCTGTCGAGCGACAGCGAGACTGATGAGGTGTAGCCGACGATAGTCGGCGTTATTAAGATTTGTGCAGACACTATCGCTCTGCGACCACCTCATCCGTCATTTGCTCCGCAAATGCCACCTTCCCCTCAAGGGGAAGGCTTGTCCTATTGTAGCATATACGAAACGAACCCGAACGCAACCGCGTTCGGGTTCGTTTTTGCGTCAATTAGTTGTCGCGATGCTTGGTGGCGATCTCCACCAGAGCCTTGGCGATGAACTCCTCGGCGGTCATGGCGCCCAGGTCCTCGCCGCCGCGGGTACGGACGGACACGGTGCCGTTCTCCATATCGCGGTCGCCAACGACCAGCATATAGGGCACCTTCTTGAGCTGATGCTCGCGGATCTTGTAGCCCAGTTTCTCACTGCGGTAGTCGCCCTCGGCACGGATGCCGGCGGCCTTCAGCTGTGCCTCCACCTTCTTGGCGTACTCGTGGGCACGGTCAGTAACAGGCAGCACCACCACCTGATCGGGAGCCAGCCACAGGGGGAACGCACCGGCAAAGCGCTCGATGAGGTAAGCCAGAGTACGCTCGTAGCAACCCAGAGAGGTGCGGTGGATGATGTAGGGGGTCTTCTTCTGACCATCAGCGTCGGTA
>JAZNED010000004.1:0-19824 GCA_045588425.1 Acutalibacteraceae bacterium
GGCAACGTTATGGCGATATGGCGCAGGCGTTGCGGCTGGGCGTGGCCTGCGGCAGTGCCACCGCCTGCAGCGAGGGTTTGGCGGACAGCGAGGGTGTTGAGGCCATGCTGGCCGGGATGCCCGAAATGATCGAGGTATAAAAAAGACGGTGTGTCGGGTGACACACCTTCTTTTTTGTTAGTATTTTTTATCGAGGATAAAATAGGAAATCCAGTAGATGACCAGAATCAGGCAGACGCTGCCGCTACAGAAAAACATCAGGGTCTCTTCGCCTAACAGTTTGAACACGATGGTGGCGACAGCGGCGGTGATGATAAACAGGTAGCCTGTCCATGCCCATGCTTTGTTGCGGATGAAGCGGTTACGCTCGTCGTTGACGACGGTGTCGGTATTCTCCTTGTAAGTGGCGTTGGTCTTATAGCGGATCAAGCGGATTATCTGCAATACGCCGATGACCGCAAAGGCAGTACCCATGCCACTCCAAAATTCGTCCACAAGCTGCAGAAAGTCGCACACGATAAGAGCAACGCCAATGACGATGTAGAGGATGGACAGGATCCAGCGAATCATAATGTTACGATGGGGTTTCATAGAAATACCTCCTTATTCTTCAAAGAGGAAAACCTCTTCGATGGTCAGATTGAAATAACGGGCGATCTTATAGGCTAACTGAATAGAGGGATTGTATCGTCCCGTTTCCAGCGAGCTGATGGTCTGGCGGGATACCCCCAGTGCGCGGGCAAAGTCCTCTTGGCGGATATTCTTCGCTTTGCGGATTTCTTCAATGCGATTTTTCATAGACAACCTCCGTGTAAAGTACGCTTTACAAAGGTAGTGTATCACACGATTGCTAAAATGTCAAGCACACTTTACAAAAATGTGCAAAAAAACTCCCGCCATGCGGCGGGAGTTTTTGGTTATACGATAGTTTTGATCCATTTACCCTTCTTCACCAGCCATGCGCCGAGGAAGCATTTGAGGATGTTGACGAAGTGGCAGGCGGCGAATACCGCCACCACGGAGAGGTCGGTGAACTCCACCAGTGCAAAGGCTAAAGGTACGTTGACCACCCACATATACACGCAGTCAAACAGGAAGGTGACAAACACCTGACCGCCGGAACGCAGGGTGAAATAGGAGGCGTGGGCAAAGGCGTCGATGGGCATCGACAAGGCGCTGATGATCATCAGCGACACCGCCAAATCCTGCACCGAGGGGGTGACGTTATAGAAGTGGGGAATAAAGGGCGCACACAGGCAATAGATGACGGTGACACCGACGCCGATAAGCACCGAGAAGGTGATCAGCTTGATGCTGTCCGCCTTGGCCCCTTTCTTGTCGCCTTCGCCCAATTTTTGACCGATGATGATGCCCACGGCGATACCCACTGCCATAAAGGACACGGAGAAGACGTTCCAGAAGGTCTGGCTGATGCTGCTGGCACCCACCATATCCAAGCTGCGACGGCTATATTGCAGGTTAAGGACGGCGATACCCATAGACCAAGCCGCCTCGTTGACCAACAGGGGCATACCTTTTTGAATAATGCGGCCGGCCAATTTGAGAGGGATGTAGAAACCGCGATACAGCAACGGGGCAAAGGGGTTCTTCTCGCGGTTGATGTGGGTCCAGACCACCAGCACGCCTAACTCCACAAAGCGGGAGATGACGGTGGCGATGGCGGCGCCCACCACACCCAACTTGGGCGCACCAAAGTGACCGAAGATAAGGATGTAGTTGCCGATGAGGTTCACCAACACCGCGATGACGCCTGCCATCATAGGCGGCTTGGTGCGGCCGGTCTCGCGCAGGGTACTGCTGTAGCACTGGGTCAGGGCGAAGGGCACCAAACCGATGAGCATCACCTTAAGATAAGCGCTACCGTGAGAAAGGGTGGCAGCGGCATCCGTTACGGTGCCGTCGCCTTGTAGATACAGATTAATCAGCGGGATGCCCCACAGCGAAAATACGCCGATGCCTAACAGGGCAAATACGGCACAGAACAACAGTTTAAACCGCATGGTGTGGGTGATGCCTTGGGTATCCTTCTGTCCGGCAAACTGGGCGCCGAAGATGCCGGCGCCGGACACCGCACCGAAGACGCAGAGGTTAAACACGAAAATCAGGGTGTTGGCTACCGACACACCGCTCATTTCGGTTTGTCCCACTGCGCCGATCATAATATTATCCAGCATATTCACCAGATGGGTGATGCCGTTTTGGATCATAATGGGCAGTGACAGCGCAATCACGTATTTGTAGAAGGCGCGGTCACCGAATAGTTTGTTTCTCAGGTTCATAGTCATTCTTTCTCTTGCAGTAGGGCAATAATCATACGGGCGCACTTGTACACGTCGCCGCCACCCATGGTGATGACCAGATCACCGGGGTGGACGTTGTCGGCTACGTACTGGGCGATTTCGGGGAAGGTGGGCAGGTAGATGCCATGCTCCATTTTCTCGGTCATCTGGGTGGTGTGAACACCCCACTCGTTGACCTCGCGACTACCCATAATGTCGCTGATGACCGCCACATCCGCCTTATCCAACACGGCGGCAAACTCGTCCAGGTGGCGGGCGGTGCGGGTGAAGGTGAAGGGCTGATGTACCGCCCACACGCGGTTGTGCTCCAATTTATTAGCCGCATCTAGGGTGGCGGCAATCTCGGTGGGGTGGTGGGCATAGTCGTCCGCCACCGTGACACCGGCATAGGTGCCGAGGAGCTCGAAGCGGCGACCGGCACCGTGAAAATCGGCGATGCCCTCCGCAATCTGGGAGGGGGTGAGACCACACAGGGTGGCGGCAGCCGCCACGGACAGGGAATTCAGCACGTTGTGGGCACCGGGAACGCCCAACTCGACGGTGCAAAGGAACTCCCCTTTACAGCACAAATCGTACTGTCCGTAGGCGCCGCGGACGGTGCGGACGTTCTTTGCCTGCCAGTCGCAGCCGTCGGTGGTGCCGAAGGAGATGAGATTGGCGTTGGAAATGCCTTCCACCGCCTTACGGGTATTCTCATCGTCGGCGTTGTAGATGACCGATTCGGTGGTCTGGGAGGCAAATTTATGGAAGGAGGCGATGACACCGTTTAGGTCGCCGAAGTAATCCAGATGGTCAGCGTCCACGTTGAGGATGATGCTGACGGCAGGGGTCATCTCGAGATAGTGATCCTTAAATTCGCAAGCCTCGCACACCATGGTGTCGTTGGTGCCGGCGTGGCCGTTGGCGTTGATGATGGGCAGACGACCGCCGATGAAGATGCTGGGGTCGGTACCGGCGGTGAGAAGGGTATGGCTGAGCATAGAGGAGGTGGTGGTCTTGCCGTGGGTGCCGGCCACCGCGATAGTATGGGGGAACTGGCGGGAAATCCAACCCAACAGGATGGCACGTTCCAGAGTGGGGATGTCCTGCTCTGCGGCGGCTACCAATTCGGGATTGTCTGCAGGGACGGCGGCGGTGTACACCACCAGATCCGCCCCCTCCACATTGGCGGCGGCGTGACCCATCACGATGGAGATGCCCAACCCGCGCAGACGGGTCAGGTTGTCGGATTCGTTATTGTCCGAGCCGGTAAGGGTGTACCCCTTGGCATGCAAAATCTCGGCAAGGGGACTCATGCCCGAGCCGCCGATGCCCACAAAATGAATACGCTGTACGTTTTCCAGCCAGTTGCGATTTTCGTTCATAATAAACCGTCCTTTCGGTGCGGGATAACAGTGCAAACTCACATCTAATCATTATATAACTTCTCGCTGAAAAAAGAAAGCCCTTTTCTGCTTATTTCGCAAGTTTTTTTCATATATATCGGTAGGCCAAACTGTTAGAAAGGGTGAAAGTATGAAAATGCGAAAAATAATCGGGTGGATATGCGCGCTGTGCGTGTGGTTGTGTCCCGTGGTGGCGGCGGACGGTGTGGCGGTGATCTATGATGAAGAAAACGGCGAAGATCTGCAGGAACTGCTGAAAGAAGACGTGATGGCGTGGCCGACGGTGGCACTGCCGGTGCCGGGTGAGATGTCGGTAAAGGCAAAAGGGGCGGTGCTGATGGATCTGGGTAGCGGGACGGTGCTGTACGAGCAAGACAGCAAGAGCCGTCTGCCCATCGCGTCGGTGACCAAGGTAATGACCTTGCTGTTGGTGATGGAGGCGCTGGAGGCGGGACGGTTGAACTGGACCGATCCCGTCACCTGTTCGGCCACGGCGGCGGGGATCGGCGGTAGCCAAATCTGGCTGGAGCCGGGGGAGATTATGACGGTAGAAGAACTGGTAAAGGCGGCGGTGGTGGTGTCTGCCAACGATGCCTGCGGTGCGCTGGCCGAGCATCTGTGCGGCAGTATCCCCGTATTTGTGGCGAAGATGAACGAGCGAGCCAAGCAACTGGGGATGAACGACACGGAATTTAAGGATTGCAGTGGGTTGGACGACACCGGATATTCCTGTGCCTACGATGTGGCGCTGATGAGCCGTGAACTGATGAGACACCAAGCCGTCGAGAAGTTTACCACCATTTGGATGGATAGCCTGCGGGGTGGAAAATCCCAGCTGGTGAATACCAACAAGTTGATCCGTCACTATGCAGGGGCTACGGGACTGAAGACCGGTACCACCAACGCGGCGGGACACTGCCTGTCGGCTACGGCACGGCGGGAGGGTACCTCCTTTGTGGCGGTGGTGCTGGGATGTGCGACTACAAACGATCGGTGGGAGGGGGCGAGAACTCTGCTGGATTACGGATTTGCCCATTACGTGACCTACACCCCCTCTACGGAAGGGCTTTCTCTCGCACCTGTGCCTGTGCTCAAGGGACAAAGCCCCCATGTGGAGGTCGAAGCGGATCCCCCCTTGCCGCTGCTGCTGGAAAAGGGGAAAGAGGGACAGGTGAAAAGCGAAATCGAGATAGCGAAAGACCTGAAAGCGCCAGTGCTGAAAGGGCAGACGGTGGGCACGTGGCGACTGACCGTAGGAGATGAAGTGGTGGGTGAATATCCCATTCGTGCCACCGGTGAAGTGCCGGCGGTGACCTTCCGCTGGGCTTATGGGCTGTTAATGGACGCTTTATTGCGGTAAATTTGTAAAAAAAGACAAAAAAATTCGCAATTTTCGGTTGCAAAGTTGGAAAAAGTATAGTAAAATATCTGTACAACAGAGGGTGGGGGACAATCACCATCCACGGAAAGGCGGAATTCTATGGCAGTCAGATTGGAAACAAAGTACGCAAACGGTTTTCTGAATGAAGCAGAGATTTTGGCTCTGCAACCTCAGGTGACCGTGGCTCATAACCTACTACACACCGGCACGGGTTTGGGCTGTGATTTCTTGGGTTGGTTAGATCTGCCTGTCAACTATGACAAAGAAGAGTTCGCCCGCATTAAGGCGGCGGCCGCTCGCATCAAGGAAGATACCGACGTGTTTATCGTCATCGGTATCGGCGGCTCCTATTTGGGAGCTCGTGCCGCCATCGAATTCCTGAAATCCAACAACTATAACGCCAAGAAGAAAGATACGCCTGACATCTACTTCGCCGGCAACAGCATTTCCGGTACCCAGTTGTCCGAACTGCTGGAGATTTGCGAGGGTCGTCGGGTATCCATCAACGTAATTTCCAAGTCGGGTACCACCACCGAGCCCGCCATCGCCTTCCGCGTGTTCCGCGAGCTGTTGGAGCAGCGCTACGGCCACGAAGAGGCGGTACGCCGCACCTATGTGACCACCGATAAAGCGCGTGGTACGCTGAAGGGTCTGTCCGACCGCGAGGGTTACGAGACCTTCGTGGTGCCGGATGACGTGGGCGGTCGTTTCTCGGTGCTGACTGCTGTGGGTCTGCTGCCTATCGCGGTGGCCGGCTGTGACATCGACGCCCTGATGCAGGGCGCGGCAACCGCCCGCAAGGACTTTGCCGAGACCGACCTGCACAAGAATCAGTGCTACCGCTACGCGGCTGCCCGTACCGCCCTGCATCGCAGAGGTCGTGCGGTGGAGCTGATGGTCAGCTACGAGCCTCAGTTCGCCATGATGAACGAGTGGTGGAAGCAGCTGTACGGTGAGAGTGAGGGTAAGGACGGCAAAGGTTTGTTCCCTGCTTCCGTTATCTTCTCCACCGACCTGCATTCGCTGGGTCAGTTCATTCAGGATGGTTCCAACATTCTGTTTGAGACGGTGGTTAAGCTGAATAAACCTCAGCGCGACATCCTCATCAAAGAGGATCCCGAAAACGTGGACGGTCTCAACTTCCTGACCGGTAAGCCTCTGTCTTTCGTCAATGAGAAGGCGTTTGAGGGTACTATTCTGGCCCATACCGACGGCGGCACCCCCAATTTGGTGCTGGACGTTCCCGCGATGGACGAGAAGGAGTTGGGTTATCTCATCTACTTCTTCGAAAAGGCTTGCGCCATCTCCGGCTATATGCTGGGTGTCAACCCCTTCGATCAGCCCGGTGTGGAAAGCTATAAGAAGAATATGTTTGCTCTGCTGGGTAAACCCGGCTACGAAGAGGATCGTGCGGCACTGGAAGCACGCCTGGGCAAGTAATTGTATCAACCGTGGGTTTTACCGTTGTAAGACGGTTCCAAATATATAACATTTAGGAGGACAACATTATGATCACTTTAATTCTCGGTAAAAAGGGCTCCGGCAAGACTAAGAAATTGATGGACCTGTGCAAGGTCGCCGTTGAGCAGTCTAAGGGAAACGTGGTCTTTATTGAGAAAGATAACACTTTGACTTACGATCTGAGCCACAAGGCTCGTTTGGTTGCCGCTGAGGACTATGCCATTAAGTGCTTTAGCTGCCTGTACGGCTTCATCGCCGGTATGTGCGCCGGCAACTACGACATCACCGACATCTTCGTGGACTCCACCCTGAAGATCGGCGGCGACGATCTGGAGAAGCTGGCTGACATGGTCGAGAAGTTGGCTAAGTTGGAGGCTAATATCGTTCTGTCTGTGTCCGCGGATAAGGCTGACATTCCCGCCCGCTTGGCGGACTTGGCTCAGGAGATCTGAGTATAGCGACAGCGTGAGAAACGCATAATAGTGTAAAACGTGTGGAACGGCGGGGGGTATTACCCCGCCGTTCTCTGCAAGTATGCGAATGGAGCGAAAACTATGGCAATTTGGTATGAAGGCAACCGCAATAACGAGCAGAATAAGCGGGAGCAAAACGGTGTGGTCTACTACATCCGCGGTCTGCGGGAGGTAGAGGGCGTGCGCTATGAGCGCTACGGCGTGAAAACCCATTTCATTGAGCGCGGCGAGGACTATATCGCGATTTTGCGTAAGTACGTTCTGCCCCTGTACGAGCAAGGGGACGTGGTGACACTGGGCGAAAAGGTGATCTCCATGTGCCAGGACAACACGGTGGAAAAGCAGGATGTGAAGCTGGGTTTTTGGGCGAAGTTTTTGTCCAAGTTTGCCACCAGCAACCACAGCGGTATCGGAATGGACGAGCCCTATAAGCTGCAGCTGGCCATCAATATGAAGGGTTTGCCCCGCGTGCTGTGGGGTGCCTTTTGGGGTGCGGTGTGCAAGGTGTTCGGCAAGCGCGGTGTGTTCTACGAGATCGTGGGTCAGGACGTGGCCGGTATCGACGGTTTCTACAGCCACTCCGCCTTCGAAACCTATCATAATCTGGCGGTGCTCAACCCCCGCGAGCCGGAGAAGGTGTGCGCCGATATCTATGAGCAGCTGGGTATTTCCTGCGTGCTGGTGGATGCCAACGACATCTCGGTGGAGGTGCTGGCAAAATCCCCCGATTTGAACGAGGTGGCAGACGAAAATCTGGCCGAGCGTATCCGGGACAACCCTGCCGGTCAGGATGACGAATTGACCCCTTTTATCATTATCCGCGACATCGGAGATGCTGAAGCACAGCCCTATGTGCCTCCCGTGGAGGTGGAAGGTCCCACTCACTGAGGGCCTGTTTGTACGAAAAATGACGGAATTTAAAAAATGTATCTTGACAAATTCCGCCTACTCTTATATAATGTTACGCGTGACGATTGAGGTGAACTATGCTTTTGCAATGCAGATCCTTGTTCATGGGCGAGATTTCTAATCTCCCCATCGACACAGAATTGGACTTTTCACAGGTGGAATATCAAGGCATTTGCCCCATAACCGAGCCTGTTCGCGTGGTCGGTGCGATCACCGTGCGTGCCGGTGTGGTGCAACTTTCGGCTAAGGCCACGTTCGTCTACCACGGACGGTGCGACCGCTGCCTGAGTGCCTTTGAGAGAACCTATGACGTCCCGTTGGACCACATTTTGGTGGCTACCCTCGAGGATGAGGAGAATGACGACTATATCCTGCTGGACCAGTATCAACTGGATCTTGCCGATCTCACGATGGCGGACATCCTGCTGGAATTGCCGTATAAGAGCCTTTGCCGTGAGGATTGCCGCGGACTGTGTCCCATGTGCGGAAAGAACCTCAATGAAGGATTGTGTGGATGCTCCCACAAATCTGTCGACCCCCGTCTCGCTGTGTTGGGACAATTATTAGAGTAATGCTCTTTCATCAATGCAAGGAGGTGCTGAAATGGCGGTACCCAAGAGAAAAACATCCAAAGCTCGTCGCGACAAAAGACGTAACAACGTCTGGAAGCTGGACGCTCCCGCGATCGTGAAGTGCCCTCAGTGCGGTGAGTACAAGCGTGCCCATCGTCTGTGTGCCAGCTGCGGCTACTACGGTGGCAAGCAGATTGTCAAGGTCGGCGAATAATTGCTGCTTTGGTGCGGAAAGTGAAGTAGAGAAGGAGAAATCCTTCTCTATTTTTCTTTTTCTGCACCTTTTTTACGTATTTGGGCTTTTCTTTTCGGTTTATATATGTTATACTGTAGGGTAACAATGGGGAAGTAGGGGCGTATGGCATCGTCTGACTTGGAGCAGAACAAAGCCTCCCTCGCCGAGGGAGGTGGCTTTCGCCGTAGGCGAAAGACGGAGGGAGTTCCCCTAAAAACTCCCTCAGCTTCGCCACAAGTGGCTCAGCAGCTCCCTCAAAGAGGGAGCCTTCGCTTGCTGTAGCTATACGAAGGACGGCGGGCGGATATGGAATGTGCCCTACGGGTCTGATTAGGGTGCGTGTTTTCATTCCTCATTTCTCATTATTCATTGCTAATTGTACGAAAGGTGGTGCCGTGATGGCCGTTGTTATTAAGAGTGTAGAACCGAAAAGTCCTGCGGCACGTGCCCGTATCCAGGCGGGAGATACGTTACTGTCCATCAATGGTCGAGAGATTAACGACGTGCTGGATTATCGTTTCTTTATCCCTGATGCGAAACTGAAAGTGACGGTGAAAACCGTTAAGGGAAAAGAGCGTACCGTTCGTGTGCGCAAAGAGCCCTATGCAGAATTGGGTATGGGGTTTGACACCTATCTAATGGATAAACAACGTTCCTGCCGCAACAATTGCGTGTTCTGCTTTATTGACCAGTTGCCTCAGGGTATGCGAGAGAGCCTGTATTTCAAGGATGATGACAGTCGCTTGTCCTTCCTGTTCGGCAACTACATCACATTGACCAACCTGACCGATCACGACGTGGACCGCATCATCGAGATGCATATCAGCCCCATCAATGTGTCGGTGCACACCACCAATCCCGAACTGCGGTGTAAGATGATGAACAACCGCTTTGCCGGTGATTGCCTGCGACATCTGCATCGCTTTGCCGAAGCGGGGCTGGCCATCAACTGTCAGCTGGTGCTGGTGCCGGGGTATAACGATGGGGAAGAATTCATCCGCTCGATGAAGGATTTGGCGGAACTGGCTCCTACGGTGCGTAGTGTGGCGGCGGTGCCGGTGGGCTTGACCAAGCACCGTGAGGGATTGCCAGAGCTGCGCGGCTTCACAGCCGAAGAGAGCGCCGAGGTCATCCGCGTGATGACCGAGGTGGGAGATAAGATGTTGGAGGCTTACGGCAGCCGTATTTTCTATCCCTCCGACGAGTGGTATATTAAGGCAGGTCTGCCGATTCCCACCGAGGAATTCTATGAGGAGTACCCTCAGCTGGAGAACGGCGTGGGTATGTTGGCACTGCTGAAAGAGCAGTTCTCTACTGCGCTGGATGAACTGGAGGGGGAGCCCAACACCGCCCGCACGGTGATTGCCAGCGGTGTGGATGCAGCACCGTATCTGAAAGCGCTGGTGGGGATGGCAAAGCAGAAGTGGCCCCAGCTGCAGGTGCGGGTGGTGCCGATTCGCAACGATTTCTTTGGCGAAACCATCACCGTGTCGGGTCTGGTGACCGGCGGTGATTTGATCCATCAACTGCAAGGTTTGCCGATGGAGCGGCTGATTTTGCCCGCCAATATGCTTCGTCAGGAGGGAGATCTGTTCCTCGACGACGTGAGCGTAGAGGATGTGAAAACCACTCTGAACACGGCGGTGACCTTTGTGACCGAAACCGACGGCGCCGCGTTACTTGCGGCGCTGATGAATGAATAAGAGTAAGGAGGGATAGCCTATGGCTAAGCCTGTTGTCGCCGTGGTGGGGCGCCCCAACGTGGGAAAATCCACTTTGTTTAATAAGTTGATCGGACAGAGATTGTCCATTGTGGAAGACACTCCCGGTGTTACCCGTGACCGTATCTTTGCCGAGTGTGAGTGGTGTGGTCGCAAGTTTATGCTGGCGGACACCGGCGGTATCGAGCCGAAAACCGACGACGTTATTCTGGCACAGATGCGTAATCAAGCCCAGTTGGCCATCGATCAGGCTGACGTCATCATCCTGGTGACCGATCTGCGCTCGGGTGTCACCGCCAACGATCAGTCGGTGGCGACCATGCTGCAGAAGAGCGGTAAGCCGGTGGTGCTGTGCGTCAACAAGTGTGACACTCCCGGTACCCCTCCGGCGGAATTTTATGAGTTCTATAATCTGGGTTTGGGCGATCCTATCGCGGTCAGTTCGGTGCACGGTATGGGCACCGGCGACCTGCTGGACGAGGTGTTACGCTTTTTGCCGGATGCTGAGGACGAGGAGGACGAGGAGAACGACACCATCAAGGTGGCGGTTATCGGTAAGCCCAACGCGGGTAAATCCTCCCTCATTAACTGTATTGCGGGCGAGGAACGCAGTATCGTGTCTAACATTGCCGGTACCACCCGCGATGCCATCGACACCCATATTCATAACAAGTACGGCGACTTCATCTTCATCGATACGGCGGGTCTGCGTCGCAAGAGCAAGGTGGACGATGCCATCGAAAAGTACAGCGTGCTCCGTGCACAGATGGCGGTGGAGCGTGCCGACGTGTGCGTGATTATGATCGACGCCACCGAGGGCTTTACCGAGCAGGACAGCAAGGTGGCAGGTATCGCCCATGAAAAGGGCAAGGCCTGCATCATCGCCGTCAACAAGTGGGATGCAGTAGAGAAGGACGACAAGACCATGGACAAAATGCGTAAGCAGTTGATGGTGGACTTTTCCTTTATGCCCTATGCGCCCTTCATCTTCCTGTCGGCTAAGACGGGTCAGCGCGTGGAACGTCTGTATGAGCTGATTAAGTTTGTCAGCGAGCAGAACTCCCTGCGTATCAAGACGGGTATGCTCAACGACGTGCTGGCACAGGCCACTGCCCGTGTGCAGCCGCCTACGGATAAGGGTAAGCGTTTGCGTATTTATTACGTGACCCAGCCCTCTACCAATCCGCCTACCTTTGTGTTCTTCGTCAATCGGGCGGAATTGTTCCACTTCTCCTATCAGAGATATTTGGAGAATCAGTTGCGGGATACTTTCGGCTTGGAGGGTACCCCTGTACGGTTTATCATCCGTGAAAAAGGAGAAAAAACCACCCAATAAGGAGGTAATTCTCATGTTGGATATGGTAAAGGATCGTTGGTTGGCGATGCCGCTGATCGCCTTGGTGGCGTATCTGCTGGGCAGTATCAACTGGGCGATCATCATCACCCATCTGCGCTCCCGTAAGGACATTCGTGAGGTGGGCAGCGGCAACGCCGGTGCCACCAACGTATTGCGATCCCAAGGTGTGTGGCCGGCGGTGCTGACCCTGCTGGGTGACGCGGGAAAAGGTGTGCTGGCGGTGTTGGCCGGTGGCTGGATCGCCGCGCTGTTGCCGGTGGGTGCCGTGACGATTGCGCCGGAGGCACTGACTATGTGCGGTCGCTATGTGGCGGCTGTGTTTGTGGTGACGGGACATATGTTCCCTGTCTTTTACGGATTTCGTGGAGGTAAGGGCGTAGCCACCATCGGCGGTCTGATGTTTGTACTGGACTGGCGTGTGGGTTTGATTGCGGTGGGTGTGTTTGCACTAACGGTGCTCGTGAGTCGCATGGTAAGCCTGGGCTCGATTTTGGCGGGCGTGTCGATTGTGGTGTTGACCGTAGTGTTCCGCTGTTGGGTCGATCGGATGACGGCGGAAGCGGTGCTGTTTTATGCCATCCTTATCGGCGTGCCGGTGGCTGCGGCCATTGCCAAGCACGGCGGCAACATTCGCCGTATCCTTGCCGGCACCGAGCGACGCATCGGTGAGAAGGTCACGCCACAAGCGGAACAAGGAGAGTAGACATGAGTCAAATTATGGTTTTAGGTGCCGGCGGCTGGGGTATCGGCCTGGCGCTGGTGGCCACGCGGATGGGACATGCCGTGACCTTGTGGTCTCACGACCCCGAGGAACTGGAAAATCTGCGTCTGCATAATCAAAATAAACTCCGTTTGCCGGGGGTGTTTTTGTCCCGTGGCATTCACCTGACCGGTGATCTGTCCAAGGCGGCGGAGATGGATATCGTCGTGATGGCGGTACCGTCCTTTGCCATTCGCGCTACCGCCGGCCGATTGGCGGCGCATCTGCGCCCGGATACGGTGGTGGTAAACGCAGGCAAAGGCTTGGAGGATGGTACGCTTAACCGTTTTTCGCAGGTACTGGAGCAGGAACTGCCGACGGCACGGATTGCGGTACTGTCCGGTCCCTCCCACGCGGAGGAGGTGGCACGACAGGTACCTACGCTGGTGACGGTATCCGCCAAGGATATGTCGGCGGCGCGACAGGTGCAGTTGGCACTGAGCCAAGGTAACTTTCGTATCTATCTCAATGAAGATCTGATCGGTGTGGAACTGGGTGGTGCGCTGAAAAACGTCATCGCCCTCTGCGCCGGTATTGTGGACGGCCTGAGTATGGGCGACAACACCAAAGCGGCGCTGATGACCCGTGGTTTGGCGGAGATTGCCCGACTGGGCAAAGAAATGGGTGCGCAGGAGAGCACCTTTGCCGGACTGAGTGGGATGGGTGATCTGATGGTCACCTGCGGCAGTATGCACTCCCGCAATCTGCGAGCGGGTATCCTGATCGGTCGCGGCGAGACGGTGGAAAACGCCGTGCGTCAGGTGGGTACGGTAGAGGGATATCTCGCCGCCCGTGCGGCGTGGGAGCTGGCCTGCCGCCACAAGGTGGATATGCCCATCGTGGAGCATTGTTATCGTGTGTGTTACGAGGGGATGGATCCTCGTATAGCGCTGGCACAGTTGATGGAACGCCCCTTCGGTACCGAGGGTAACGGCGAGCCGCTGTGGATGAAATAACGGATTTTGAAACGAAAGGGGAGAGGGATATGGAGGTTAAACGCATTGCGGCGGTGAACGATCTGTCCGGCTTTGGTCGATGTTCGCTGACGGTGTCCATTCCGATTCTGTCGGCTATGGGATTTCAGGTGTGTCCCCTTCCGACGGCGGTGCTGTCGGCACATACCGGCTATCCCAATCCTGTGGTGCGGGATTTTACCGCGGATATGGAGGGCTTTCTCAATCATTGGGAGAGTCTGGGATTGACTTTTGCTTGCGGCTATACCGGCTATCTGGGGAATGAGCGGCAGGCGGACGTGTTGGAGCCGTTTTTACGCCGTTTGCGTGAGCAAGGGGCATTGCGGTTGGTGGATCCCGCTATGGCAGACAACGGCAAGCTGTATTCCTCCTGCTCTCCCGCGCTGGTGCAGGCCATGGCGCGACTGGTGGCGTTGGCTACCGTCGCCACCCCCAACCTGACCGAGGCGTGTCTGCTGACCGGCACATCCTATGAGGACGTGATTGCCACAACCGACTGCCATGCTGCCGTAGAGAAGATGGCACGTGAATTATTGCACAGCGGTTGCGGTGCGGTGGTGATCACCGGCGTGGTGTCGGGAGATATTATTGAAAATTGTGTATTGTCCTCTGCGGACGCTGACCCAATGTGGGTGAGTGGGCATCGGGTGGATCGCCACTTCGCCGGCACGGGGGATCTGTTCGCCTCGGTGTTGTGCGGTTGGCTGTTGAGAGGATTCGATTTGGTGCAAGCGGTGGAAAAGACCACCGATTTTGTGTGCCGCACCACGGCGCACACCGCCGAGATGGATACCAATGGACAAGACGGCATCGCCTTTGAGCCGTTTTTAAGAGAATTGAATTGAGGAGGAATTCGTATGAAAAGAAACGTGATTTTGGCGGGCGTACTGGCCGCCATGGTGTGTATGGCCACGACGTTTTTACATATTCCTATTGTAGGCGGTGGCTATGTCCACTTAGGTGATACGGTGATCTATCTGACGGCGGCATTGTTGCCCACGCCTTATGCGATGGCGGCGGCTGCTGTGGGTGCCGGACTGGCGGATGTGCTGGTGGCACCGATGTGGGCACCTTTTACGGTGGTCATCAAGGCGGTTATGGCACTTGCCTTTACAGCAAAAAAAGAGCGGTTTTTGTGCCGTCGCAACGCGATTGCCCCCTTGCTGGCCGGTGTCATCGGTGTGGCGGGCTATTATGTGGCCGAGGTGGTCATTCTGTGGGCTTCCGGTGGCGTGCTTGTGGCATCCGCCGAGGCGGCTTTGCTGGCGGTGCCCTACAACGCCATGCAGGAAGTGGTCGGCGGTATCGCCTTCGTGTTGCTGGCGGTAGCCCTGGACCGCATGGATATTAAAAAGAGATTGCAACGATTTTGATAACAAACAGCTCTCCGTTTTGTTCGGCGGAGGGCTGTTAATTTTTATGTAAATTATGGTGGAAAAGGACGAAAAAACGGTTGCTTTTTGTAAGGGGATAGGATATACTAATGTATAGATATTAAACTGGGTGAGGATGGTCTTTTCACATCGATTTCCCCTGTACATTTTGGCTGTGGAGGTAACGTATATGTGTTTGTTGAATGCGAATATTCTGGCGGATGCGGGCTCGGTGATCGCCATTGGTTTTACCGTGGTGTTTCTGGTGCTACTGCTGCTGACCGCTATATTTAAGATCTTTGGTGTGGCGATGTCCGGTGTGCAGAAGGAGCAGGAGATTTCCGCTCCTGCGGTGAAGGCGGCTGTGCCTGCTCCCGCACCTGTGGCGGCTCCTATTGTGGGCAATACCGAGACGGTCAGCACTAAACCCGACGTAGACGGCGGTGTTCCCGCCGAGACGGTGGCAGTCATCTCTGCGGCTGTGGCCAGTGTAGCTCCTGCCGGCAGTCAATATGCCGTTAAGGGCATTCGTAAACTGTAAGGTAGGAGGATACATATATGCAAAAGTTTTTAGATGCGTTCGTGGATCTGTGGAACGATTCCGGTTTGGCGCGTTTGCTGAATTTTGAGGGTGGTGGTTGGAAAAACCTGATTATGATCGCCGTCGCCTGTGTGCTGCTGTATTTGGCCATCAAGAAGCAGTTTGAGCCGCTGTTGCTCCTGCCTATTGCTTTCGGTATGCTGTTAGTCAACCTGCCCTTGGGCGGTGTGATGGATCCCCAGCGCAACAGCTTGGAGGCCTTTACTCCCGCTCAGATGGAGCAATACATCGACGGTACGTACGAAGAGGTGTATCCCGTATATGAGGCGGCGGGCACCTTTGAGTACAGCGTGAACGATATTGATGGGCTAAACGCCTATTTTGGCAAAGAAGTGGTCAAGTTGGAGACCATCACCAACGCTTCCGGTCAGGATGTGACCGTACTGCGTATCGATGGTGATGTCGATGGCGTGTTTGATGCGTCTTACAAGGTGACCGAGGTAGACGAAAAGGGTCTGATTCACTATGTGACCCCCTATTGGCAGCACTTTGAGCAGGGCGGTCTGATGTGGTATCTGTATCAGGGCGTTAAATTCGGTATCTATCCTCCTCTGATTTTCCTGGGTATCGGTTGTATGACCGACTTTGGTCCTCTGCTGTCCAACCCCAAGAGCTTCCTGCTGGGTGCGGCGGCACAGCTGGGTATTTTCTTTACCTTCTTCGGTGCTCGTGCGCTGAATCTGCTGCCCTTTGCTGAGAGTTGGGGCATTAATTTTACCGAAAAGCAGGCGGCCTCCATCGCCATTATCGGCGGTGCAGACGGACCGACGGCTATCTTCTTGACATCCAAGCTGGCTCCCGAACTGCTGGGTGCCATTGCGGTGGCGGCCTATTCCTATATGGCGCTGGTGCCCATTATCCAGCCTCCCATCATGCGTGCTCTGACCACCGAGAAGGAGCGCCAGGTGGTGATGACCGAGCTGCGCACCGTATCCAAGACCGAGAAGATTCTGTTCCCCATTCTGGTCACCTTGATTTGCGTGCTACTGCTGCCTTCTGCGGCTCCGCTGATCGGTATGCTGATGCTGGGTAACCTGATGCGTGAGAGCGGCGTGGTGGAGCGTATCTCCAAGACCGCCCAAAATGAGCTGATGAACATTGTCACCATCTTCTTGGGTGTCACCGTTGGTGCTACCGCCAATGCGGAGAATTTCCTGCGTCCCACCACCCTGCTGATCATCTGCTTGGGTCTGATCGCCTTTTCGGTTGGTACGGCCGGTGGCGTGCTGCTGGGTAAGCTGATGTATTACATCACCGGCGGTAAGGTGAACCCCCTCATCGGTGCGGCAGGCGTGTCTGCAGTGCCTATGGCCGCTCGTGTGGCCCAGAAGGAGGGCCAGAAGGCCAATCCCTCCAACTTCCTGCTGATGCACGCCATGGGTCCCAACGTGGCCGGTGTCATCGGTTCCGCTGTGGCGGCAGGTGTACTGCTGACCTTGTTTGGTTGATAAAGCCCAAGAGGCTGAACGGAATGACCGTTCAGCCTCTTGTTATCGGTGGATATGAGAAAGACACCGCCGACCAACTTAACGGTCTAGGGCGGCCCGGAGGTTGCGCCCTCGAAAACGGTGTCTTTGCTGCGAGTGTAGCAGATGGGTGGAAAATTGTCAAGAGGGAATGACTACCCCTCCGCCTCGCATACGCTCGGCACCTCCCCTGACAAGGGGAGGCGAGAGGGAGTGTGAACTCTTCAGTTTAACTCCTAATTCCTAACTCCTAACTCCTAATTTAAAGGATGATTTTATGTTAACTCCATTTGAAATTGTATCGTTGCGGCGGCAGATTATCGACCGCCAGTTTGCGCGGATGAACCCCGAACAGCGACAGGCGGTGTACCACACCGATGGCCCCTTGCTCATTTTGGCGGGTGCCGGTAGTGGTAAGACCACCGTGCTGGTCAACCGCATCGCCAACCTGGTGCGGTTTGGTAACGGATATAACAGCGATATTGTTCCTGCTCTCACCGAGGCACAGGAGGAAAAACTGCGGTTGTGTGCCGATGGGCGGATTCCGCTGGATGGCGAGGTAGTCGGTCTGTTGTCGGTGGATCCTTGCCCTGCGTGGCGTATCCTCGCCATCACCTTTACCAACAAGGCGGCGGGTGAGCTGAAAGAGCGTCTGTCCCGTATGTTGGGTGCAGAGGGGGAGGAGGTTGCCGCCGGCACCTTCCACTCTTTCTGTGCACGCATCCTGCGCCGTGACGGTGAGCGGTTGGGCTATTCCGCCCACTTTACCATCTACGATACCGACGATAGCAAGCGGCTGATGAAGGCCTGTATGAAGGAGCTGAACATCGACGAGAAGACCTTGGGTCACAAGGCGATCCTCGGCGAGATCAGCCGCGCCAAGGACGAGCTGGTGGATCCCCCCGAATATGAGGCGCGTCACGCCAATGGGTTTGATATCCGCTTGAAATTGGTGGCGAAGGCGTATACGCTGTACCAAAAGAAACTGCGGGACGCGGACGCTATGGACTTTGACGATCTGTTGAGCAAAACGGTGGAGCTGTTCGTCACCTGTCCCGATATTTTGGCGCGGTATCAGGGGCGTTTCCGCTATCTGATGGTGGACGAGTATCAGGATACCAACCACGCCCAGTATCGGCTGATTAGCTTGCTGGCGCAGGGCAGCGGCAACCTGTGCGTGGTGGGCGATGACGACCAGAGTATCTATAAATTCCGTGGTGCTACTATTGAAAATATCCTCTGTTTTGAGGAACAGTTTGCGGGGTGTCGGGTGATTCGGTTGGAGCAGAACTATCGCTCCACCGGTCGCA
The DNA here is from genome assembly GCA_045588425.1 of Acutalibacteraceae bacterium. GTDB lineage: Bacteria > Bacillota > Clostridia > Oscillospirales > Acutalibacteraceae > UBA5905. Next base: position 18,300 of record JAZNED010000004.1, read on the forward strand.
TACTGGATGCCGCCAACGCCATCATCGCTCGCAACCAAGGGCGTAAGGGCAAGACCCTATGGACCCGGAATCCGGAGGGGGATCCTCTGCGGCTGGTCATTCTCGATAACGCCGAGGAAGAGGGAAAATATGTGGCTGAGGTGATCCTGTCCGGTGTCAGCGGCGGGCGTAAATACAGCGAGTTTGCGGTGCTGTACCGTGCTAACGCCCAATCCAACGCCATCGAGCAGGCGCTGGTCAAAAGTGGCGTACCCTATCGTATCATCGGCGGTCATCGCTTTAACGATACCCTCGAAGTCAAGGACGCCATGGCGTATCTGCGGGTGATTCAGAATCCTGATGACGTGGTGAGTCTGCGGCGTATCATCAACCAGCCTAAGCGCGGTATCGGTGACACTACCGTGGATAATGCGGTAGCGATTGCGACGGGGTTGGGACTGCCGCTGTATGAGGTGCTCAGCCACGCGGCGGACTACCCCGACCTGAGCCGTGCGGCTAACAAGATTGGTGGGTTTGTCCAGCTGATCGAGGAACTGCGGCAGGAGGCGGAGAACACCGATATCCCCCTGCACACCCTGTATGCGGATATGCTGGAAAAGACCGGCTATCTGGCCATGTGGCAGGCACAGGGTGACGCCGAAGCAGGTCGCGTGGAGAACTTGGAGGAACTTTCTTCCTCCATCCACCAGTATGAGAAGAACTGCGGCGATAATTACGCCGATTTGGCCGGCTTCTTGGAGGAGCAGGCGCTGATGACCGACATCGACAACTACGATGCCGACGCGGATGCGGCGGTGCTGATGACCATGCACGCCGCTAAGGGTTTGGAGTTCCCGGTGGTGTTGCTGCCCGGCTTTGAGGATGGTATTTTCCCCGGCTATCAGACCATGTTTGACCCCGTGGAGCTGGAGGAGGATCGCCGCCTGTGCTACGTGGCGGTGACCCGTGCGCGGGAGGAGCTGTATATCACCCGTGCCAAGAGCCGTATGCTGTACGGTCAGACCGGCCACAACCCGCCCTCCCGCTTTATTGGGGATATTCCCGCGGGGCTGACCGAGGAGATCGACCGCACCCATTCCTTTGGCAGTGATTTCGGTGGTAGCCGTTACAGCGGGCAGACCTCCTTTGGCGGTTATGGCGGTAATCGCTATGGTAGCGGTGGCAACGGCGGGTATTCTTATTCTGCGCCGAAAAAAGAGATGACCCCCATTCGGCGAAACGGCTATGGGGCTACGCCGCCGCGTGCATCGGCACCGACGGTGGGTCAGGTGTCCAAGCCGGTGTCCACCGGACCCTGTCGCTTTGCGGTGGGGGACGTGGTGAAACACGCTTCTTTCGGCACGGGTAAGATTGTCAGTGTGACTGCTATGGCAGGGGACACCTTGATGGTGATCGACTTTGACAAGGCAGGACAGAAGAAGCTGATGGCGAACTACGCCAAATTGGATAAGGTATAAGAGATAAAAACGCAGGGGGGGGGGTGGGCCCCCCCGGCGTTTTGGTGGGGGGGGGGGAGGGGAGGAGG
>JAZNED010000005.1:0-2234 GCA_045588425.1 Acutalibacteraceae bacterium
CGGGCTCCTGCTGACGTTCGTGTTCCTGTTCGTGTTCACCGGCAATCTGGCACAGGTCCCGGAGGTGTCCTCGTTCCTCGGCGGCCTGATGTCGTCCGATCCCGTGCTCACATCCGCGCTGTCGAGTCAGGTCATCAGCAACGTGCCGGCCGCGGTGATGCTGTCACGGTTCACCGCCGATTGGCAGGGGCTGCTTCTGGGTGTGAGCATCGGCGGCCTGGGGACGCCCGTGGCATCGATGGCCAGTCTGATCACGATCAGAATGCATTCACGCATCGATCACGAGAATTCGGGCAGATTCATGGTCATATTTCTGATTACGAATGTGGTACTTCTGATGATGCTTCTCATGATTGAAGGACTGATATGATTTTCACAATCGTTTAACGCCATCAACGCCAGATTAACGCCAAAATTAACAATTGTTTAACGCCATTAACGCCAAATCAACGATCGTTTAACGCCAAACCAGGGGCATTAACGTTGTTTAACGCCAAAACTAACAATCGTTTAACGCCAAGTTTAACGCCATCAACGCCACATCAACGCCACATTAACGCCACATTAACGCCACATTAACGCCACATTTACGCCACATTAACGCCATCAACGCCAACCCTACGATGCCCATCCCGCCACCCGGGATTGTAGTTTGAGTGAAGACTAACGAATCGTTTCTTCACTGAAAATCGCTACGCTTCGATGAAAACCGTGGAATTAACCCCGTTCCCAAGAGATTAAATTACCGATGTTGTCTTCCTCGGTGTGACGGATGTCGGAAACCCTTGCCCATGGGGGAGTATCCGTTCATCGTCGGGGTTGCTTTTCGATGGATCCTACGCCTGCATCAGAGTATTGATGGACTTTTGTCAAAACGATTGTATTATCTATGTCCTATGCGTCACACCGCCTGCAGAGCGTTCGCTGGTTTGGTTGCGAGTGGTGCGCTTCTGCCCCCACTTATATCTCGTATGGTTTGAAAAGCATGCACAGGAGCTGGCAGAACATCGTCTTCTGACGTGTGTGGGCGCCGACATACCTCCTGTGGATCCCCCTCACGTCGAAGTTCAACCAGCGTTTCATCGCCCTGTGGACGGTTTCACAGACGTGTCTGATCCGGGCATGTTCCGAATGGATCGTCCTGCCCCTCGCCAGGTCCAGGTTCCTCAGGAACCACCCGGCGAGCTCACGCTCGCCATGGTTCGCAAGGAAACGTATTATGAAATCGGGGGTCGCCGTGGAACTCGGTTTGAAATTCGGTTCCCTGTTCAATCTGTTGTATCTCCTGAGGACACGGTCCCATGTGGCCTCCTTGTGGAAGACGCCGTTCCTTCCCGCGTTCCCGGACATGACTATTCCCGTCCTCTGATAGATGTCGATGTACGTCTCCCAGCTGTCGTATGACCCGTCCAGGAGGAACAGGCCGTTCAGACGTGTGCCGTCGAACCCCTCCACGAGTCTCCTCATCTCGGGATTGTCGGCGCGGTTCCCGTTGGTGATCCTGTGCATCAGGGGCACTCCGTTGATCATGACGATGTGATCTTTGGCCATCTTTATGCGGTAATGCGGGTTGAAATCCGCCCATTCCGAATACCTGCTGGCCTCCATCGGTGTCGAATCGCCCGTTATGACCATCCTGTTCCCTCCGGACTGGGACTTCACGAGTTCGGATATCTCCCTTTCCAACTCCCGGCAGAAATACATGAACTCGTGGTTTCTGAATTGGGATATCCATGCATTGGACGGCCGCATGTAGCGGCCGTCGGGTCCCCGGGGCATGCGGAGGTTCTTCAACACAACCTGTCCGCCCCTCCCGTCCAGCTTCTCCCCCAGACCCTCGAAGGTCAGTTTCTTGATCTCCATGTACAGGATGACGGTCATCATCTGTGGCGCGGTGAACTTCATTCTGCGGTTGTCCCTCTCCCGATTCCTGTCGAATCTCGAAAGCACCTCCGACGACTCGAGCATCCCGATCAGCGGATGCAGGCCCTTGGCACTCAAACGTCCCGTGCTTCTTACCTCCACACGTTCGGCCAAATCAATATTAATCATGTTGTAAGTATATAAATCAAATATAAATAATTTCGTAAAAAATAAATATTAAAAATATAAATGTACATGTGTTAGATTGAAAAAGGACCTGCACCAACGCGGGGCCCGAAAAGGAAGTGTCCGATGATCCGGGATGATAACTCGTCAGTTCGGTGTTGGAAAGTGCTCACTGAAAATACAAA
>JAZNED010000006.1:0-7492 GCA_045588425.1 Acutalibacteraceae bacterium
GCTGTTAAGATTTCGGTGTCCTCGGGGGTGGTGAGGTGCAGTTTGTTCAGCGAGGTATCTTTGGATAGATACAGGCGGTGTCCATAGTAGATAAGCAGCGTAGGCAAATAGGAGTGGTCGGTGTTCTCCACCCCCTCCTCCCACGCGCGGGCGTAGAGATCCCGCATGGTGCCGTAGCGTGCCGTCCAGGGCAGATTGAGGGTGCGGTGGGTCTCCTTGTAGTGGATATGGTCGGCGGTGACGCCGTCAAAGGTCTCCGCCAGATTGTAGATGCAGGGCATGGCCGCCATGGCGTTGCCGTATTTTGCCGCGGTGGCAAAACTGTCTGCTAAAATGTCCTCGGTGAGGAACACCCCGGTGCTCAGACACACCGCCACCACGTCGTCTTTCTCTGCCACCCCCTCTAGCGCTCTCACACCGCAGTAGGTGGAGGATTGGCAGGTGTCGCCACCCTCCACCACCCACTTCACCTTGCGGTAGCCGTAGCGGCGACACCACTCCCATATTGCTGGCTCATAGGCAGACACCGTCACCACCACCACGCCGTCCACGCAGGGGGCGTTTTCCAGTATTTCCAGCACGTAGGTGATGACAGGCCGCCCCGCAATCTCGGTGAATTGCTTGGGGACGGCTGCCCCTAACCGCTTGCCCGTCCCGCCCGCCAGCACGATGGCATAGTTCATTTTCACACCGCCTCTTTCGCAAAAAGTCGGTGTTAGTATGTCCCGCTTTTGGCTGAGTATTCCTCTTTTGTAAGCGCTTACACGCCGATAAAATCAAGGGGCGCAAAAAACCGAGGCATCCGTGGATGCCTCGGCAGCGTTTTACTCTGCTGTGTACCGATTAGACACAAACTGATACCCATCCTTGGTGAGCCTCAGGGTCACCTGACCGATCTTCCCCCAAGCGAGTTTATAACTCACCACGTAGAGGCCGCCTTCGCCGCCCTCAATATAGCCGCTCAGCACCTCAACAGCCTGATACTGCGAATCGGTGTGGGAGGTAAAAAAGGCATCCAGCCCCTCAATGTAGCTCATTTTCATATTGTCCACGGTGAGAGTAATGGAAATGCCCAGCTTTTTCTGCATCAGCGCTTCGGTTTCGGCGCGGTCGTGGCGAAAAACAGGCATTAGGAAAGCGGTTTCTCGGTCGGTTTGCCCGGTGGCGTTCAAATACGCTTCGGTTTCTTCCTCAGTCCAATCCCAGTGCGGCACACCGATGTTATACAGCGCATCGTGGAGAGACACTTCCTCGGGGCAGGTGTATTCGTTCATGGACACAAAGCCGTTGTTTTCCTCGGCGTTGAGATAGGTTTCGATCTCGGTGAGTCGCTCCTTGCTCAGCTCTGTCAGATCGATTTCCGCATTGGATACAAACCGATAGCCGTCTTTGGTGAGCTTCAGCACCACGCGACCTTTGCCGTCACCCCAACCGATTTTGTAATCCACGATGAACAGGCCGCCTTCACCGCCATCCAGCCAGCCACTCAGCACCTCCACGGGCTGATACTGGGTATCGGAGTGTGCGTGGTAGTAGGCGTCGTATTTTTCGATGTAGAGCATATCGACGTCCTTGGTCAGATCGGCAAGTGAAATCCCCAGTTTCTTTTGTAGCAGCGCTTCCACGTCCGTTTTGGCGAAGCGCATGACGGAGATATAAAGCTCTTCCCATTCGGCGGCAACGATATAGTCCTGCACTTCCTCGTCGGTCCACTCCCAGGAGCCGACGCCGATACCCGCACCGTCATACAGAGCGCTGAACAGCGACACCTCCTCGGGGCAGGTGTACTCGTTCATCGACACAAAGCCGTTGTTTTTCGCGTCGTTGAGATAGGTCTCGATCTCGGTCAGCCGCTCCTCGCTCAGGGGCGCAATGTTCAGCTCGGTCAGGCTGATGGAGCCGTCCTTGCCGGAATAGGTAAAGGCATAATAATAGGTCTTACCCTCTTTGTCGGTGCAGGCCACACCGCGGGTGGGTACGGTGTCGTTGATGTAGGTGTTGATGCACAAAAACGTAAATTCCTCGAAGACGGGAAGAGTGTACAGCACCTCATCCACCACGAATGCATCGGGGAAAAGGGACACAAATTGCACTTTGGTCAAGTCGGTGTTGGCTCTCAGCACCAACGTTTCGTTGGTGTCCACTGCGGCGGTATCGTTGTACCAATAGCAAACCTCGGGGGAGGCATCCTCCACCAGCGTCAAGGGAGCCATCGGTTGCTCAGTATGTGCGGTAGTCGTCGTGGTGGTTGTGGTCGTGTCCTTGTCGTCGGGTTTGGATTTGTCGCCGCACCCAGCCAAGGCGCACAGCATCAGCACCGCTAACAATAATGCCAACCATTTTTTCATTCCCAATCGCTCCTTTCAGCTCTTGTCTTTATCATTAGTCTACCACGATAGACCAATCTTGTCAAGGGGCGTTTTGACGGCGGAAGCTATTCGCCCCTACGGCACGCACCGAGATGAGGTAGAGTAAAGCCTCCCTTGCCTAAAGGGAGGTGGCACGGCAAAGCCGTGACGGAGGGATAATCGCCCAAAGGGCGATATGCCGCACAGCGGCATTGAATCCCCCAGCCTCGCTGTCGCTCGGCAGCCCCCTTTAGGTAAGGGGGCCTTTCGGGCGAACACAGTTCGCCCCTACGGCACGCACCAAGGTTGTTGTGAATTCGTAGGGGAGGGGCTCTGTCTTCCTCCCGACGAATATCGCACAATCTCATGGGAGGGCACGGAGGCCCTCCCCTACGAATATGGTTGGAGTATTTGCGATGTCTACGCACACAGGCGGCAATCTGCCTCTATCATCAATGATAATGACCGTGGTTGTGGCATTCCACCAATCCGCACGCCGTCTGCGGACACACTTCTCGCTCCACCTGCACCGTTACGTGAGGAATACCTATCTCGTTCAGTGCCACTGTCACCGCCGCCACAGCATCGGTGCGTTCCGATACCACGTGCAAGGACGCGGCGTGGGTATAGCCGTCGATACTGCGGATGTGGATGTGGTGGGCGTCGGTGACCCCCTCAATCTGTTCTATGCGGGTTTTGATTTCCGCTACCGCATATCCATCCGGTACTTTCTCAAGAAAAATATCCACCGCCGCCCGTAAATGCCCGATGGCGTGGATAAAGATATACACCGCCACCGCGATAGACACCAGTGGGTCAAGGATGGTCAAATTGGTGAAGCGCATCACCACCGCACCAATCAGCACGACCATCCAGGTGAGCACGTCCTCCAGCATGTGCAGATTCACCGCTTTTTGGTTGAGGGATTCCCCCTCGCGGGTGACAAAAGCGGCGGTGAGATTCACCGCCACCCCCACCACAGCAAAGACGATCATGCCGTCATAATGGATGGGGACGGGATTCATCAGCCGCCCCACAGCGCTGACGATGACCCCCACCGAGCCTAACAGCAAAATGCCGCAGGTGAACACGCTCCCCAGCACCGAAAAGCGGGCGTAGCCGTAGGTGTAGGTGTGGTCGGCTTGCCGCTGGCTCTTACGCTCTAAAAACCAGGACACCCCGATGCCCAGCGCGTCCCCCAGATCGTGCACCGCATCGGATAAAATCGCCACGCTACCCGTGAAGATACCCCCAAAAAACTCAAACACCGAAAATCCCAAGTTGAGCAAAAACGCAATCAGTATGTTTTGTTCGATTTTCATATTCTCACCTCCTTGACGATAGAACAAAATTGTCGTATACTGTATTTGATAGCGAACAATTTGTTCTGTAATCAGTATATGCCCTGTGGCGGGCATTGACCATAACCAAAAACAGCCGTTTGTTTCGTAGGGAACAAAAGCGGCGATTTGTTCGGGAGGTAACGAATGGACAGACGACAAAAAAAGACCCGTGAGGCGATTTTTCGCGCCTTCACGAGCCTGCTTTCCAAGAAAAACTATCACCAAATTACGGTGCAGGATATCCTCGACGCCGCTGACGTGGGGCGCACCACCTTCTATGCGCATTTTGAGACCAAGGAGTACCTGCTCCGTGATCTGTGCGCCGAGTTGTTCGGACACGTCACCGACACCGCCTTGGGGCAGGTGTCCTGCGCCTGTGGCGACTCCGAAGATTCGGTGTTTCTGCACCTCATCCGCCATCTGAAACAGAACGACCGTGGCATCCTCGACCTGCTCTCGTCGGAGAATGACGGGCTGTTCCTCGACTATTTCCGTGGGGAGGTCTCCCGCTTGGTGGAGGGGGTCTACGGCTGCCGCCTGACCGCCGATCTGCCGCGGGATTACCTCGTTCAGCATATCGCCGCCACCTTTGTGCAGACGGTGCGCTGGTGGCTGGCGGGGGAGTGCATCCGCACCCCTGAGGAGGTAACCGCCTGCTTCTTGGCGGTAATCGAGCCGTTGTTGGCTCAAGAATAAGAAAAAGGACACCCAATCGGGTGTCCTTTTTTAATTATCCCATCGTCTTTTGGTAGGCGGCGGGGTCTAAGTTTTCATTATACGTAGGGTCGCCGGGGTGGATGCCCGCCATGCCCTGCATGACGCGATAGACGCGTGCTTGCAACTCGGCGGTAGCGGCTACGCGGGAGAGGGCGGGGTCGTGACGCAAAGGCTCACCTACCGTCAGGTCAACCAGCGGCTTGCGGGTGAACAGACGGGTGATATTCTTGCGAGGACGGAAGGTGAACGCCATAGGAATCACCGGGCGGTCATATTGCACCGCGTATTGGAATACCGCCTTCTTTGGCGGGCGAATATCGGGGTAGAAGAACCACATCGACCCCTCGGGATAGAAGTGCATCCAGCGGTTTTCCTCAAATACTCCTGCCATCGCCTGTTTAAATTTCTTCATGCAGGACAAATCGCCGGTGGGGATGGGGATACCGCCTGCCAGGCGGATGAGGGGACCGTTGGGTCCCTCCAGGTTGATCTTCCACGCGGGGAAGAAACCCAGCCGAGGGCGCATCGCCTTCATCACACAGAGAAAATCCCACATAAACACGTGGTTGGACACGGTGATACAGCCGTCCGTCAGTTCTTCCTTGTGTTTCTTGAGATTCTGTTTGCCGTGAATTTTCAGTCCGTGAGTGATGCGCAGCAGGAAGAAAACGAATCCGTTGCACAACAGCCACAGAACGGCGCGGCGTAGTTTGTATCCAATGCTTTTTTGGCGATAGGGGTAATCTTCGTTTAGGTCGACATCCCGCAGATGCGGTACGTCGATCATGTGCTGATCGCATTGATCGGGATAGGTGTAGTCTAAATTGTGTCGATAATACATGGTGTGCTTTTCCTTTTTTAATCTTCTCCCCAAATGGCTAATATCGTTCCGTCGGCCTCGATGATCACATCAAAAGCTCCGCCAAAAACGTTGGGGTTAACGTGATACGTGCGCACGTAATAGGCGTCGTTGTCTGTGTCGTATTGCACGTCGCATCCCATCCACTCAAACAACCCACCTTCAGCGGACTTGCCAAAGCGGTCGCGGATGGCTTGCTTGCCAATATTTGCCGCCGTTTTCCAATCGGTTATGGTGCCGTAGGTGCGCTCGGTGCGAAAGTTTGGTTCGGCGATATACGCTGTGTAATCGTCTACCGAGAAAGCGCCTTTATCCTTGGGAGAGGTACGAATGGCGTACACGGAGAGAAATGGGATGATCAGGATGAGCAGTACGATGCCGATGATCAGGATACTTTTTTTCATAGTACTTCCTCCGCTGTATGGGCGTTTATTTTCCTTCTTTAATTCGATTTTGCCAGCAACCCCAGCACATACCCTCGTATTTGTCGTTGCCGCCGATCTCTATCTGGTCGCCCTCGGTGACCACGTGACCGTCCGCGATGCGGGCGTTGACAATAGCCTTTTTACCGCAGCGGCAGACGGACTTGATCTCGGTGATGCTGTCCGCGATCTCAAACAGGCGCTTGGAGCCCTCAAAGAGTTGGGTGAGGAAGTCCGACCGCAGGCCGAAGCACAGCACGGGGGTGTCGCAGTATTCGGCGATGTATTTCAGCTGGTCCACCTGGGCGGCGGTGAGGAACTGGCACTCGTCGCAGATGATGACGTCGATGTGCTGTTTCTCGTTGAGCGCCACAAAGCGGGCGTGGATATCCTCATCACGACGTACTACGTCCGCCACGGCGGACAGTCCGATGCGGCTCTTGACCACCGTCACGCGCACGCCGTTTTCGTCGGTGTAATCGTCGCGGTTGTCCAGGTCGGGTTTGATCAGCCAGACGGTGTTGTCCTTTTCCATATAGTTGAAGCGGGTCATGAGGGCATTGGCGGTTTTGGATGAGGCCATCGCCCCGAATTTGAAATACAATTTGGACATTGGTATATCCCCCTATGTGTGATGGTGACATCTACGACACATTATACCAATCCTCGACAGAAAAAGCAAGGGAAAGCGACACAAAACCACAACAAAAAGCACCCTGTGATACACAGGGTGCTTTCGCTTATACTCTAAAAATATCCTCGTCGGTCAGGCCTAGGCGGTCGGCCATGGCTTGGCCACGCTGGCGGTGGGGGAGGAATTGCTGCGGACCGTGGGCGTCGCTGCCAAAGGTGAATTTGCAGCCGCACTCCTTGGCGTGAGCATAGAAGGCGGTGACCGCCTCCATCTCCGCCTCGTTGCCGAAGCCGAAGGTGGCGGTGTTTAGTTCGATGCCCACGCCTAAAGCGGCGGCTTTCTTGAATAGGGCGGTCAGTCGCTCGCCCTGTAATTGCCGCAACACCTCGCAGTGGGCGTCGGGGTCGCCGCCGCCCAGCTTGGGGCCGGTGAGGTGGGCAAGGATGATTTTATGCCACGGCAGATCCATCGCCAACAGCGTCTCCAGCTTGTCCAGCAGGACAGCGGCACGACCGGTGGGGGTGGCAGCGTCCTCGCCGCGGATGGTGAAGTCGGTCATGTGAAAATGGCTGAGGGAGATGAGTAGCAAATCCATCTGCGCCAATCGCTCGGGAGAAATGCCTACGGTGCCGTCCAGCGTCATATCCACCTCGGCACCGAACAGAAAGCGGATGCCGTCATGGCGCGGCAGAGGGAGCTGCTTGGTGATGTGCGACCAGTTTTGCGACGTGTAAAAATCCGGTCCCCAACCACCTTGTGGCATTGGCACCGTTTCATCCCAAAAGTGATCGGTCAGAGCGATGGCGGAAAATTGCTCGTCTATGGCGTATTGCAGGATGCGGGCGGGTGTTTGCTCGGCATCGCCGGAGCACATGGAGCCGCCGGAATGGATGTGAAAGTCGTGGTCGACAATATAGTGCATATCCTCACCTCGCAGGTTGATGGGTAAAGTATAGCGCAAACAGCGGCAAAAAGCAAGAGGGATAACGCCGGGAAATGGAATATGGGAAATAAAATGGAGCAATTTTGAAAAAAGACTTGACTTTATTGCCCGTTGTGCGGTATACTATATAGGCGCTGAGGCGTACATATATCGCGGGGTGGAGCAGGGGTAGCTCGTCGGGCTCATAACCCGAAGGTCGGAAGTTCGAATCTTCCTCCCGCAACCA
>JAZNED010000007.1:0-7571 GCA_045588425.1 Acutalibacteraceae bacterium
CCGGCTTTCCGGCCGTTGCCGGAGTTCCCAATGCCTGAGTGGGTATTTAGGAGCCAACATGACCTCGCTTTCGGAACACCTACAAGCCGTTTAATTACAGCTTGATCTCGATGTCCACACCGGCGGGGAGTTCAAGCCCCATCAGGGCTTCAACTGTCTTCTTTGACGGTCGAAGAATGTCGATCAAGCGTTTGTGCGTACGGGATTCGAACTGTTCACGGGAATCCTTATACTTGTGCACAGCACGCAGGATGGTAACGACTTCCTTCTCGGTCGGGAGCGGCACGGGACCGGAAACGCGAGCGCCGGTGCGGCGAGCGGTCTCTACGATCTTGCCTGCGGCCTGATCAACCAGCTGGTGATCATAACCCTTGATACGAATACGGATTTTCTCTTTGACTGCCACTAAAAACGCGTCCTTGTAAATTTTCTTTGGCGGGTCTGACACTTTTTTCATACACTGAGCCGGGTGTTTCCTCCCTCTCCTTGAAAAAACCGGCGTTTGCCCTTTGGCAAACCCCGGGGTCGGTGTCAGTCACTGCAAGCGCGGAACGGCCATAAGATCGCAAGTTTTCGACATACCTCACCCGTTGGGCAGGCGCAGCACGCCGTTATAGCCATTCTCTGCACACAGTTTTCCTTCGCCCGGTTTAAAATCGGACATACTCCACGGAAAAACCGGCTTCTAAAGCCGCAACCTCCCGCTTCATCGCATATCGTGCAGTCTGCGCTCCTCCGAAATTTAGGCAGATTTCGCCCTTGTTCCGAACTCGCGCACCATCTACTATACAGCATAAACCCTGAAAAGTCAATGATTTTTTTACATTTTTTCCAATTATTTTTAATATTTTTTGTAGCCACAAGATATTGTGTTTTGACAATTTTTGGGGTACAAAATGAGGGAACGAAGAGAGTTAGAAAGGATGAGTTAGGAGTTGAAAAACGTTTTCTCTATTTTCGAAATATTTGCGAAATTTTAAATAGAGAGTTTGTTTTGTGGCGCGTCGGACGCGCAGTAGCCCTGCACGTGTCACGAGAGGAAGACAAGAGGTCGAGACACCCGCTCGGATCGCTGACGAATAAAAAATCGGAGAATGGCACAACCATTCCCCGATCATTCCAATAAATCCATTGGGTTAACGTCCAAAATCTTTGTGATCGTGCAAAACATATCCAAGGATGGTTCCACTTCTCCCGTTTCATACCGCGTATACGTGGTGCGGTGAACATGAAGCTGATCCGCCATCCATTGTTGAGTTTTACCTGCACGTTTTCGCTCTCGTCGTAGATTGTTTCCGAATTTTTTCATCATTTCACCCCAATATTCTTTGATATAACTATTTTATCACATTGTAATACAACACGCAAGACATATTATCTTACATACTGCAATGCGCTTTGTACATACAATAGTATTACAGAGGTGATATGATTTGCGCAAATTCAAAATACCTGCCATCCCGTCCAGCACCAGTAAAACTATCCGTTTCCCCAACAATGTAATTGACGAAATTGAAAAGGAAATCACCGGAACGGATTGTACGTTTTCGGCGTTTGTGATTGAGGCGGTACGTGTGGCGCTGGAAAATCTACACGAAGAGCAGGAAAAAGAGGAAAAGTGAGAAAAGAGGAAGGCGTGAGCCTTCCTCTTTTCTCTGTGTCAATGGATTTTTAACGCAGACATCAGAACAGCCCCCTCTGACGAGGGGGCTGTCATTTTTGGGATTGCCAAAAATGACTGGGGGAGAGATGACGAGACCTCACAGTTGCATCGCTTTTCATCTCTCCCTCCGTCATTTGCTACGCAAATGCCACCTCCCTCGTCAGAGGGAGGCTTGATCCCATCCGAGGTTGGCGGGGGAATTGTAGATCAGTGCACAATACCAACCAAACACCCATCACGTGGAGTAGACGAGAGGTTGTTCGCACGCTCCAAGCGCTGACAAACAAAAAATCGGGGGATGCGGATGCATCCCCCGATCTCATTCGGTGTGAGTAATAAATTACTTCAGCTCAACCTTAGCGCCAGCCTCTTCCAGCTTAGCCTTGGTAGCCTCGGCATCGTCCTTGGACACGCCGGTCTTCACAGCCTTGGGAGCGTTGTCAACCAGCTCCTTGGCCTCCTTCAGGCCCAGACCGGTGATCTCGCGGACAACCTTGATCACGTTGATCTTGCCGGCGCCAGCGTCGGTCAGGATAACGTCGAACTCGGTCTGCTCCTCAGCAGCAGCGGCAGCGGGAGCGGCACCAGCAACAACAGCAACGGGAGCGGCAGCAGAAACGCCGAACTCCTCCTCGATGGCCTTAACCAGATCGGACAGCTCCAGAACGGTCAGAGCCTTGATCTCTTCGATCATAGCAGTAATCTTCTCAGACATGATTCATTTCCTCCAATACGTAATTTTTAAAATAAAGTGTGTGCCTGACGATACAGGCGTTTTGTGAGCCGGTGAGAATTACTCAGCGGCGGGAGCCTCCTCAGCAGGAGCCTCAGCGGGGGCCTCGACAACCTCCTCAGCAGGGGCAGCAGCCTCCTCGGCGGGAGCGGCCTCGCCACCCTTCTCGACCACGGCGTTCAGAGCCACAGCCAGACCGCGGATGGGACCATTCAGGACGCTGAGCAGCATGGACAGCAGACCCTCCTTGGAAGGCAGCTTAGCCAGCTCGTCGACCTTATCGGCGCCGATGACCTCGCCGTCCATAAAGCCGGCTTTGATCTTGAAGGTCTTGGAACCCTCGGCGTACTTGCTCAGAACCTTAGCGGCGGCGGTGTAGTCGTCGCAGATAGCCAGAGCGGTGGAGCCATGCAGAGCATCGTCCAGGCCGTTCAGGTTGGCGGCCTCAGCGGCACGCTTGAGCAGGGTGTTCTTCACAACCACGTACTCGACGCCGGCCTCACGCAGCTGACGACGCAGAGCGGTGTCCTCAGCGACGGTGATGCCGCTGTAGCTGACGATCACGCCGGTGGTGGCGCCGTTCAGCTTCTCGGTCAGAGCGTTGACGAATTCCTGCTTCTCTTGCAGAACTTTTGCGCTTGCCATTGTTAGTTTCACCTCCGAATGATAGGATGATTGCTATTCATCCCAAAAAGAAAACCTCTCCTATGGGTACCACAGGAGAGGTGAAAATCGCACATAGTGAGCCGTAGCTCTGTGTGAACGCTCTCCTCGGCAGGCACGGCAAAACCGTTTATACCCTATGGGCACCTGCTGTCTATGGTAGAACAGCAACCGGGATTTCTCCCAAGTTTATATTCTCTCAACAGCCGCAGCTGCTAAAAGCGATGGATGGTAGATAAACTACCGATTAGGCACCAACCTTGTTGGGGTTGATCTTCACGCCGGGGCCCATGGTGCTGGCCACGGTGCAGGACTTGACGTACTGACCCTTAGCAGCGGCGGGCTTAGCGCGGACGATGGCGCCCAGCAGGGCATCAAAGTTCTCCTGCAGCTTCTCAACGCCGAAGGAGACCTTGCCGATGGGGCAGTGGATGATGTTGGTCTTGTCCAGACGATACTCGATCTTACCGGCCTTAGCCTCCTGAACAGCCTTAGCCACATCGGGGGTAACGGTACCGGCCTTGGGGTTGGGCATCAGGCCACGGGGACCCAGCACCTTACCCAGACGACCAACCACGCCCATCATGTCAGGGCTGGCGATAACCACGTCGAAGTCCATCCAGCCGCCCTGAATCTTGGCGACCAACTCCTCAGCACCGGCATAGTCGGCGCCGGCATCCAGAGCAGCCTGCACCTTGTCACCCTTGGCGAAAACCAGGGCGCGGACAGTCTTACCGGTGCCGTTGGGCAGCACGACAGCGCCGCGGACCTGCTGGTCAGCGTGACGGCCGTCAACACCCAGACGAACGTGAACCTCAACGGTCTCATCAAACTTAGCTTTGCCGGTCTTGATCGCCAGATCCAGAGCGTCGGCAACGTCATACAGAGCGTTGCTGTCAACCAGCTTAGCGCTCTCTACATACTTCTTACCATGTTTCATTGGTTTTTTCCTCCATTTGCATGCTGCATATAGCAGTGTAGTGGTTAAAACGGAACGTTAGGAATTTCCTCCCACTCAGTCCGCATTATTCGACAACCGTGATACCCATGCTGCGGGCAGTACCGGCGATCATGCTCATAGCACTCTCGACGTTGGCCGCATTCAGGTCGGGCATCTTGGTCTCAGCGATCTTGCGAACCTGCTCCATGGTGACAGAAGCCACCTTGGTCTTATTGGGCGTACCGGACGCGGTCTCGATGCCGGCAGCCTTCTTCAGCAGCACGGAAGCGGGGGGCGTCTTGGTAATAAAGGTGAAGGAACGGTCGGCATACACAGTGATGACGACGGGGATAATCAGACCGACGTCGTTCTTGGTACGCTCGTTGAATTCCTTCGTAAAGGACATAATGTTTACGCCGTGCTGACCCAAAGCGGGACCAACAGGGGGGGCCGGGGTTGCTTTGCCGGCGGGAATCTGCAACTTAATGTAACCGGTAATTTTCTGAGCCATTTTTATCGCACCTCCAAAATTCGTGGTAATCGGGATCTGCCGCACCCGGTAAAGTACGGTGTCCCTCCCACAGCCGGAAAAGTGTCCGGCACACGGGTAAGGGGAATCGCACCCCAAACTTTCTGCTTACAATCGAGCCTTAGTCCATCGGCTCCACCTGATCCAGCTCCAACTCCACAGAGGTCTCACGACCGAACATGGAGATGGTCACACGGACCATGTTCTTCTCCTGGTCGATCTCGTCAACCGTACCGGAGAAGTTCTCCAGAGGACCATCGATGATAGACACGGTGTCGCCCACCTTGTACGTCACGATGATCTCCTTCTTTTCGACACCCAGGTTGGCAATCTCCTTCTCCGTCAGGGGAACGGGCTTGCCGTTGGGACCGACGAAACCGGTGCAGCCGCGGATATTGCGCACCACAAACCAGTTTTCCTCGTTCATAATCATCTTCACCAGCACGTAGCCGGGAAAAATCTTACGCTCAACCTCTTTGCGCTGGTTGTCTTTGATCTCGACCACCGTCTCGGTGGGAATGCGCACCTCCAGGATCTGATCCTGCAGATTGCGATTCGCCACGATGGTCTCTAAGTTGGTAGCCACCTTGTTCTCATAACCGGAGAAGGTGTGGACCACATACCACTTTGCTTGCTCGTCCATGGTCCTGCCCTCCCTCTCTTAGAACTTGATTTTGCCCAGCATCTCGATCAGCCAAATGCACAGGCTGTCTACGCCGAAAATCACCAGACCGGTGATCACGCACATCGCCAGCACAACGCCGGTGTTGCGGGTCACGGTGGAGAGGTTCGGCCATACGATCTTCTTGAACTCGCCGCGCGTATCGCGCAGATACTTCTTGACCTTCTCAGGAATAATGGGGTTCTTCTCGCCCTTATTCTTGATGCGGCCGGCAATGTACATGCCCAGACCCAACACGGTCAGCACCAGGATGATCATGAAGATGATCTTGGCGGTGGTCAGGTTGGCGGGGTCGAAGAACTTAGCGATGTAGCCGCCGAAGCCGTCCGCCTTCAGATAGCCGAAGATGTCGGACATTTGGCTGAAGAAGAAGATCAGGCAGGCAATGAAGCCGCCAACCAGGAGTAAAAAGCCCCAAGCTAACATAACGTTTTCCTCTCTTTCAGCGAATTACTTCGTCTCGCGATGCACGGTGTGCTTGCGGCAGAAGCGGCAGTACTTGTTCATCTCAAGTCTGTCAGGGTCGTTTTTCTTGTTCTTCATGCTGTTGTAGTTGCGTTGCTTGCACTCGGTGCAGGCCAGGGTAATCTTGACTCTCATTTCGGTACCTCCTATAGCTAAAAAGCCGGATATTGTGAACCTCCCTCAAGCCTTGCGGCCGGCGGGGGCATGGCGCAAAAATGCGCACAAAAATAAAACCCCCTACGAGGTATCATCAACTATACCACATTTGGCAAGCGCGGTCAAGTGTTTTTTACAAGATTTTGCAAGATTTTTTGTGCAGTCTGTATATAGTGTGGAACAGAGGAAAGCATACACAAGATGTAGGTGCAACAAACCGCGACGTGATCTTCACGCCGCGGTTTGTATCGTCTTTCAATTATTTTTTATCCTTTTTAAATGCTTTGAAGGACCATTTTTTCTTTTCGGTGGAAACCTTTTCCTCGGTGGACTCGGATGCGGTTTGCTCGTCGCCCTGCGCCGCCGCGGCCTTTTTCTCCTTGCAGTAGTTGAGCACCGTCAGCGCAGCAAACACCACCGTCAGCACGCCGAACAGGATGGACAGGAACAACCACAGATCGAACTTCTTCTTTTTATCCTCGGTGAGTTTGAGCTGGGACTCGTAGTGCTTGGTGGCCTTGGTCAACGCCTCGTTGCCGTCGGCGATCGCTACCTTCTTCCACTCTGCCTCCTTGCCGCCGTAGTACACCTCGGTCAAGCTCGCGCACTGACCGAAGGCGCGGGCACCCACCACCGTAACGGTGTCGGGGAGGGATGCCGCCGTAATGGCACGGCCAAAGAATACGTCGCCGGCGATAAGGCGGGTATCCTCGCGGATGACCGCCTGGGTCACGTCCTCCCCGGAGGCAACCACACAACCGTCGATATACAGCAGGCCTTCCTCCCAATTCTCTTCATTGTTATAATAAGCGGTGTCGTGGAAGGCATCCATGCCGATGGAGGTGACACTCTTGGGGATGGTGATCTTGCTGAGATGGAGGCAACCGCCGAACGCGCTGTCACCGATGGAGGTGACCCCCTCGGGGATGGTGACCGACGCCAACTGCACGCACCGATAGAAGGCGGTGTTGCGGATGGCGGTGACCGGTTTGCCGTCGATTTCGGCGGGGATCTTCAGGTCGCCGGAGGTGGTCTCCACGCAATCCACGATAATGACCTTGCCGTCCTCAATTTCGTAGTACAGTCCCTCTTTGGTGACGGGGTTTGCCGCCGCCACACCCACAGGGAGCAATAACGTCGCGGTCAACAGAAGCGCAAACAGCAGAGAAACAATCTTTTTCATATATAATACCTCGTTTATTCGTAGGTTTTCTTCAGTTTACCGCATTTGAGCGGTTTTGTCAATGTAGGAAGGACGAAAACGTGTCACGTGGTACACACGAAAGGACAATGTGCCACCCGTGAGCGTTGCCGAATCAAAATGTGTCACGTGGTGTATGCAAGAAAGCAACTCGCCATCTTCGAGCGTTGCCGAATCAAAACGTGTCACGTGGTGTATGCAAGAGAGCAACTCGCCATCTTTGAGCGTTGCCGATTCAAATAAAAATCCCCCCGCATAGCGGGGGCTATTTCATGTTCGGGCATAGCCCTATACTACCGGCGGCGCACAAGTGCGCTTTTTGTTGGCCTATCAGCCATGCATAGATTACCGGCGACCCATAAATAGGTAAATGTAGTGCCTAACAAAGCCTCCCTCCGGGAGGGAGCCTGACGAGCCGTTTTTGTTACGCATTCTCCCCCAGTCTTTTCGCCTGCGGCGAAAATCCAGCCCCCTCCCGGAGGGGGCCTTATCTCTCTACCCACGGTTGGTGTGGGATGGTAGGGGACGGGTCTCCCGTC
>JAZNED010000008.1:0-4129 GCA_045588425.1 Acutalibacteraceae bacterium
GGACTTGTTGCCGTCCACGGGGGCGGGGATATCCAGCTCCACTTGGGAGATGGCGGTGTTGCACTTGCCCAAATTGACGCGAATCATCAATTTGGTGCCGTCCTCCATCAGGCCGGTCAGGGAGGAATCCTTGTTGTTGACCTTGGCCAGCACGCCCTCGGCGAAGTAGTAGCCGTCCTCGGCGGAGAGGATCAGCTCCACGGAGTATTCGTTGCCGGCGGTGAAGAGGTCGCCCTCCTGCATCTCGACGCCGTTCTCAAACCAGCGGATGCTGTCGAAATAGGCCAGCAGAGGCAGGCCGTAGACGGCAGAGGAGTCGAAGATCGCCGCCTGCCCGTCGGAGGGAGTGGAGAGGTAGATATCCACCTTGCCCACGGTGGAGCCAATCTTGATATGAGAGGCCGGCTCACCATATGTATCCACGATAGTATTTGTATCAATGTGTCCGTTGGTTGGAACAAGCAGTTCCAACGGCTGATTCATACCAATGTGACCGTTATAGGCATACATCGCATAGGTGCCACCGGCGGTTACATCAAGAAAGCCTCCTTGGATAACAATATCGCCATTGCGCGCGTTAATGGCGCAACTGTTCGATTCTAGGGAACGAACCGTAATATTGCCATTCAAAAAGATGTTGCCGTTATGCGTTATAACCGCATTGCTTGCCGACGTAATGTCAATCGTACCGTTAGAGAGTGTGATATCGCCATCCACCGAAACGACACAGTAATAGTTTTTGTCTGTGTTATTCGCCGATAGGTCGCCGTGAACTATAATATTCTTTTCTGCGTGGATGGCTGTTTTTCTCGCACCTACCCAGATATTTCCCCATAAAGTGACACTACCCGTTTCAGAGTAAAGGCCCCATCTGCCGGCAATCGTTGCTTCATCACTGATGATGGTTACATCGTTTGTTGCGCCAATGCCGTGTTCCCAATAGGCATCGCCGCTTTGACCTGCGCACTGCACAAAGAGGTAATCGCTGTCGAGGTAGATGCTGCCGCTGTTGGCGATCACACCGACACCGTCTTGACCGACAACGGATACATAGGTGCCGTTGATGGTTATGTCACCCTCGTAAGAACGGATACCGGCAGAACCGGACACATCCAATTTTGTGCCATCAAAGGAAATATCTCCGGAAGCTGCAATCGCATAACAATCACTGCCGCCTTGTGCGGTAACAGCACCGGTCATCGTAATTGTACCTTCATTTGCAATGATAGCACATTTAGTTGCGCCAACCCAGATATTTCCCGACAAGGTAATATCACCTTTATCAGAGTCAACACCCCATCTGCCGGTAATGGTCGCATCGTCACTGATGATGGTTACATCGTTTGTTGCACCAACACCGTGTTCCCAATAGGCATCGCCGCTTTGACCTGCACACTGGACAAAGAGATAATCACTGTCGATGTAGATGCTGCCGTTGTTGGCGATAACACCAACACCGTCTTGACCGATAACAGATACATAAGCTCCGTTGATGGTTATGTCGCCATTTGCAGAACGAATACCGGAAGAGCCGGTTACATCCAGTTTTATTCCATTCAAAGAAATGTCCCTGTTAGCAGCGATTGCAAAATAGCCATCGCCGCCTTTTACAGTCAGATTGACTGTGCCTTGAGATGGAACAACGCTCTGCAAACTTTTCACGCTAATCGCGCAACCTTTTGGATGATCGACCGTTAGCGTATGCTCGCCGTCTCCTTGAATCTCCAAGGTGTAGTCACCGCTGATAGAGCGCAGATTTACGTCTGCGTTGACAAACAGTGTCGTGTTCCCCACCAAAACAATATCGTCGTAATCCACAAGATTGCTGACATATTGAATGCCGGACACTGTCGTTGCCGCATATACCGTCAATGCAGTGGCAGGGAATACCCCAACAAGCATAACGCCAACCAGTAAGATGCCTATGATTCGTTTTGCCAATGCGTGTTTCATTTGCTATTCCTCCTTTACAACGACTGTCGATGCCATGTAGTTTCTGTTTTTATCGTATCACAAATTTGAGCCTTTGACAAGTAGCAACGGAATGGTATGGATCGCCAACACATGCCGTGCTATTCCGTTTCATATCTTCCCTGAATGTCGTTCAGGAACTGCTGGAATCCTTCCACTACTTCTGGTGGGTTGACGATGGTTGCTTTTTTGCGGAAACTGCACACCCAAGAGTAGAACATGTTGCTGACTTCCACTTCCGCAGAAACGGTGAAGTGTTTGTCGTCGTGCTTGGTGTAAGTGGGAACCGATGCACCGAACCGGTCAACCACCGTGTCCAACAGGTCGTTGGTAAACCGAATTTGCACCCGCTTTTCCTCGCCACCGAACATCGAGAACACCTTTTGGGTGTAGGTTCGCAGGTCAATTTTCTCAAATTCCTTGTGTCCCTCGCGTGGCGCGTCGGGAGCCTCCGTCACGTCCTGCATACGATCGATGCGGTAGTGGACAATCTTCTTGCCGTTGTAGGCAATTAGGTAGTAGTTGCCCTCCGTCACCAAAATCTTGAAAGGACTCAGCACATAGTCGTTACCGCTACGTCGTGGCGTCTGCTCGGTGCGGTTCTGTAAGGTGTACTTCGTATATTTGAATTTGATCTTGTGGTCGTTGCGAATGGCGCGGTTAATGACCTGCACGTAGTCGGGCAAGCGGTTGTTGCGACTCTTGCCACGGTCAATGAGGTACGCCTCACGCACCAACTCGTCCTGCTGGTAATCACTGCATTGTTCGGTCAGCGCACCCAGCAGGCGTTTTTCCTGCTCCTTGGTGATAAACCGCGAGGAGCAAACGCACTCGGACAACAGTTGCAGGTCTTTGAGGGAACAGGGGCGTTTGACCACCTTGTAGCCACGTGTGCCGGAGCCGTCGTACACTACCTTGTAGGCCAGACGCTCTCCACGGAGGAAGACCCCCTCCTCGTCCTCCTCATAGAGTCTTTGCAACTCTTGGATGTCCCGCCGAACAGAGTGCGCCTCAGCGGTTATGTCGTATTCTTCCAACAGGATTTCGGCAATCCTCTTGGCGGTCAGAGCGTGGTTCTCGTCGGTGTAGCGGAGCAGGATTTGCCAGACCAAAAGGGACTTGAATTTCTGCCCCTCCTGCTTGCCGCCTTTCTTTTTAGTCGCCATCCCATCGCCCCCTTTTACTCCATCATACCACAGTGTTCACGAAAAGGCAAAGGGAAAAGAAAAAAGGAGCGAAAAATCGCTCCTTTTACTGTTCCAACAGGTTGATGTACTTGTATGCGGTGGTGCGGCTCATATCGCACACCCTTGCCAACTCGCTGACATTGAGGCTCCCCGATTTATAGGCTGGATAGTGTCGCAGAAAGGAAGAAGGGACGTCCTCCACCGTCTTTTGCGGACGCCCGATGCGAGCACCTTTAGCCTTGGCGTTTGCCATCCCAGACTTGACTCGCTCCCGAATCATCGCCAACTCCAACTGGCTGAACACACCTGCCATTTGAAGGAACGCCTCGCTCATTGGGTCGGCTCTGCCGCATCGGCAATCCAAAGTGATGCTCCCCACAATCTCCAAACGCAGTTTTTTGTCCCGAATGGTGTCGATAATCTGACAGAGTTGCTGTGTGCTACGTGCCAAACGCGGAACCTCCAACACCACGATGGTGTCCCCCTCCTGCGCTTGCTCAAACATCAACTCTTGTTGCGGTTTGACCTTCGCATCTCCGTGTTCGTATTCCAAGTAGATTTCCTCTGCGCCTGCCGCTTTCAATTCTCGCACTTGGCGATTGATGTCTTGCTTGGTTTCATTGGTGGAGCATCGTCCATATCCTCGTTTCATAATTTACCCCTCTCTCCTCTCCCCGAAGGTTGCCCTTCGAGGAGAGGGTTCGTCATTAGCAGGAGATGGAGAACCGTCTGCTGCTGGTCTGCTTGGTGAACGCCTTGTAAAGGTCGCCGTAGATTTTCTTGAAGCCAGTAGTGTCGAAACGGTTGGAGAGGACGGAGGTCCAGCGGATGATGTAAGCACCGACCACCATTTCCTCGGTTTCGTTGGCGAGCATCTCCTCTTTGATGCTGTCGCGGAGAGCCTCGGCCTCAGCCTGAGCCTCAGCGATGATGTTTTCCCACTCGTTCAGGGCCTCGATTTTAGCAATCAG
>JAZNED010000009.1:0-2220 GCA_045588425.1 Acutalibacteraceae bacterium
GCATCTGTGTGAATCGCCAACAACAGGTGAATATGATCCGGCATAATACAAAATGTATCCACAGAAACAGCGTTGTATATCGTATTCAATTTCTCTATTTCTTTGCAAACGATCATTCCTGCATTTGATAGTACTATTTTATCGGGCGAACACAGTTCGCCCCTACCATCTTTCCACAAAATCTTCTCTCTATTCGCAGTACATATCGTCACAAAATACGCCCCGGGTGCGGAATAATCGTAATCCTCTATGCGGATTTGTTTTCGTTTCGGTATCTCACTCATACATCTCTATCCATATTCAGGCTATCAAGCATCATATTCAGAATAATAGAAAAACCAACACTTTTCGATACGCTCCATGTAGTAATGTTCGGGATCGTTTTCGTAGGAATACGTTCCATCCTTTTCTTCCCACTCATAAGCACTGCTGGGCTTATCATCGGGGCGATACCTAATACCTGAACTAATATATACTTTCGCAAAGCCCTCTTTCACCAATATAAAATCATAACTACCATCGCCAAACCGGGAATAGTTCTCACCCCAATCCAAGTCGCCAATCGTCGACTGCGAGGCAACGATCTCCTCCATCTCCTCTTTATGCTCATCAAAGCAAGACAACGCTACCTCCCGCATTTCATCGCGAGAAACGGATGCTTTCTTGCTTTCAGCAGACTGTTTATCACAAGCGGATGTTACCATCACACAAACCAACAATAGGCACAATATTACAATCCTTCTTTTCATACCATACACCTCCTATTGCTTATCTTATCACACCCCCCTGCCCTTTTCAACCCATTTCTCAATCCCTCTTGCATTTCCCCAACGGTTATGCTACAATACCCCCTGTTGACTTAGAGCCTAACATTCGTTGAAAATGTCACACCGGATAAAGCTGTGGATCAAAACATCCGTAATCTTATCCGGCTTTGTGTTCAGGAGTCTTTATGAAAATCCAACTATCCGATCATTTTAATTACCGACGGCTGCTGCGGTTCACCGCGCCGTCCATCTTTATGATGATCTTCACCTCCATATACAGCATCGTGGACGGCTTGTTCGTGTCCAATCTGGTGGGCAAGACCGCCTTCACCGCCGTCAACTTTGCCATGCCCATTCTGATGGTGCTGGGTGCCATCGGCTTTATGTTTGGCGCGGGCGGCAGTGCCCTCATCGCCAAAACCATGGGCGAGGGTAACCATAAGAAGGCGAAGGAACTCTTTTCCCTCTTGGTACTGTGCGGTACGCTCTGCGGCATTCTGCTGGGGGTGATAGGCTTTGTCACCATCCGCCCCCTCTGTTCCCTCCTAGGTGCCGAGGGACAGCTGTTGGAGGACAGCGTGCGGTACAGCCGCACCATCCTGCTGGCCATGCCCTTTTACCTCTTGCAGGTGGAGTTCCAGAGTTTTTTCATCGCCGCCGAAAAGCCCCAGCTGGGCATGTGGATGACGATACTCTCCGGTGTGCTGAACATGTTGCTGGACTGGTTACTGGTGGGGGTATTCCCCCTCGGCTTGGTGGGTGCGGGTCTGGCCACCGGCATCAGCCAGACGGTGGGCGGCGTGGCAGCACTGATTTACTTCGCCTTACCCAACAAGGGACTGTTGCGCCTCTGCCGCCCCAAGCGGGATCGCCGCGCCTTGCTTAAGGTATGCGTAAACGGCTCCTCCGAGCTGATGAGCAACGTGGCCATGTCCGCGCTGGGTGTGCTGTACAACGTCCAACTGCTCAAATATGCCGGCGAAGACGGGGTGGCCGCCTACGGCGTGGTGATGTATGTGAATATGATTTTCCTGGCGGTGTACATCGGCTACGGCACCGGCATCGCTCCGGTGGTCAGCTACCACTTCGGCGCCAAGAATCACTCCGAGCTGAAAAATCTTTTCCGCCGCAGTCTGCGAATCATCCTCGTCTGCTCCTTGTTGATGTTTGGGTCGGGTCTGTTATTCGCCGATCCCCTCTCCCGCATTTTCGTGGGTTACGACACCACCCTACTGGCGATGACGGTACGAGCCTTCCGCGTCTATTCCGTGTCCTTCCTGCTGTCGGGTGTCGCCATCTTCGGCTCCTGCTTCTTCACCGCCCTCAATGACGGTGTCACCTCCGCCATCATCTCCTTTATGCGCACGCTGGTGTTCCAGAGTGTTGCGGTGATGCTGATGCCCCTTGTGTGGGGCGTGGACGGCATCTGGTGGTCGGTGGTCGGCTCCGAGGC
>JAZNED010000010.1:0-25336 GCA_045588425.1 Acutalibacteraceae bacterium
ACCAGGATAGCGCCGTCCATCTGAGCAGCACCGGTGATCATGTTCTTAACGTAGTCGGCGTGGCCGGGGCAGTCAACGTGAGCATAGTGACGAGCATCGGTCTCGTACTCAACGTGAGCGGTGTTGATCGTGATACCACGAGCGCGCTCCTCGGGAGCCTTATCGATGTTGGCGTAATCCATGAACTCAGCGCCGCCCTTCAGGCCCAGAACCTTAGTGATAGCAGCAGTCAGGGTGGTCTTACCATGGTCAACGTGACCGATGGTACCAATGTTTACGTGGGGTTTAGTACGTTCAAATTTTGCCTTTGCCATTGTAATTTGCCTCCTTAAAAATCGTAATTTAAGTTACCCGAACTTGAAACCATTGTATCAAGTATCAGGGAAAATTGCAAGTACTTTTTACAAAGTACCTCTGCAAAAAAGCCCTTTGTTATTCTGAGATTACTTCTGAGTGCGCTTAGCGATGATCTGCTCGGCCACATTCTTGGGAATCTCAGCGTAGTGGCTGGGCTCCATCACGTACTGACCGCGGCCCTGAGTACCGGAACGCAGGTCGGTAGCGTAACCGAACATCTCGGACAGAGGCACATTCGCACGAATCTGCACAGCGCCGTTGATGTTCTCGGAACCTTCCATCTGGCCACGACGGGAGGCGATATCGCCAACCACGAAGCCCATATACTCGTCGGGAGCAACGATAACCACCTTCATGATGGGCTCCATCAGGACGGGGTCAGCCTTCTTCATAGCATCCTTGAACGCCATAGAACCGGCGATCTTAAAGGCCATTTCGGAGGAGTCAACCTCGTGATAAGAACCATCATACAGAGTGACCTTGCAGTCCACAACGGGGTAGCCGGCGATGGTACCGGCGTGCATAGCGCCCTGGATACCGGCGTCGACAGCGGGGATATACTCCTTGGGAATAGAACCGCCGACGACAGCGTTGATGAACTCGTAACCCTTGCCGGACTCGTTGGGCTCCAGCTTAATCTTAACGTGACCATACTGACCCTTACCACCGGACTGACGGGCATACTTGCAATCCACGTCGGCCAGACGGCGGACAGTCTCCTTGTAAGCAACCTGGGGAGCGCCAACGTTGGCTTCCACCTTGAACTCACGCAGCAGACGGTCGACGATAATCTCCAGGTGCAACTCACCCATACCGGCGATGATGGTCTGACCGGTTTCCTCGTCGGTGTAGGTCTTGAAGGTGGGATCCTCTTCAGCCAGCTTGGCCAAAGCAATACCCATCTTCTCCTGACCGGCTTTGGTCTTGGGCTCGATGGCAACACGGATAACGGGCTCCGGGAACTTCATGGACTCCAGAATGACGGGATGCTTCTCGTCACACAGAGTGTTACCGGTAGTGGTATTCTTCAGACCGATGGCGGCGGCGATATCACCGGCGTACACCACGTCCAGATCCTTACGGCTGTTGGCGTGCATCTGCACGATGCGGCCCAGACGCTCGTTAGAATCCTTGCTGGAGTTGTACACGGTGTCACCGGCCTTAACGGTACCGGAATACACACGGAAGAAAGCCAACTTACCAACAAAGGGATCGGTGGCAATCTTGAAAGCCAGAGCAGCGAAAGGCTCGCTGTCAGAAGAGGGACGAGTGGTCTCCTCCTCGGTCTCGGGGTTCACACCCTTGATGGCGGGAACGTCCAAGGGAGAGGGCATATAGTCCACGATGGCATCCAGCAGCTTCTGAACGCCCTTGTTACGGTAAGAAGTACCGCAGCACACGGGAACCATCTCGTTGGCGATGGTGGCCTTACGGATGACAGTCTTGATCTCCTCGGTGGTGATCTCCTCTTCCATCAGGAACTTCTCCATCAGGTCGTCATCCAAAGAGGCAACAGCCTCCAGCAGCTCGGCACGATACTTCTCGGCCAGCTCCACCATGTCAGCGGGAATCTCTTCCACGCGCATGTCCTTACCCATATCATCGTAGTAAACGTCGGCCTTCATCTCGACCAGGTCCACGATACCCTTGAACAGGTTCTCGGAACCGATGGGCAGCTGAATCGGCACAGCGTTACACTTCAGACGATCGCGCATCATACCGACGACGCGATAGAAATCGGCACCCATGATGTCCATCTTGTTAACGTAGGCCATACGGGGAACCTGGTACTCGTCTGCCTGACGCCACACAGTCTCAGACTGGGGCTCCACGCCGCCCTTGGCGCACAGCACGGTGACAGAGCCGTCCAGAACACGCAGAGAACGCTGCACCTCAACGGTGAAGTCCACGTGACCGGGAGTATCAATGATGTTGATACGATGCTTGTCAGCAGTGCCCTGCTTGTCCCAATAGCAGGTGGTGGCAGCAGAGGTGATGGTGATACCGCGCTCCTGCTCCTGCGCCATCCAGTCCATGGTAGCGCCGCCGTCGTGGGTCTCACCAATCTTGTAGTTAACACCGGTATAGTACAGGATACGCTCGGTGGTGGTAGTCTTACCAGCATCGATGTGAGCCATAATACCGATGTTTCTGGTTTTTTCCAGAGATACATCTCTTGCCATAATTCGTTCCTCCTTACAGATAAACAGCGATTACCAACGGAAGTGAGCGAAAGCCTTGTTGGCCTCGGCCATCTTGTGGGTATCGTCGCACTTCTTGGCGGCACCGCCGTTACCGTTCAGGGCGTCGAGAATCTCGCCGGCCAGGCGCTCCTTCATGGTGCGCTCGGAACGATTACGGGAATAGGTGGTCAACCAACGCAGACCCAGGGTCTGACGACGGTCGGCACGAACCTCGATGGGCACCTGATAGGTAGCACCACCGACACGGCGAGCCTTAACCTCGAGAACGGGCATGATGTTCTCCATGGCCTTCTCGAAGACGGACAGGGGATCCTCGCCGGTCTTGTCCTTAATGATGTCGAATGCTTCGTAGACGATCTTCTGGGCAACGCCCTTCTTGCCGTCCAGCATGATGTTGTTGATGAGCTTGGTCACCAACTTGGAATTGTAAAGCGGGTCGGGCAAAACGTCACGTTTTGCGGTAAAACCTCTTCTCGGCACTTTACTTCCCTCCTTCATATTTATGATATCTTAGGTACTCGAAAGTGACATACTTCCGTTGGCCAATAGTGAGCAGCTTTATACCGCGGGACGCAGGCCCGTATATATAAATCTGCGACTATATAGCCGCTGAGTGGATGTCTTACTTCTTGGCCGCACCGGCCTTGGGACGCTTGGCACCGTACTTGGAACGGGCCTGCTTACGGTTGGCGACACCCTGGGTATCCAGAGTACCACGCACGATGTGATAACGCACACCGGGCAGGTCCTTAACACGGCCGCCACGGATCAGCACCACGCTGTGCTCCTGCAGGTTGTGGCCTTCGCCGGGAATGTAGGAAGTAACCTCGATTCCGTTAGACAGACGCACACGGGCAACCTTACGCAGAGCGGAGTTAGGCTTCTTAGGGGTAGAAGTCTTAACGGCAGTGCAGACACCACGCTTCTGGGGGGAGTTCTGGTCGATAGCCACGCGCTTCTTAGAGTTCCAACCCTTCAACAGAGCGGGAGCCTTGGCTTTCTTCTCCAGATCCTGACGACCCTTGCGCACCAACTGGTTAAAAGTAGGCATAAATTCACCTCCAATAAAAAATTATTTCAAAGGCCGCCGTCAAACGGCCTCTAAAACCAATGTTAATGCGGGTATGAGGGGATGTTTTTCAGCGAAAAGCCGCCTTTTCACCCATACTTTCGCATCATACCACAATTACACATTTTAGCACAGCTTTTGAAGTGTGTCAATAGGTGATAATGCCGATTTTAAAAGGGTTTCCGCCGCTTGGCGCATACATTTTTTGCCGTTTTGCCCAAAATATGCCCTCATCTCACACACGGCCACATAAAAACAGCCTGCGGCAATCGCCGCAGGCTGTTTTATGATAGGAAATTAGCCCAGAGTCACATCCCACTCGTTGAGATACTGCTGCAGGATATCGAGGGAGTTTGATTTTACATCAATATTGCGATTTCTTGCGGAACAACAGGACAAAGAAGAGGATGGTCACCACTATCACACCGGCGTACAGCAGATACTTCTTCAGCGGCGACTCCTTAGGCTTCACCTTAACCGGCTCTCGCTTTTGCTCCGTCTCTTTCTCAACGCCGGAGCAATGCCACTTCGCCTCGCGCAACGGCTGATTCTCGTCGGCAACCGCAATGGCTTGTTTGTCGGTCTTGGTGCCGTCATAGTAAACATCGGCCAAGTTCTTGCAACCGAAAAACGCGCTGTGCTCCACCTCGGTGACCCCGACCGTGAAGGTGATCGACGCCAAATTGGAGCAATCGCGGAACGTATCACCTTTGATAGCGGTAACACCGGCAGGAAGGGCAATCTCGGTCAACGCCGAGCAACCGGCAAAAGCGCCGTGTTCAATAGCTGTCACCTTCTCCGGAATGGTCACGTTTTTCAACGCAGGACAGTAATGGAATGCATACTCGCCAATGGTTGTGATGCTGTCCGGGATCGTGACCTTCGCCAATCTCCAGCAACCGAGGAATGCCTCTTTAGGAATCGTGGTAAGGCCGGTGCCGAGGGACGCGGAACGCAGGTTTTGACAGAACGCAAACACCCGCTTGCCCAACGTGAGAACGTTGTCGGGAATGTCCATTGCCGGTAGCTCATAGCAAAACGCAAACGCACTGTTTCCGATAGCGGTAACGCTGTCGGGAATCTTGATCTTCGTCAAAGAAACACAGCCGGAAAACGCGCTGTCACCGATGGTTTCTACGCTATTGGGGATGGTGACGGAACCCAACTTCTTGCAGCCGGAAAAAGCGTAAGGACCAATGATCTTGATACTGTCGGGAATGGTGACCTTCACCAATCCGGTACAACTGGAAAACACACCGTACTCGATGGCCTCCATACTGGTGGGGATAGTCACCTCCGTCAAACCGGGGCAAAAATGAAAAGCGTTGCTTCCGATGGAAGTGACCGATTCGGGAATGGTCACTTTCGTCAACAATTCACATCCAAACAGGGCACGCACACCGATGGTAGTGACACTGTCGGGGATGGCATACTCCGTGAAACGATGTGCAGCAGGGAACCGCACCAACCGCGTCAAATCCTTGCTGAACACGATGCCGTCTACGTCGCAGTAGGTCTCGCTCTCTTCCTCTACCTCAATGCGCGTCAATCGGGTACACTCACCAAAAGAGTCCTCGCCAATCGCGGTGACGGATGCGGGAATCGTCATCGTGGTCAATCCTTTACATCCATAAAAACACTTTTTACCGATGGTCTCTACATTCTCAGATAACGTAACGGCCGCCATCTTGGCGCACCCCTTAAATGCGTTATCGCCGATGGTGGTCACCTCTTCGGGAATCACCATCGATTCCAAATTGGCGCATCCGTTAAACGCACCGTTACCGATAGCGGTCACCCCGGCAGGGATGGTCACCGCGGTCAAATTAGCACAGCCGCTAAAAGCACTGTCACCAATGGCGGTGACAGGATGCTCCTCGATGGTAGCGGGAACGCTCACTTCGCCCTCCACCGTCTTGTCAAAACCGGTGATGGTGACAGCGCCCTCCACAATCTCATAGGTAAACGGATTTTCCTGCTCACCCTCCGCCTGCACAGGCAAAACGCCCGCCCATAGGGTCGCCATCAACAACACGGCGAACAGAACAGCCAGTGTTTTTTTGTGTATCGTATGCATCGGTCTTTCCTCCCGATTATATAGTAGGATATACAGACAAAGTATAACACAAGGTTTTGCTTTTGTAAAGAAAGAAAAAACCTTCGAGAAATATCCTCGTGGTTTCCGATGTCACTCTATGAATTGTGTTGCCGTTTCTTTATCCGAATTCACCTCATAAGTACGGACAAACGACACCCGGCGGCGAGCACAAAACCCCCGAGATTGCTCTCGGGGGTTTTGGTTGCTCTAATTAAGGATTACTCCTCGTCCAGCATCTCAGGCTGGCCCTCGTCGTCCTCGTCGGCAGTCAGCAACTCATCCAGCACGCTGAAAGCGTTCTTGGGAGCGCGGTTATCCTTCACGCGGACGTCGTTGTAGCACTGCATGCCGGTACCGGCAGGAATCAGCTTACCGATGATGACGTTCTCCTTCAGACCCAGCAGCGGATCCTCCTTACCCTTGATAGCGGCGTCGGTCAGCACGCGGGTGGTCTCCTGGAAGGAGGCGGCAGACAGGAAGCTCTCGGTGGCCAAAGAGGCCTTGGTGATACCCAGCAGGACGGGAGACACGGTAGCCAGACGCAGAGGCTCGCCGTTCTTATCCACCTCACCGGCGTTGATACGCGCCTGCACAGCCTTGTTCTCGGCGTACAGCTCGGACTTATCCACCACAGCATCCTTGATCAACTTGGTGCTACCGGAATCCACCACGGTCACCTTGCGCATCATCTGACGGACGATAACTTCAATGTGCTTATCGTTGATGTCAACACCCTGCGTACGGTAGGTGATCTGGACTTCCTTGATCAGATAGTCCTGCACGGCGGACTCGCCGCACACCTTCAACACGTCGTGGGGGCTCATAGAACCCTCGGTGATGCACTCGCCCTTCTGGATGACATAGCCATCCTCAATGCAGGAGCGCAGACGAGAACCGTAAGTGATGACGTAGGTCATCTCCTTCTCCGCATCGGTGACACCATCCAAAGGAGTCACGATGACCAGACTCTTATTGTTCTTCTGCTCACGGCGGATCACACCGGTGATCTCGCTGATCTGAGCCAGCATCTTGGGCTTGCGGCCCTCGAACAGCTCTTCAACACGGGGCAGACCCTGAGTAATATCCTCACCGCCGGCGACACCACCGGTGTGGAAGGTACGCATGGTCAACTGAGTACCGGGCTCACCGATGGACTGGGCAGCAATGATACCCACAGCCTCACCCACGGTAACGCGGTCGGTGGTGGCCAGGTTGGCGCCGTAGCAGCAGGCGCAAACGCCCTTCTCGGCGGCACAGGTCAGCACGGAACGGATGCGCACGCGCACCTTGCTCTCGTCCACATTGCCCTCGGCGTCGGTGGCGTTCTTGCGCAGCACCTTGTCGATCAACTTAGCGTCGGCGTCGTTCATCTGATGGTCGCGGTCAACCAGCACGTTACCGTCGGCATCGCAGAAGTCCTCGCACAGGAAACGACCCTGCAGACGCTCAATCAGAGGCTCGATGATACGGTTGCCGTCCTTGATGTCATAAACCTCGATACCGTCGATGGTACCGCAGTCGGTCTCACGGATGATAACCTCCTGGGAAACGTCCACCAGACGACGGGTCAGGTAACCGGAGTCAGCGGTACGCAGAGCGGTATCGGCCAGACCCTTACGAGCACCCTTAGCGGAGGTAAAGTACTCCAAAATGTTCAGACCCTCACGATAGTTCGCACGGATGGGAACCTCAATGGTCTTACCGGAGGTATTGGCAATCAGACCACGCATACCGGCCAGCTGACGGATCTGGGAGATGCTACCACGAGCACCGGAGTCCGCCATCATCTGGATGGGGTTGTAGGGATCCATGTTGCCCACCAAAGCCTTGGTCACCTTGTCGGTGGTCTCGTTCCAGGTGGCGATGACGTGGGCGTAACGCTCGTCGTCGCTCATCAAGCCCTGCTGATGCAGGTCGGAAATCTGATCCACACGGGCCTCAGCCTCGGCGATATAGGTCTTCTTCATCTCGGGGATGGTGGCATCACCCACGGCAACGGTCAAAGCACCGATGGTGGAGTAATGATAACCCTGAGACTTAATCGCATCCAGCACGGAGGAGGTCATGGCGGTGCCGTGCTTCTTGATGCACTCGGCCACGATCTTACCCAACTGCTTCTTACCCACCTTAAAGTCGATCTCATAGCCCATCAAACGATCCAGATACTCGGGATCGGTGACACTCTGGCCCTCGTGCAGGGTACGGTCCACAAAGCCCAAATCCTGAGGCACAGCGCGGTTGAAGATCACACGGCCGACGGTGGTCTTCACCAGGTGAGAAACGGTGACGCCATCGATCTCCATAAAGCGGCGGATCTTAATGTCGTCGTGCAGGCCGATGGCCTTGCTGTCATAGGCCATCATGGCCTCGTTCTCATCACGGTAGATCTTGTCGGTGTTCTCCTTGGCCTTAGCGGTATCCTCGGCAGAATCCTTCTCGTGGTTGTCGATGGTTAGGTAATAGGAACCCAGAATCATATCCTGAGTGGGCACAGCCACAGGCTTACCGTCAGAGGGCTTCAGCAGGTTGCCGGCAGCCAGCATCAGGAAGCGAGCCTCGGCCTGAGCCTCAGCGGACAGGGGCACGTGCACAGCCATCTGGTCGCCGTCGAAGTCGGCGTTAAATGCGGTACAAACCAGGGGGTGCAGCTTGATAGCGCGACCCTCAACCAACACAGGCTCGAAAGCCTGAATACCCAGACGGTGCAGGGTAGGTGCACGGTTCAGCATCACGGGGTGATCCTTGATGACGATCTCCAGCGCATCCCACACCTCGGGACGCATACGGTCCACCATCTTACGGGCGGACTTGATGTTACCGGCCACACCGGTCTCCACCAAGCGCTTCATGACGAAGGGCTTGAACAGCTCGATAGCCATCTCCTTGGGCAGACCGCACTGATACATCTTCAGCTCGGGACCTACCACGATAACCGAACGGCCGGAGTAATCAACACGCTTACCCAGCAGGTTCTGACGGAAACGACCCTGCTTACCCTTCAGCATATCAGACAGGGACTTCAGAGGACGGTTGTTGGGGCCGGTGACGGGACGGCCGCGGCGACCGTTGTCGATCAGGGCGTCCACCGCCTCCTGCAGCATACGCTTCTCATTGCGGACGATGATGTCGGGAGCACCCAGCTCCAACAGTCTCTTCAGACGGTTGTTACGGTTGATCACACGACGGTACAGATCGTTCAGATCGGAGGTAGCGAAACGGCCACCGTCCAGCTGAACCATGGGACGAATGTCGGGGGGAATGACCGGAACGACGTCCATAATCATCCACTCGGGACGGTTACCGGACAGGCGGAAGGACTCCACGACCTCCAAACGCTTCAGCAGACGAGCGCGGGTCTGACCGTTGGCGGTCTCCAGCTTGTTCTTGATGTCGCGGCTCTCTTCGTCCAGATCAATCTTAGCCAGCAGCTTCTGGATGTACTCGGCACCCATACCGGCCTCGAACTTCTCATCGTCGTAGTAGTACTCGCGCAGATCGTTGTATTCTTTCTCGCTGAGCACCTGGCACGCCTTGGTGGGGGTGTCGCCGGGCTCCACAACCACGTACTCGGCAAAATACAGCACCTGCTCCAACTGACGGGGAGTCATGTTCAGCATCAAACCCAAACGGGAGGGAATACCCTTGAAATACCAAATATGAGACACGGGAGCGGCCAACTCGATGTGGCCCATACGCTCACGACGCACCTTGGCGCGAGTGACCTCGACACCACAGCGCTCGCAGATCTTGCCCTTGTAGCGCAGACGCTTATAGCGGCCGCAATGGCACTCCCAGTCCTTGGTGGGTCCAAAGATCTTCTCACAGAAAAGACCTTCGCGCTCCGGCTTGAGGGTGCGGTAGTTGATGGTCTCGGGCTTGGTTACCTCGCCGTAAGACCAGCTGCGGATCTGCTCCGGAGAGGCCAGACCGATCTTAATCGAATCAAATTCATTAAACTGCATCATATTCTAAGCCCTCCCCTCAATCGTAATCTTCGTCAGAGTAACCGGCGTCATAGGAATCCTCAATGATCTCGCCGGACTCGTCCATCTCACCGACGCCATAGCCGTCAAACTCAGATTCGTTGGCCACCATGGTAAAGGCCTCGGAATCCGGCTCGATCATGCCGACGTCGTCGTCATCATCAAAATTCTGCTTCAGGTCGATCTCGTTCTTCTCGGCATCCAGCACGCGGATATCCAGACCGAGGGACTGCAGCTCTTTAACCAGCACCTTGAAGGACTCAGGCACACCGGACTGGGGCACGTTCTGGCCCTTCACGATGGCCTCGTAGGTCTTGACACGACCCACCACGTCGTCCGACTTGACGGTCAGGATCTCCTGCAGGGTGTAAGCGGCACCGTAAGCTTCCAGTGCCCACACCTCCATCTCACCGAAACGCTGGCCACCGAACTGGGCCTTACCGCCCAAGGGCTGCTGGGTGACCAAGCTGTAGGGACCGGTGGAACGGGCATGGATCTTATCGTCAACCAGATGGTGCAGCTTCAGATAATACATGTAACCCACGGTAACGGGGTTGTCGAACAGCTCGCCGGTGCGGCCGTCGTACACCCAGGTCTTACCGTCGGTGGACTTGCCGGCCTCAGCCAGCATAGCGCGGATGTCGTCCTCGTGAGCGCCGTCAAAGACGGGGGTCATGACCTTCATGCCCAGAGCAGCGGCAGCGTAGCCGAGGTTAACCTCCAGCACCTGACCGATGTTCATACGGGAGGGAACGCCCAGGGGGTTCAGCACGATGTCCAGAGGAGTACCGTCGGGCAGGAAGGGCATATCCTCGCTGGGCAGAATGCGGGACACAACGCCCTTGTTACCGTGACGACCTGCCATCTTATCGCCCACGCTGATCTTACGCTTCTGAGCGATGTAGCAGCGGACCACCATGTTGACGCCGGGGCTCAGCTCGTCACAGTTCTGACGGGTGAACACCTTCACGTCCACGATGATACCGTACTCGCCGTGAGGCACACGCAGAGAGGTGTCACGCACCTCGCGGGCCTTCTCGCCGAAGATAGCGCGCAGCAGGCGCTCCTCAGCGGTGAGCTCGGTCTCGCCCTTGGGAGTGACCTTACCCACCAAAATGTCGCCGGAGTGGACCTCAGCACCGATGCGGATGATACCGCGCTCGTCCAGATCCTTCAGGGCGTCGTCACCCACGTTGGGGATGTCACGGGTGATCTCCTCGGGACCCAGTTTGGTGTCGCGAGCCTCTACCTCGTACTCCTCCACGTGAATGGAAGTGTAAACGTCGTCACGCACGATCTTCTCATTGATCAGAACGGCGTCCTCGTAGTTATAGCCTTCCCAGGTCATGAAGCCGATGAGGGCGTTCTTACCCAGAGCAATCTCACCGTTGCTGGTGGAGGGACCGTCAGCGATCACCTCACGCACCTCCAGGTGCTGACCCTCGGTAACCACAGGGCGCTGGTTGATGCAGGTACCCTGGTTGGAGCGAGGGAACTTAACCAAATCGTACACGTCGATCTCGCCGGTGTCGTCGCGGCGCACGCGGACGGTGTCGGCGGACACGTAGGTGACGGTACCGGCAGCCTTAGCCAGCACGCAAACACCGGAGTCCACACCCGCCTTGTACTCCATACCGGTACCCACGATGGGGCTCTCGGTCTTGAGCAGGGGCACAGCCTGACGCTGCATGTTAGAGCCCATCAGGGCACGGTTCGCGTCATCGTTCTCCAGGAAGGGAATCATCGCGGTAGCCACGGACACAACCATCTTGGGAGAAACGTCCATGTAGTCAACAACAGAGGGATCCTCTTCCTTAAACTCGCCACGGTGACGGGTGGTAACCTTGGAGCGGGCAAAGCGGTTGTTCTCATCCAGAGGCTCGTTGGCCTGCGCCACGATGAAGTCGTCCTCCATATCGGCGGGCATATAGGTCACCTCGTCGGTGACGACGCCGGTAGCCTTATCCACCTTACGGTAGGGAGCCTCCACGAAGCCGTACTCGTTGATGCGAGCAAAAGATGCCAGATAAGAAATCAGACCGATGTTGGGACCTTCGGGGGTCTCGATGGGACACATACGGCCATAGTGAGAGTAGTGAACGTCACGCACCTCGAAGCCGGCGCGGTCACGGGACAGACCGCCGGGACCCAGAGCGGACAAACGACGCTTGTGGGTCAGCTCGGCCAAGGGGTTGTTCTGGTCCATGAACTGGGACAAGGGGCTGGAACCGAAGAACTCCTTAATAGCGGCCACCACAGGGCGGATGTTAATCAACGCCTGAGGAGTCACCACGTCCATATCCTGTGCCTGCAGAGACATACGCTCACGCACCACGCGCTCCATACGGGAGAAGCCAATGCGGAACTGGTTCTGCAGCAATTCGCCGACAGAACGGATGCGGCGGTTGCCCAGGTGGTCGATATCATCGGTGGTGCCGATATGGTGAGCCAAGCAGTTCAGATAGTTGATGGACACCAGAATATCGTCACGGGTGATGGTGTTGGGGATCAGAGTCTCGTCCTGCAGATCACTCAGGATCACGCGCTTAGAGGCGTCCTTGGAATCCTTCTGGGGAACCTCTTTCAGCTTAACGCGATTCAGCAGAGCCTCGATCAGCTCGTCGTCGGACAGGTTCTGATCCAGGATCTTCTTCAGCACGGAGAATTTGACGCGCTCGTTGATGATCTTCTTGACCGCGTCATACACGTAGGGGCTGACAAACTTCTGCAGATCGACCATGCCGGTAGACACGATCTTAATCTCCTGGGTCTGACCGCCCTCTTCCACGTTGACAAAGGCAACGGTAACACCGGCATCTTCCATAGCGCGAGCCTGCTCGCGGGTCACCACATCACCGGGCAAACCCAGCACCTCGGCGGTGGTGGGATCGATAACGGGCTGACTCAGGGTACAACCGGTCAAGCGGTTGGACAGGCCCAACTTCTTATTGTATTTATAGCGACCCACGCGGGAAATATCATAGCGGCGGGGGTCAAAGAACAGGTTATCCAAATGCTCCTGAGAGCCATCCACGGTCGCAGGCTCGCCCGGACGCAGCTTGCGATAGATCTCCAGCAGAGCTTCTTCGGCATTCTTGGTGGTATCTTTGAGCAGGGTCTCTTCGATACGCTTATCGTTGCCGAAGAACTCGCGAATCTGGGCGTCGGTGCTCAGACCCATGGCGCGGGCCAGCACGGTGACGGGGATTTTACGGTTCTTATCAATGCGGACGTAGAATACGTCGGAGGAATCGGTCTCATACTCCAACCATGCACCGCGGTTGGGGATGACGGTGGAGGCAAACAACTCCGTACCATGGATGTCGTGCGTCATGTTGTAATACACACCGGGAGAACGCACCAACTGGGACACGATCACGCGCTCGGCGCCGTTGATCACAAAGGTGCCGCTGTCGGTCATGATGGGGAAATCGCCCATGAAGACCTCGGACTCCTTCATCTCGCCAGTCTCCTTATTCAGCAGGCGGACGCGCACGTAGATGGGAGCGGCGTAGGTCACGTCACGCTCCTTGCACTCCTCGACGGTATATTTGGTGTTTTCATCAATGCGGAAGCCAATGAACTCCAGCTCCAGGTTGCCGTTGTAGTCGGTGATGGCGGCGGTCTCCTCGAAGACCTCGCGCAGACCCTCTTCCAGGAACCACTTGTAGGAATTCTTCTGCACCTCGATGAGGTTGGGCATATCCAGCACTTCGTTGATCTTGGCAAAGCTCATACGGACGTTGTTGCCCAGCTTTACCGGTTTAATGTTCGTCATTTAACCCGATCACTCCTTCTTTTGAATTTTTTCGTCCCTTTCCGGGGGGACGAAAATGGTGGATAA
Organism: Acutalibacteraceae bacterium; assembly: GCA_045588425.1. GTDB lineage: Bacteria > Bacillota > Clostridia > Oscillospirales > Acutalibacteraceae > UBA5905. The sequence continues at coordinate 13,556 of JAZNED010000010.1, forward strand.
CCAGCTGTTTTTTGCTCGTTTTTGCCTGATTTTCCTTGGTTTTTAACCGCAGAAAATACGAGAAAATTTTGCCTCTTTTTTGGGCATTTTGCCATACCCTTTTCCGAAAAAGGTGCAAACTTCTCATATTAAGGCAGTTTAATATCATACACCAAGATTTTCCGTTTGTCAAGCGTTTTTTCACGGTCGAACCGAATTTTTCACGCTTTTTTCGGAAAAATTTGCTATTTTATCGTAAAATTAAAAAATTACGGCACCGTGTGCTTTTCGCAAACACACGGCGCCGTTGTTTTGTTTATTCTTTTTGTCAATATCCCAGCACCCATAGGCGACACACCGCGGCACATTCCCGTACCCAGTAATACAGCATCAGGTGCACCGGCGAGAGGCAAGCTGCTCCGCCCACGCTATCCGCACCGGCCACATAGGCGTGCCGACGGGCGCGGTATTGGTGGAATACCTGGGTGGCAATAACCACGTCGGTGTTCCATCCCTTGTCGCGGATAATCTCCATGGACAACTGCAGATTTTCGCGGGTATCGGTGGCGTTATCCTCGCAGGCGATACGGGCAGGGTCGATACCCCGTTGTTCCACCAAATATTTCTTCATCACGTAGGCCTCGGTATAGGTTTCTCCATCCCCCAAGCCGCCGGTGACCACACAGTTGGCGGTGGGGTTCGCCTCCAGCCGATCCGCCGCCGCGTCCAAACGCTGACGCATCATACGGCTGGGACGATCGTTGTAGATTTTGGAGCCCAACACGATCACCGTTGCCCCCTCCTGCGGAGAAGTGGCGGCGGCATTGACCATCAGTACCGAAATCACACCCGCTGTCACCGCCAGCACGCACGCCAGCGCCATACACGCCATCCACATACCTTTTCTCCAACCTTTCCATTCTTTCATAGGGGGAACCTTCCACAGCCACAGCCACAGAGCCGCCACCATCAGCGTGGGGATAAATACCACCCCATTGGCGATGCCGTTGATGAGTGGCATCCATGACCAAACCAGCACCACCACGCTCAACCAAAACGCAATCCGCCGTCCACGGGATAATCGTTTCAGCATAGTTTCCCCTCCTTTCTGTTAAAACAGCAGGTCGGAACTCCGACCTGCTGTCATTCCTTTAATAATAGGTTTTGCCGGCCTCCATGCCACCACGACGGGCTTCCAGCAGTTCCGGCACAGTCACTAGGGTGTATCCCTCTTCAATCAGCCAGTCCATCAGCTCGATAGCCGCATCCACCGACACCGAATGGATGTCGTGTAGCAACACGATGGAGCCGTCCTTGATATTCGCCTTGGCTACTTTGAGGATGGCTTCCTTGTTGCGGCTCTCCCAGTCGCGGGTATCCACCCCCCAGTTGATGATGGGCACTCCCGCCTCTTTCGCATACTGCTTAACCGTGTCGCTGCTGTTACCACCGGGGCAACGCATCACACAGGGGCGGTAGCCGAGCAGCTTCTCAATCTTCTCAGCGCACTTGCCCATCTCGTTGCGCACCCCCAACAAATCCATCCGATGGAGCATATTGTGGGCGTTGGAGTGGTTGCCAATAGCGTGTCCCTCCGCCGCCATACGACGGATGAGCCTCGGGTAGGAATCCACGCGGGTACCCAGCACAAAAAAAGTAGCCCGAGCCCCTCTGGCCTGCAACTCATCCAGCAAGCGCTCGGTGTAGGGGCCGGGGCCGTCGTCAAAGGTGAGGGCTACAATCTTCTGCCCCGTATAATCGTCCACCGGTCCAATCACCGGCAGATTGGGGTCGCCGGGGGCGGTGTTTTTCAGCGCGATCTGCACCTTAAGATCGTCAATGGTGTCCTGCTGTTTGTCAATGGTTGCCTGCTGCTCGGCATTCTCCGTCTTCAGCTGGTCGTTCTCTGCCTTCTGCTCGGCGTTTTCCGCCTCCAACTGGTCATTTTCCGCCTTCTGCTCGGCGTTCTCTGTCTTCAGTTGATCATTCTCCGTCTTCAGCTCGGCGTTCTCCGTCTTCAGCTCGGCGTTCTCCATCTTCAGTTGAGATAATTCTTTATTGGCGGTCTCCCGTTGGTCGTTTTTATTCACAGTGTAGACACATAAACCGCCCAACGCCACCGCCAGCACACACACCAATACCATCAACACAATTCCACCGCGCGGAACACGTCGCCGCTTTACCATGTCTACACCTCCTTGTCGCAATTTTTGCTACACTCATATTTTACCATATTGTCATGAAAATGCAAGAGCTTTTTACGGAAAAGACTGGGTATTGCAAATTGTGTCCTTTTGTGTTATACTAAGCGAGAACTGAAAACCATACTTGTTAAAAGAAAGGAAGATTCACTATGGCAAAGCCCATCGTTTTGTGTGCCGACAGCACCTGCGATCTGAGCCCCGAATTGATTGAAAAATATCAGGTGAAGATCCTCCCTCTGCACGTAAATTTGGAGGAAAACACCTACTTGGACGGCGTGGATATCAACCCCGACGCCATCTATGAGTATTACCGCGAACACAAGGTGTTGCCCAAGACCGCCGCACTGAATATGGACGAGTTCATCGACTTCGTCAAGCCCTATATCGACGCCGGCAACGACGTCATCTGCATCACCCTGGGCTCCTCCCTGTCCACCACCTTCAATAACTGCCGTCTGGCAGCTATGGAGTTGGAGGGCCTCTACGCCATCGACAGCAACAACCTGTCCACCGGCTTTGGCCACGTGGTGATGGCCGCCGGCGACCGCATCGCCGCCGGTATGCCCGTAGAGCAGATTGTGGCAGAGGTGCAGGCACTCACCAAAAAGGTGGAGGCCAGCTTTATCGTGGATAATCTGGAGTTCCTGCACAAGGGCGGTCGTTGCTCCGCCGTGGCCATGCTGGGCGCTAACGTGCTCAAGCTGAAGCCCTGCATCGAGGTTTCCAACGAGGGCGGTGCCATGGGTGTGAGCAAGAAGTACCGCGGTACGCTGGAGCGTGTGTTGGAGGAGTACGTGGCTGACCGTCTGTCCGGCCGTGAGGACATCGTGCAGGATCGCATCTTCATCACCCATTCCGGCATCTCCGAAGAGCGCATCGCCGTGGTAAAGGCCGCCATCGAGAAACACATGCAGTTTGACGAGATCTATATCACCCGCGCCGGCTGCACCATCTCCTCCCACTGCGGTCCCAACACCCTGGGCATCCTGTTTGTGAGAAAGTAATATTTGGAATAGTATATAGAAACAGCCGCTGACCGATTTGGTCGGCGGCTGTTTTGTTGTTTTGTCCCCCAAAAAATTCTACTTTGAAAAATTTTTAACAAACTTTAATACTTTTTTGCGTTAAAGCATTGACTTTTTAAAGTGATGGAGTTATAATACGTTCTAATCTCTCCACCAGGAGAGTACTATTCATTATTTATACATTTTTAAATGGAGGTATGAGACATGGCAAGAGTGTACAATTTTTCCGCAGGTCCTTCCATGCTGCCCGAGGCCGTATTGACCAAGGCGGCAGCCGAGATGCTGGACTATGAAGGCAGCGGTCAGTCCGTGATGGAGATGTCTCATCGATCTAAGGTGTACCAGAGCATTATCGACACCGCCGAAGCCCTGCTGCGCGAGATCATGAACATCCCTGACAATTACAAGGTTCTGTTCCTGCAGGGTGGTGCTTCGTCACAGTTTGCGATGGTGCCGATGAACCTGATGACCGGTAGCGGCAAGGCCGACTATATCATCACCGGTCAGTGGGCGAAAAAAGCGTATAAAGAGGCGGCTCGCTACGGCAACGCCCGTGCGGTAGCCTCCTCCGAGGATAAGACCTTCTCGTATATCCCCAAGGTGGCCAAAGAGGATTTGGACCCCGAGGCGGACTACGTCCACATCTGTATGAACAATACCATCTACGGCACCGTCTATCACGACCTGCCGGATACCGGTGATGTGCCGCTGGTGGCGGACATCTCCTCCTGCGTGCTGTCGAAGCCCATCGACGTGAGCAAGTTCGGCATCCTGTACGCCGGCGCGCAGAAGAACATGGCCCCCTCCGGCGTCACGGTGGTGATCATCCGTGAGGATCTCATCGGCAAGGCCATGGACATCACCCCGACGATGTTCAACTATCAGACCCACGCCGACAACGGCTCTATGTTCAACACCCCGCCCTGCTACACCATCTACGTGATGAAGCTGGTGCTGGAATGGATCAAGAACGAAGTGGGCGGTCTGGAACAAATGCAGGCCATCAACGAGAAGAAGGCAAAGATGCTGTACGACTTCTTGGACAACTCCAAGCTGTTCAAGGGCACCGTCGTTCCCGAGGATCGTTCGCTGATGAACATCCCCTTTGTCACCGGCAATGAGGAGCTGGACGCCAAGTTTGTCAAGGAGTCCACCGCCGCCGGCTTTGTCAACCTGAAGGGCCACCGCTCGGTGGGCGGTATGCGCGCCTCCATCTACAACGCTATGCCGGTGGAGGGCGTGGAGAAGCTGATCGCCTTCATGCAAAAGTTTGAAGAGGAGAATACCTAATATGAATATCTGTACTTTGAATAAGATAGCCGCCTGCGGTACCGACCGCTTGGTGGGCTACACCATCACCGACGATATGGCGAATGCCGCCGGCGTGATGGTGCGCTCCGCGGCGATGCACGATATGGAGCTACCGGACACCCTGCTGGGCATCGCCCGCGCGGGTGCCGGTGTCAACAACATCCCCATTGATAAATGCAGCGAGCAGGGCATCGTGGTGTTCAACACCCCCGGCGCCAACGCCAACGCCGTGAAAGAGCTGGTGCTGGCCGGTCTGTTCCTCGCCTCCCGTAAGGTGGTGGACGGTATCGCTTGGGCACAGACCCTCAAGGGTGAGGGCGACGCCGTAGGCAAATTGGTCGAAAAGGGTAAATCTGCCTATGCCGGTCCCGAACTGCTGGGCAAGAAGCTGGGTGTCATCGGTCTGGGCGCCATCGGCGTGCTGGTAGCCAACGCCGCCGTGGCACTGGGTATGGACGTCTACGGCTATGACCCCTACCTGTCGGTGGATGCCGCGTGGAAGCTGTCCCGCCACATCCATCACGCCAACACGCTGGATGAGATCTACGCCGAGTGCGACTACATCACCGTCCACGTGCCGCTGGTACCGGATACCAAGGGCATGCTGAACGCCGCCGCTTTCGCCGCCATGAAGGACGGCGTGCGCATCCTCAACTTCTCCCGTGCAGGCTTAGTGGACAGCGACGCTATGCTGGCCGCACTGGAAGCCGGCAAAGTCGCCGCCTACGTGGTGGACTTCCCCACCGACGAGATGCTGGGCGTGGCGAACGTGGTGGCCATCCCCCACCTGGGCGCTTCCACCCCCGAGAGCGAGGACAACTGCGCGGTCATGGCCGCCAACCAGCTCAAAGCCTACTTGGAGGATGGTAACATCATCAATTCCGTCAATTTCCCCGACGTCAACGTTCCCCGTGCCGGCGACCTGCGCATCTGCGTACTGCATCAGAACATTCCCAATATGCTGGCGCAGATTAGCTCGCTGGTGTCTGCCTGCGGTGTCAACATCGAGTCTATGATCAACAAATCCCGTAAAGACTTGGCCTACACCGTGCTGGACGTGGCCGGTGCCGTAGCCGACGACGTGCCGGAGAAGATTGCCGCCATCGACGGCATTATCCGCGTGCGGGTGCTGTAATTAAGAGTTCATTGTCTTTCCTCTACATACCAAAAAGGGTCTGGCCGTTAACGGTCAGACCCTTTTTGGTATGCATTTTTTATCGCTCGATCTGCAGGATAGTACCATTGCCGGCCGCTCCCCTGCCAAACCAGTTGCCCATACCGACAAAGAAGTTGTCGGCGTCCACCGCGAAGGCGGTGGGAGCCAAGGAATAGGTGTAGGTTGCCTCGGTGCGCAGATTGCTGGGATTGGTGGATGTGGTGCTGTAAATAGTCACCTGATACTTGCTGCCGGTTGCGTAGGCGGTGAGGATATACAGGCGGCCATCACACTCCATCATATCGTACACGATGGCGTCGTTGGGCATCGTTATCGGATAATACTGCTCGAAATCCATCGTGTAATACATATAACCGGTGGTAAGGAACATCTTGTTGCCCAGTGCCACCTTCTCCCACAGGGGTAGGTTGGCGGCGCTATACATGCCGCCATGGGTGTTGCTCTTCAAATCGGAAATGTAATCAAACCGATCTTCTGCAGCGTTGTAGTGATACATCTCATAGATGGAACGGCTTGCCAGTTCATCCTCATACCAGAAGTCGGCGTACAGCTCATCTCCCAACACGTACAGGTTGGCAGAACGCACCACGTTACTGCGGGTGGTGTCCACCGGCTTGCCGTCCTTGTACAACGGCATTTCCTGATACACCACGCCATCCTCGGTGTAGGCGATGGGATAGCCGCCGCGATCCGCGCCGATAGCGCCGTAGATACGACCCTGGAACCACACCACGTCAAAGGTGTGCAGACCATAGGGGAACGCATCCCGCTGTTTCCACTGACCGCCCATCAATTCATAATAAGGACTGTATTCCGGCATACCCACAGGGTCATAACTGGGGATGGTGAGCACACCGTTAATGTTGACAAATCGACCCACTTCCTCGCCGGGGATGGTACACTCCACCGACCAATTACCCAAATCATCCATGGGACAGGACAAAATGGGGGTGTCGCCGCTGTTGTTGCTGTAGTCACCGCAACCCACGTACAGACGATCGTCAAAAATGATCATATCCCACGCGCACCGCGCCAAGCGGTTATTGGGATAAAACGGGGCAGCAGGCGCACCCAAGCTGACGTATTTGGTGGCGACGGAGGCCTTAGGCTGCTTGGTGTCGCTATTGATGATCTGTTGCAACTCGCCCATGTCGCGGTTGTTCACCTTGTCGTCACCGTTGACGTCGGCATCCCCCTCCACAGTCACGTCCCACTCGTTGAGAACCTGCTGAAGATAACCCAGGTCACGGTTGTTGACCCGTCCGTCACCGTTGACGTCTCCCACCACTTGCAGGGCAGCACGCGCATAACACATAGTGCCGGCGGACAATGCTCCCACCAACAACACCACTACCATCAGTATCGTAAAGACACGTTTCATTCCGAGAACCTCTTTTCTTTTACGGAATTTATGTAAAAGTATATAGCACTCCATAATTAAATATATAATACCAAACTCTACGGCAATCTGTCAATAGAAAAAGCCCAACCGACACGTGGTTGGGCTTTTTTGTTATTTATCCAAAGCAAAAATGTCTTCTAGGGTCTCGCGGCGGACAGCCACGTAACTCTCGCCATCCCGCAGCATCACCACGGGAGGACGGGGAATGCGGTTATAATTGGACGCCATAGAGTAATTGTAGGCGCCGGTGGTCAGCACCGCCAGCAGTTCACCACGAGCCATATCGGCGGGCAGAGCCACGTCCGGCTGGATGATGTCACCGCTCTCGCAGCAGCGGCCCACCACGTCGGCCACCATATCCCGCTCTGCCTCCAGACGGGTGGCAGGCAGGACGGTGTACTCCGAGCCGTACAGCGCAAAGCGGGGGTTGTCGGTCATGCCGCCATCCACCGAAACGTAGTTCTTGTAGCCCTCAATCTTCTTCACCGCACCCACGGTGTAGAGGGTCAGTCCCGCGTCCGCCACAATGGAGCGACCCGGCTCCATATAGACGTGGGGCATCTCGATGCCTGCCTCCGCCACGCGAGTCTTCATCTGTGCCGCCACCTCGCGGATGGAGGCGGCAATGTCGATGACCGGGTCGGTAGCCACATAGCGCACGCCATAGCCGCCGCCGATGTCCAATTTCTCGGTACAGTAACCGTAGGTGTCCTGCATATCCTTCAGGAAATCCACCATCACGTCCACGGTGGCGATGTATACAGAGGAGTCAAACACCTGCGAACCGATGTGGCAATGGAAACCGCTGAGCGTCACGTTGGGCGAATTCAGCGCCTGTTCGGTGATACGCGCCGCATCACCGGTAACTATAGCAGAGCCGAATTTGGAGTCTACCTTGCCGGTGTTCACCGCCTCATAGGTATGGCAGTCAATACCGGGGGTGATGCGCAGCATCACCGGCTGGACAATGCCTTTTTCCGCAGCGATGGCGTTGATGGCGGTCAGCTCTTCGGGGTGATCCACCACAAAAGTGCCCACGCCGCAATCCATGGCATACGCGATGTCAAAATCCGTCTTGTTGTTGGAGTGGAAATAGACGTGCTCCGTAGGGAAGCCCGCCGCATAGGCGGTAGCCATCTCACCGGCGGACACCACGTCCACACTGACCCGCTCCTCCGCCATGATGGCGTACATCCGCTTAAAAGCGCAGGCCTTAGAGGCGTACAGAGCGTGTCCTTTTTCGCCGAAACACTCCCGCAGGGTGTCGCGGTAAATCGCCACCTGACTGCGGATGCGGTTTTCATCCATCAAATAGAGGGGGGTGCCGTATTTTGCCGCCAGTTCGGCGGTGTTCTGCCCCGCAAAGTGCAGAACGCCATCGCGGGCGGTCAAATTTTCACAAATTAAATCGTTAGAAAAATCCATGGGAATAAAAGTCCTTTCGCTTAGAGCATTTTCGCTCTCAATTCCTCGCCGGACAACGGTGACAGGTCGGCGGGAGCCACGTCAAACACCGTCTTGCATCCGCACTCGCCACGGCTGGCCGCCTTATACACGGCACGGGCGTAGGCCACCAGCACGCTAGCGGTGAATTCAGGGTTGGAGTCCAGCTTTAAGCTATACTCGATGGTGTGCTTGTGCTCGCCATCCTTGCCGGTGACACCGGTGCGGATGACAAAACCGCCGTGAGGAATGCCACTGTGGTTGACCGCCAACTCCTCAGCAGAGATGAAGGTGACGGTGGTATCGTAATCGGCAAAATAGTTGGGCATGGTCTTGATCTCATGCTCAATGCGCGCCAAATCCGCGCCCTCTTTCGCCACCACGTAGCACTCGCGCAGGTGCTTCTGGCGGGTGGTGAGATCGGGGTTCGCACCGCTACGCACCGCCTCCAGTGCCGTATCAATGGGCACGGTATACTGGCGGGCATCCGCCACACCGTCGATGCGACGGATGGCGTCGGAGTGACCCTGGCTGACGCCGCGCCCCCAGAAGGTGTAATCCTTGCCCTCGGGCAGGATGGCGGAGGCGTACAGACGGTTGAGGGAGAACATACCGGGATCCCAGCCGCCGGAAATCAGCGCCACAGTGCCGCCCTCTTTGGCAGCGGCGTCCACCGCCGCAAAATGGGCGGGGATGGCGGCGTGGGTGTCAAAGCTGTCCACCACATTATACTCTTTCGCCAGTGCGGGGGTCATCTTGGGTAAGTCAGTGGCCGAGCCGCCGCAGATGATCACCACGTCGATATTCTCTTTGTGTGCATTAAGGGCATCTACGTGATACACGGGGGTATCGAAGATGGTCTGCACACTTTCAGGAGGGCGGCGGGTGAACACGCCCACGCACTCCATATCGGGAGCCTGCCGCAGGGCACACTCCACGCCGCGGCCCAAATTGCCGTAGCCGTAAATAGCGATTTTCATAAAATCACTCCTTGCCTGTTCATTTACAATAGGCTCCCTCCCTGAGGGAGCTGTCAGCCATTAGGCTGACTGAGGGAGTTGCCACCGTTAGGCGGCGAGAGAAAAAACTCCCTCCGACTTTCGCCTACGGCGAAAGCCACCTCCCTCAAGAGGGAGGCTTGTTTCTATCGCACCCTTGTGCGTTAAATCAGATTCTGCTCGCGCATCAAGGCATACAACACCTCAGCGTGGGCATCCTCCATGGGGGTCAGCGGCACACGCAGATAATTCTCGCCATAGCCCATAGCGGACATGGCCGCCTTGACGGGGATGGGGTTGACCTCGCAGAACAGCGCGTCGATGAGGGGCAGATATTCCAGCTGCTTCTGGGTGGCGGGGACAGAGTTGCCGTCCAGATAGTCGTGGCAAAGCTTGGAGGTCTCGGCGGGCAGCAGATTGGACAGCACCGAAATGACGCCTTTACCACCTAGGCTCAGAACGGGAACGATCTGGTCGTCGTTGCCGGAATAGATGTCGATCTTATCGCCGCACAGATGGGCCACCTGAGCGATCTGGGAGATGTTGCCGCTGGCCTCCTTAATAGCCACGATGTTGGGATGGTTTGCCAACTCGGCCACAGTAGCGGGGGCAATGTTGCAGCCGGTGCGGGAAGGCACGTTGTACAGAATGCAGGGCACAGAACTGGCATCGGCGATGTCGGTGAAGAATTTCACCAAACCCTTCTGGGTAGCCTTGTTGTAATAGGGGGTCACCAACAGAACCGCGTCGGCACCCACCTCACCGGCGTACTTGGTCAGGCCGATGGCATAGGCGGTATCGTTGGAGCCGGTGCCGGCAATCACGGGAACACGACCGGCCACGCGCTCCACGCAGTAGCGGATGACCTCCTTGTGCTCGTCGTCGGACAGGGTGGAAGCCTCGCCGGTGGTACCGGCCACCACGATGGCGTCGATGCCGGCCTCGATCTGCCAGTCGATCAGGCGACCAAAATTCTCATAGTCCACCCCCGCCTCGGTCATAGGGGTCACAATCGCCGTAGCGGCGCCGGTGAAAATGGTATTCTTCATAATGTATCTTTCCTTTCTGATTGGGAGAATATGCAATAAAAAGAGGATAGCACAACACGGCTATCCCTCACAAAACCCCTATTGGGGTAGGATGGTGATAGCCCTCCGCATCTCTGCGACAACAGGACGGATGTTCTCCGCACTGCCAGCCGACTGTGTTGCCACCACAGTCACTTCGGCAACGGTCCCTTTCCCCCACGGCTGCGGCAGCCACCCAACGGCTAAAAGCGAGGTACTCTTGACGCGATGCGCCTCTATCTACTATGAGAGCAAGTGTAGCACAATCGTTAGTATTTTGTCAATACTTTTCTTTCTCTATTAGGAATAGAGCACATTTGTGGGTTGACAAAAGCGTCCGCGTGTGTGTATAATAAGCCTGTTATTTGGAGATGTACCCAAGTGGCTGAAGGGTCCGCACTCGAAATGCGGTAGGGTGTTAATAGCACCGCGAGAGTTCAAATCTCTCCATCTCCGCCATCAAAGGGCTACAAAAAAAGATATAGCCACAGAAAAACTCTGATTTTATCAGGGTTTTTTCTGTTTTCATAGGCGAAATTTTAGTTTTCGGTTTGCACGTACAAAAAAGATATTTTTCTCAATACAGACTTGAACTCTCACAAAGGCGCTATATTTTAGGAGCATAGAAAAAACTATGCTACTTTTTGCTTTTGCCGTTCGACTTATGACTTTTTCGAAACAATCCCGAATAAACCCCTATTAAACCTTGAAAAATACTGAGAATTGTGTTATGCTATATAATGTAAAATTGTATTTTTGTGAAAACGGAGGGTTTCACCATGGATAACAACCTTGAACGCTGGTATTCAATGAAAGAGATTATGGAATATTTGGGCGTTAGCCGTGATACAGTTCTCGACTGGATTGAACGCCGCAATATGCCCGCCGCTAAGATCGGCAGACTGTGGAAATTCAAAGTCAGCGAAGTCGATGCCTGGATGAAATCCGGCGTTGCGGCGGATAAGTAGTTAGAATTTGGAGGTACGGCATGCAGACCGAAACAATAATTCTTATAATAAGCAATATTGTTGTTCCTATTGTTGTTGCGTTAATAACAGGAATTGCACAAGCTAAGAAATACAAGAAAGAGATTCAGTTACTTGAACTATCACACGAGAGTCGAATTAAAGAAATTTCTCAAGAGTATGAACACAAGATTGAAATGCTTGAACTTG
>JAZNED010000011.1:0-2615 GCA_045588425.1 Acutalibacteraceae bacterium
CATCTCGGAAATGGGCATCGGAGTCCGAACGCCGGCGACAACATCCTCGCCCTGCGCATTGGTCAGGAATTCACCCATCAGACCCTTCGCGCCGGTGGCGGGGTCACGGGTAAAGGCGACACCGGTACCGCAATCGTCACCCATGTTGCCGAAGGCCATGGACTGGACGTTAACGGCAGTACCCCAGGAGTAGGGGATGTCGTTCTCACGGCGGTAGATGTTGGCACGGGGGTTGTCCCAGCTGCGGAACACGGCCTTGACGGCACCCATCAGCTGCTCAACGGGATCGGTGGGGAACTCGGCGCCGATCTTGGCCTTGTACTCGGCCTTGAACTGGTTAGCCAGCTCCTTCAGATCCTCGGCGGTCAGCTCCACGTCCTGCTTAACGCCCTTCTTCTCCTTCATCTCGTCGATGAGCTCCTCAAAGTACTTCTTACCGACCTCCATAACGACGTCGGAGTACATCTGGATGAAACGACGATAGCAGTCATAAGCCCAACGAGCGTTGCCGGACTTGGCGGCCATGGTCTCCACGACCTCCTCGTTCAGACCCAGGTTCAGGATGGTATCCATCATACCGGGCATGGAAGCGCGGGCGCCGGAACGAACGGACACCAGCAGAGGGTTCTCCTTGTCACCGAACTTCTTGCCGGTGATACCCTCCATCTTGTCGATGTGCTCCATGATCTGAGCTTTGATCTCGTCGTTGATCTTGCGGCCATCCTCATAATACTGAGTGCAGGCCTCGGTGGACACGGTGAAACCCTGGGGCACGGGCAGACCGATCTTGGTCATCTCGGCCAGGTTAGCACCCTTACCGCCCAGCAGCTCACGCATGGAAGCGTCGCCTTCGCTGAACAGGTAGACATACTTGTGACTCATGTTACATTACCTCCAACTTTAATTTCAGATTTTCCTTGCGGTGGGGCAGGCCTGTCCGAGCATTTTGCCCGACCCTGCCCGCTTGCTCCGCAAAGCCACTTGGTAGTATACCATATATGTTAAAAAATTGCCATACTTTTTTAGAAAATTTTTCATTTTTTTGCAAAAACTACGAATTGTGCATTTTTTATGAGTTTTTTTGGCGGTTTTCGGTTAATTTTTACGAATTTTTGGGTGGGAAGGGGTTTGTAGAGACGGGCGGTCAAGGACGCCCGCCCCTACACGGTTACCGAAAGGCGGGATAGGGTGAAGGCTCCCTTGCCGAGGGAGCTGTCGAGCCGACGGCGGCGAGACTGAGGGAGTTTGTGCGTGTTTACTCCCTCCGACCTCGCTGTCGCTCGGCCACCTCCCTCGGGGAGGGAGGCTGGGGGTGTCCTCGACCGCCCGTTTTCTTTTCGCCTGTTCCGCAAATTTCTCTTGCGGTGGGGGAGAATGTTTGCTATAATGTTGTGTGAAATAAGAAATACACAGCCGGACATCGCGGGATGTTCGGCCTTTAGGCGTTTTACCAAGGAGGATTTTGACGATGATTTTTGGGAAGAAAAAGAGTGCCATTGATTGGCTGATTGTAGGCCTCGGTAACCCCGGCATGGCGTATGAGGGCACCCGTCACAACGCGGGCTACGACGCTCTGTGTGTGCTGGCGAAGGACCACAATATTCGCTTGGATAAAAAGCAGTTTAAGGCCATGGTGGGCACCGGCGACATCGGCGGCAAAAAGGTGATGCTCATGTTCCCCCAGACCTTTATGAACAACAGCGGCGAGGCGGTGCGGGAGGCTATGGCCTTCTACAAGCTGAGCACCGACCAACTGCTGGTGCTGTCCGACGATATTGCCCTCAACCCCGGTGTCATCCGCGTACGCAAGAAGGGCAGCGACGGCGGTCAAAAGGGACTACGCAGCATCATCGGTTGCATCGGCGACGACAATTTCCCCCGCATCCGCATCGGTGTGGGGGCGAAACCCCATCCTGCCTACGATTTGGCGGATTGGGTGCTGAGCAAGTACAAGAAAGAGGAACGTCCTTTGATGGAGGAAGCCTTTGACAAGGCGGCCGGTGCGGCTAAGACGGTCATCACCTCCACCATCGAAGACGCGATGAATAAATACTCTCATTAATGTAACCGCTGATTCAACCGAATGCACGATTCTCAGCGGCTATTTTCCCGTCTAAACGGTCAAAAATGCTCGGCAATACATCCAGTATTGCCTGTGCTTTTTTACCATTCTAACGAAAAACTATCTCGCTGATAATCGCACTTCGATTCAATCAGCGGTTACTGAGGTAAACTATGAGCATTTGGGATAAAGGGCTGGCGAATCTCGCCGCCTATCGGGGCGTGCGGGAGGACCTTGCCGCACGCCGCACACCCATACAATTAGTGGGGCTTGCCCACATTCATAAGGTGCTGTTTGCCGCCTCGCTGGTCAGCTCGCTGAAAAAGCGGGCGGTGATGCTGGCGGGCGACGAGGCAGAGGCCAACCGACTGACTGAGGATTTAAAAGCCCTCGGTCTTCGCGTGCTGTATCTGCCCGCTCGCGAGCTGTCGTTGCGTTACATCGAGGCGGCAGGCCGTGAGTACGAGCAGATGCGTCTGGGCGTGCTGGCGGCTATGGCGGAGGGTGGCTACGACATCGTGGTGGCCTGCCCCGATGCGGCGATGCAGTACAC
>JAZNED010000012.1:0-18429 GCA_045588425.1 Acutalibacteraceae bacterium
AGAGATAACGAAACTACCCCTCCGTCTTTTTGCCTACGGCAAAAATCCACCTCCCCTGACAAGGGGAGGCAAGGGATCGCTCCGCTCTTTTATCTTCCCCCGGTAGAACCGGGGGTTTATTCCCACGCCTTAAGGCGCCAAAGAGAAAGTACGGCTATCAAAATGATAGCCGTACTTTCTTTTTAATTAAATCCTTTTTTGAGCTTGTCGAAGAAAGACTTGCGCTTTTGGTACTGCTTGTCGCCGGTGGAAGCCTCGAACTCCTGCAGGAGCTTCTTCTGTTCCTTGGAGAGGTTTTTGGGAACCTCCACCACCACTTTCAGCAACAAATCGCCCACGCCGCGTCCACGCAAATAGGGGATACCCTTGCCGCGGATGCGGAGAATGTCGCCGGGCTGCGTGCCCTCTTTGATGTCATAAGATATCTTGCCGTCCAAGGTGGGAATCTCCACCTCGTCACCCAACGCCGCCTGGGCGTAGGTGATAGGCAACTCGTACCAAATATTATAGCCGTCACGCTCAAACAAAGCGTGAGGACGCACCGTGACCTGCACGTTCAGATCGCCGGCGGGACCGCCGTTTATACCGGCGTTGCCCTTACCGGGGATGGTGATCACCTGACCGTCGTCGATACCGGCGGGTATGTTGATGCCCATCTCCTCCGTCTTGCGGGTGCGACCCTGACCGCTACAGGCGGCACAGGGGCTGTCGATGATACGACCGCGACCGTCACAACGGGAGCAGGGGGTCTGCATCTGCACCACGCCGATGGGGGTGCGCTGAGCGCGGGCGACCTGACCGCTGCCGCCGCAATCGGGGCAGGTGGTGGGACTGGTACCGCGTCTGGCACCGCTGCCGCCGCACTCCTCGCAAGGGGCGATACGGGTGACCGACACCTTCTGCTTACAGCCCTTGGCGGCGTCTTCAAAGGAAATGAAAACACTGACTGCAGCGTCGGTGCCCTGTCGGGGACCATTGGGGTTGGCGCGGCGTCCGCCGCCACCAAACCCGCCACCAAAGAAGGAGGAGAAAATGTCGCCGATGTCACCAAAATCCACGTTGAAACCGCCGCCACCCCATCCGCCGCCACCGGCGCCAAAATTGGGGTCTACGCCCGCATGACCGAACTGGTCGTAGCGACTCTTTTTCTGGGCGTCGGACAGCACCTCGTAGGCCTCGCCCACCTCTTTGAACTTGGCTTCCGCTTCCTTATCGCCGGGATGCAGGTCGGGGTGATATTCTTTTGCCATCTTGCGATAGGCTTTTTTGATCTCGTCGTCCGAGGCACTCTTGCTGACGCCCAGCACCTCGTAATAATCACGTTTATCCGCCATAGGAAATCTCCTGTCTTAAACGCCGTTAGGCGTTGCATAGGCTTCCCCTTGGGGGGAAGCTGTCAGCCGTTAGGCTGACTGATGAGGTGTAGCCGTCCGCAGACGGCGTTATCCTTTATCCGTGAAGAGTCTTGTTATACGCTCCGCGACCACCTCATCCGTCACGGCTATCGCCGTGCCACCTTCCCCTCAAGGGGAAGGCTTTTAAGCAGGTTTCACCGCCTGAGAAAATCTCAGGCGGTGTCCTTATTTTTTAAGCAATTTGTAACCGCTGATGAAATCGTGACTAAGGTTGAATCCGTGGTTGCCCTTAGTTCACGTTGCCGTCGTAGTAGCCTTCGCTGTCGGGAGCGGCAGAACCGTCGGGGGCAACGCCGCCCTCAGCACCCTGCGCAGCAGCGGCGGCCTGATAGATCTTCTCGCTGACGGCGTAGAAGGACTTGGTCAGCTCCTCCTGCTTTGCCTTGATGGCCTCGATATCCTCACCCTTCAAAGCCTCCTTCAGCGCGTCGATCTTGTCCTGCAGCTCAGCCTTGTCGTCGGCGGAAATCTTGTCGCCCATCTCCTCGATGGTCTTCTCGGACTGGTACACCATCTGGTCGGCGTTGTTGCGGGTGTCCACAGCCTCGCGGCGAGCCTTATCCTCGGCGGCATACTGCTCAGCCTCGCGGACAGCCTTCTCCACGTCCTCCTTGGACATGTTGGTGTTGGAGGTGATGGTGATCTTCTGCTCACGGCCGGTGCCCAGATCCTTAGCGGACACGTTCACGATGCCGTTGGCATCGATATCAAAGGTAACCTCAATCTGGGGCACGCCGCGACGAGCGGGAGCGATGCCGTCCAGATGGAACAGACCCAGGGTCTTGTTATCGCGGGCAAACTCACGCTCGCCCTGCAGCACGTGCACCTCAACGGAGGGCTGATTGTCAGCGGCGGTGGAGAAGATCTGGCTCTTCTTGGTGGGGATGGTGGTGTTGCGGTCGATGACCTTGGTCATTACGCCGCCCATGGTCTCCACACCCAAGGACAGGGGGGTAACGTCCAGCAGCAGCAGGCCCTTGACCTCACCGCCCAGAACGCCGCCCTGCAGAGCGGCACCCATAGCCACGCACTCGTCAGGGTTGATGCCCTTGAAGGGCTCCTTGCCCATGAACTTCTGAATAGCCTCCTGCACGGCGGGGATACGGGTGGAACCGCCCACCAGCAGCACCTTATCCACCTGAGAGGCGGACAGGCCGGAGTCGGACAGCGCCTGACGCACGGGACCCATGGTGGCCTCCACCAGAGAAGCGGTCAGCTCGTTAAACTTAGCGCGGGTCAGGGTCAGATCCAAGTGCTTGGGACCGGTGGCGTCGGCGGTGATGAAGGGCAGGTTGATGTTGCTGCTGGTGGAACCGGACAGCTCGATCTTAGCCTTCTCAGCGGCCTCGCGCAGACGCTGGACAGCCATCTTGTCGGCGGACAGATCCACGCCGGTCTCGGCCTTGAAAGAGGCAACCATCCAGTCCACGATCTTCTGGTCGAAGTCGTCACCGCCCAGGCGGTTGTTACCGGCGGTGGCCAGCACCTCCTGCACGCCGTCGCCCATCTCGATGATGGACACGTCGAAGGTACCGCCGCCCAGGTCGTACACCATGATCTTCTGCTCGGTCTCCTTGTCGATACCGTAAGCCAAAGCCGCAGCGGTGGGCTCGTTGATAATACGCTTGACCTCCATACCGGCAATCTTGCCGGCGTCCTTGGTGGCCTGACGCTGTGCGTCGGTGAAGTAGGCGGGAACGGTGATGACCGCCTCGGTGACGGTGTCGCCCAGATAAGCCTCGGCGTCTGCCTTCAGCTTAGCCAAAATCATCGCGGAAATCTCCTGAGGACTATAGGCCTTGCCGTCGATGGACACCTTGCGGTCGGTACCCATATCACGCTTGATAGAAGCGATGGTGCGGTCGGGAGCAGACACAGCCTGCTGCTTAGCCACGCGGCCGACGATACGCTCGCCGTCCTTCTTAAATGCCACCACAGAGGGGGTGGTGCGGGCACCCTCAGCGTTGGGGATGACGACGGCCTCGCCGCCCTCAATCACAGCCACGCAGGAGTTAGTCGTACCCAAGTCAATACCAATAATCTTTGCCATAATCATTACCTCCAGTAAAAATAGTTGTTGTTTATACGAAATGTATCTAAAAGGTTTCCCTTAATTAGCTTAGTTTGCCACTTTCACCATGGCGGGTCGCAGAACGCGGTCGCCCAGCTTGTAACCCTTTTGGAATACGGCGGTGACGGTTTCTTCCTCTACTCCGTCAGCGTCCTCCCGCATCACAGCGTTGTGGACGTTGGGATCAAAGGGTTCGCCCTCGGTGCCAACAGCCTCCAGCCCCATCTTGCCGAGGGCGTCCATAAACTGGCGCAGCACCATGTCCACGCCGGTCTTGTAATCCTCGCCGGCAGGGGCGGCAATCGCCTTTTCCATATTATCCACGCTGGTGAGCAGCTCGGTGAGCAACTCGGCTTTGGTAAACAGGCCGATCTGCATCTTCTCCTGCTCGGTACGGCGCTTGTAGTTGGCGTATTCCGCCAGCATACGCTGGTACTGGTCGGTGAGGGAGGCGATCTCCTCGTCCTTAGCCGCCAGTTTCTTCTCCAGCTCGGCGGTCTTGCCGCCCTTTTTGCTCTTTTTCTCCTCCACGGGCTGTTCGGTGGTTTCTACCGTTTCGGAAGTGGTCTTTTCGTTATCCATCTATGGTTTCCTCCTTAACCGAAATCCAACGCTTCGGTATCATCAAACAATTCGCTCATCATCCGTCCCAAATGGGCGGCGAAGTATTCCAGCCGCGGAATCAATGTGGCGTAATCCTGACGGATGGGGCCGACGATACCCAAGGTGCCCTGTCCACGCTTGCCCAGCGAGTAAGGAACCAGCACCACGGCGCTACCGGTAAACAGCGGATCGCTGTCACCGCCCAAAATCACCCGTGTGCCCTCCGCAGATCCATTGTCCAGCAGATCGGACACGTTCTGGCGATCCGACAGATGGTGTGCCAGCGCACGACTGGTGGGGTAATCCGGCTGGCGGAGCAGGTTCATCTGACCCGCCACCGTAATACGGGAGGCGGCGCACTCCAACGCCAGCTCGTAGAAGGCGGACAAAATCGGTGCCACCGCCAAACCCGCCTCGCCCAAGTCGATGAGAATGGTCTGCATCGCCTCCACCGTTACGGCGGACAGCGGACCGCCCAAAAAACGGCGGGAAAGATACTCGGACAGTGCCACCACAAACTTGGTGGGGATGTCGCGCTGACAGCGGCACATGCGGGTGTGCATAAAACCGTTGTCCTGCACCAACAGGACGCCCATATTGCGGGGGGACATCTGCATCACGTCGATGCGGCTGATGTTGGCGCCCACGTAATCGGGACGGCCGGCCACCGCACATAGACCCGTCAGGTCCGCCAGCACGCGGCAAGCTTCCTGCTGCATACGAGCGGCGTCACCCGATACGGCGGAAAGGGCAGATTTGATATCCACCTTCTCCTGCAGGGTGAGAGGACGGCGATCCATCATCTCCTCCACATACCAGCGCAGAGCCGCAGAGGTGGGCAAACGCCCTGCCGAGGTGTGGGGCTGTGCCAGATAACCGGCGGCGGTAAGCACCGCCATATCGTTGCGGATGGTGGCGGAGGATACGCAGTTGCCCAACATATCGGCCAGCACCTTAGAGCCTACCGGCTCACCGGTCTGGATGTAACTCTCTACAATTGCCGCCAAAATGCGGCCTTTGCGAAAATCCAATTGCATATCGCCCTCACCTCCGTTAGCACTTTTGTTTTGTTTGTGTTAGCACTCTATCTCGTCGAGTGCTAATCTTATTGTAGCAGGCTTTTCGCAATCTGTCAATAGCTATTTGTGAATTCTTTGTAAACCCCGTCATTTTCCGCTTTTTAACAACCCGCGTCAATGGTATTCTATGCCGAACGCGACATACTATACAAGAAAGGAGGCGGTGATATGGACGGTGTACGTATCCGTAATTTCGACTTTAATAAACTGATGGACTTTGCCGCCAACGCAAAAGGAAGCGTATTCCTTAAAACCGACGAGCGGGACGTGCTGAATCTCCACAGCCAACTGACGGGATTGTTGATGCTATCCGGCGCACTGGAACAAGGGTTGATTCGCGAGGCAACGGTGGTGTGCGGTAGTAAAGAGGACGAATCCCGCCTTTTTCACTACGATATATATAGGAAATAAAAAAGAGACCGATGCATACACATCGGTCTCTTTTGCATGATCAATACATACCGTCGGAGGGATCGCTCCAAGGATCGTCGGAGGGATCGTCAGGCAACACAGGTTGAGCAGTGCTGACGTACACCGTCACCGTAGAGCCGATAGCCAGCTCCCGACCCGCCTCGTTCACGTGATCCACCAGACCTACGTCGTACAGCGAGTCAGTCATCTCCACCTCCTGCACCACAAAGCCCAGCAGCTCCAGCGTCTTGCGCACCTCATCCTTGCTCGCACCCTTCAGATCCGGAACCTGCGCCGTAGGCTTCTTGCTGCTGATATACAAGGTGACCTCACTGCCGTAGGATACCTCCACGCCGGCGCCGGGACGCATGCTATTCACCAAGCCCTCGTCGTAGGTGGCCTGACTAACCGTAATCTTCTTGACGGTGTAGCCCATATATTTGAGCACGTATTCGGCGTGTGCCTCCTGCCAGCCGGTCAAGTTAGGCACTGTCAGCCGCTCCGCCTCAGCACGAGCGCTGTTGACCACCACGTAAATGGGGGAGCCGGTGGCCTGCACGTCGTCCGCCAGCGGGAACTGGGCGATAATCACGCCCTCGTCCTGATTAGCGTCGTACGCGTAGCCGATGACCTCCAACGGCATACCGTTGGGCTCGTCATCCTTAACGTCCACGTACACGTTGCCCACCACATTCTGCACCACGGCCTCGCCCGCCACAGGAAGGCGATTCTCGCTGGGTCGCGTGGTGGTGGAGGTGCCCTCCTCAGGAATGCCGCTGCCGCCATCGGGCTTACCGCGATCAGGACCGCCCAAAACCAGCCACACAATTAAAACGACGCAAACCAGCAGTAGCGACAAACTGATAATCAGCATGGCAACCAAACCCTTGCGGCCGCTCTTTTCTTCCTCTTCCTCCGGCTGTGCTTCGTCCGCAAGAGCAATATCCTCCTGCGCCTCGTCCACCAAAGCGGACACCTGAGGATTCACCGTCAATTGATCCCGCAACTGTGCTAAGCCGGCAGTACGGCGCTCAGGCAACACCTGCAGAGCGTTAAACAGTGCCACGCACACAGGCTGGGTCAGCTCCTCCGCCACCTCAGCGGACATAAACAGATCGTCGGAATTCTTGGCGCGGTTGTCGCCGGCGGGAGGCTCGGTGCCGGTGACGGTGCGGAAAATAGTGGCCGCCAACGCGTACACATCCGCCGCGGCACCAACCTCTTCGTCAGCACCATACTGCTCGGGCGCAGCGTAGCCGCTCTTGAGATCCGGCGCCAAATCGGTGCCGGAGGTATGTGCGGCAGCGATGGAGAAATTGCGCAAACGCGCCTTGCCGTCACTGCCGATAAGAATGTTGTCGGGGCAAATGGCCAAATGGCAGATGCCTGCGTCGCTGAGCTGAATCAGGCCGCTGAGCAGGGACATAAAGATCACCCGCGCCTCCGGCCACGGAATGCGGCCGCCGGACAACTTGATTTTTTTGGACAGGGTCATACCCTGACAATAATCCGACACGGAATACACGGTACCGTTTTCCTCAAAAATATCGTACACCGGCACCACAGAAGGCAACTCACGCATACGCGCCAAAATGCGCATAGTGGTACGGAAGCGGTCGGCGTATTCCTCAAACACCTTATTGCAACCCTCCAGCGGCTGAACGCCGCCGATGGTATCACGGCGACCGATAGCAGCAGGAAAAAACTCCTGAATGAAGCAAGGCTCCTTCATCTGGCGGTCGTAAGCCAGATACAGCAAATGGTCCGGGAATTCACCCATCAGGCGACCCACGATATAATGCCCCTGCAACGAAGTGGTGATTGGCAGGCAATGCTCGGGGTTTTTGTCCTTGGTGATGTCAAAACCGCACACACGGCACTCCAAGCTATCTTCCGGCAGAGGATTCATACAACCCATACATAATGTAGCCATAATTAAAATCTCCTTAGTTCAAACTCTGACGACGCATGATTTGACGAACGTCGTTGCCCACGCAGAGAAGCGGCACAAACCCGCCGCTGATACGGCTGGCAATCTGATCGCCGTACCGCTCCTTCATGGCGGAAATGCTCAAATTGGTGCTCACCACGGTGGGTCTGCCCTCCAGCAGGCGGGCGTTGAGAATGTTGTACAGACAAGCGCGAGAGAAGGGGGTATCAAACTCCATGCCCAAATCGTCCAGCACCAAGAGGTCGCAAGAAATCAGTTGACCCTCGCTGTCCCCCTGCTCACGGCCGAAGTGCTCCGCCTCCAAGCGGCGGACGAGAGGCTGTACCGAGCCGTACACCACGCCAAAGCCCTGCTCGGTGACACCGCGGGCAATCGCGAGGCACAGATGGGTCTTACCAAGACCGGTGGCACCGCACAATAAAAGGCTGTCGCTGTTGGGGGCAAAGGCGGCGGTATAATCGCGGCAATAGGCGATGATATTCGCCATGTGCTCGCGGGGCGAAACCCCTAATTTGGGGTCCACCGCATTGTCGTAATAATCCAGCCGCAGAGAGCCAAAATCCGTGAGCCGCATAGCGGACAAGCCGGACAAGGCGTTGCACGCCTCCTCCTGCAACAGGCGGCGGTAACAATCGCATACCACGCCATTCGCATAGCCGGTATCTCCGCATTTAGCGCAGGTGTAGCGCGGCTCAAAGTTGTCAAAACTGCAGCCGTTAGCGTGCAGTATGTCTGCCATCTCCTGCTGCAGCCGCAAATTGTTCTGCTGAATGCGCTCTACCGCGCCGTCGGCGTTACCCGATAGGATGGCGTGGGTTAATTCGGGGATAGCGGCGGCCTTTTCTCGCTCGATCTCCCGCAGGCGGGGGATGTCGTTACACATCCGCTCCCGCAGGGCAGCAGCAGAGGTCTCGGCGTCACGGCGGCGCTTTTCCAGCCGCTGTTTGGCGGCACGCACCACTTTTTCATCATAAGCCATGGGGAAAAGCACCTCCTTTTAGTCTTTCTTGTTGAATTTGGGGCGATATTTGAGCAACTGCTCCTCAAACTCGCTATCCAAGCTGCTCTGCTCCGGATTGGTGGAGGCAGGGCCTTTTTTCTTGGTCTTAGGCGCTTCGATACGGTCGGGAGAATGAATTCCCTCGGCGTGCCAGCGCTCCAAAATCTTATCCATATACGCCACCGAGAACTTGTCGCAATTCTCCAGCGTCAAGGTCTGGGCGTGCTGTAACATCGCATCGCTGAAGCACCACGCGGTCAGCCACTTGTGGGCCGTCTTAGCCTGTGCGGCGTTGAGGGGGCGGGGCAGAGCCAAAATCTTCTCCACCTTTTCGGCACTCTTGCGGGTTTCGGTCAGCTCGCGAATCTTTCCGTCCACCTGCTCGGGGGTGACGATGTCCTCGTCCACCCAGCCCAGCACCAAGCTCTCGATATACCGCATACTTGCCTTGTCGATGGACACCGCATAGGCGGTAGCCAGCAGCACGGAGGTCTGGGGCACACCGGCGGTGGTGATGAGATACAGCAAGGTGGCATTATCGCCGTGATTCAAAGGACGACCGATGCGAGCGCTGACCTCCTGCAGAAAAGCGGAAAACTCCTTGTGCTCCTGCTGGTAAGCCAACACCTCTTTCCACAGAGGTTTGACCGCCGCAGGGCGAGCCTGCTTGACAGGGGCAGACTCTGCGGGAGCGGCAACTGCCACTCCGTCACAGCAAAGAATTCCCTTCTCTACCCAATAGTTGAGGCAACCCACGCACTCCGGCTCACTCATACCGAGAGCAGCGGCGCAGGCGGCAGCATCAAAATCGGTTCCACGGCGGGAGAACCACAGCAGCACCCGCAACGGTTCTGCGCCGGCAGAAGATAGGCAATCCGCCACCTCGCCGGGCAATACCAATAGGTTATTCAGGTCACCGCCATTCCATACATACGCAGACACGGCTCTCCCTCCTTTCGACATAAATTTCCATACTAATATTATATAATAGCACAACTATTTCACCAATTCAAGAGGGAGAGAAAATTTTCCGACGATGTGACCCGGCGAGAAAATTTCCGTCTTGTAGAGTGAAGCACCTTACACAAAAAGCCTTTCTTTTTTTGTGTAGGTATCCAATCTTATGTGGCCTCCATTGACAACAGATTTTACCCGTTGTTATAATGAAAGTGAAATAGTATACAAGGAGGTGAGTCCTATGGCTTTATTTGAGCAGGAGCAATCCAACTCACATCATAAAGGAGGAATGTCTATGAGAAAGTTTCTGACCATTCTGCTGGTGTGCGGTCTTGTACTGCTCTGCGCCTGCGGCAAGCAAACGCAGGACGCCGACAAACCACAGGACACCCTGACCGACAACTATAAGGCTGCTGTGGCCGCCATCAACAGCGGCGACTATCGCACCGCCTACGACCTGCTATTGAACGCGACCGACGAGCCATCAAAAGACTTGCTCAGTCGCTTTGTCTTTGTGCCAACCTATGATGCTCTGACCACCCAGCACGAAACGGCCGATGATATGCACTTTTCTACCGAGCTTGTCTTGGACGAACAGGGCAATATCATCAAAAAGGTGATTACGGATAAAGGTGACACTACCGAACACGTCTATACCTACGATGCCCACAGACGCATCGTCGAGGAAAAGGCTTCCTCCGACGGCTATCTGCGTATCGAAACCTACACCTACGACGAAACAGGAAAACCAATCCGCAAGCAATCCTCTATCGAAATTCCCAACAGTAGTCGTATTAACGATACGCGTTACACCTACACCTACGACGAAAACGGCAACGTAACGCAGGAGAAGGTAGTCAACACCCACGTTGCGACAGAGGGTGCCGAGACCACCACCGAAACCACCGAAACGGTCACCCAATACGAATACCGCTACAACGAGACGGGAAAGGTAATCTCCAAAAAGACCATCTACGCCGACAGCGATTGGGAGGAGGTCGAGACGGAATACCGCACCGACGGCACGCTATATAAGGTAACCGAGCGTCACTCTTCCACCGACAAGGTATACGTCGACGAATACGACACGCAGGAGCGTCTGTGGAAGGAATGGGTGATAGAGGCAGACGGCTACACCTATGCCAGCCGCACCTATCACTACGACACCGCAGGACGACTGGTGCAGATTGACCGCTACCCCGCCGCTGTCAACTTCTCCGGCACCGTCACCTACGAATACGATGACAAGGGCAACCTGCTGTGCAAGACCGAAGGCACGCAGAAAACTACCTACACCTACGACGAAGATGGCAACTGCCTCACCACGGTGTGCACCGGCACCAACTACGATTGGAATAAGCGGTACACCTACGACAAGCAAGGCCGACTCATCGAGGAGGTCACTACCTACGCACGGGAGGATAGCACCCCCTACACCGTCGCCCTGACCTACGACGCCGACGGCAACAAGGCCACCGAAACCCAAACGGGTATGTCGAGCGAAGGCTTTGGCCTCACCACATACCGCCGTACCCTGACCTGGACGCTGTGCTACTATCCCGACGGCGTGCCCGAGATGGTACAGGAGGAAATCGACGATGCCCTGCGGTACAATGAGTTCTTATAACTCTTGACAAACCGCACCACGAGTGCTACAATGGCTTCACAACCGAACAGACAAAACAAGGGGTGCTGTCCCACCGAGGACGGCTGAGAGAGCCAGAGGCTTAACCCTGAACCTGATCCGGATAATGCCGGCGGAGGGATGTTTTATCACAAAACACCGACAGTGTATGCTGTATCACCTCCGTCCATTTTGGGCGGAGGTTTTTTGTTTGTCCGATTGAATTTATAAAAAGGAGACAAACAAAATGCAAGCAAACAAACAAAAGAAGATGCTCCGTCTGGTAGAGAGCGGTCTGATGCTGGCCATGGCCACGGTACTCAGCTTTGTCAAGGTACTGGATCTGCCCTATGGCGGCAGTATCACCGCCTTCTCCGCCCTGCCCATCCTCTTGGTGGCCTACCGCCACGGCCTGTGGCAGGGTCTGTTCACCGCCTTTGCCCACTCGCTGATCCAGCTCTTGCTGGGTGCCAACACCCTCTCCTACGCCACCTCCCCCGAGGCGGCGGTAGCCATCGTGGTGCTGGACTATCTGCTGGCGTTCACCGTGTTGGGTCTGGGCGGCATCTTCCGCCGCAAGTGCGAAAGCCAGGGCGTAGCCTTGGTGCTGGGTGCCCTGCTGACCGGTGCCCTGCGCTATACCCTGCACACCATCGCCGGCTGCACCGTATGGGCAGGTCTCTCCATCCCCGACAGTGCGGCGCTGATCTATTCGCTGGCGTACAACGCCACCTATATGATCCCCGAAACTGTCGTCACCGCTTTGGGCGCGTGGTATCTCTCCCGCGCGGTGGATCTGCGTGAACAGACCCCCACCCGTGCCAAGCAGACGGCAAAGAGCGGCAGCTTTGTCCTCTCCCTCATCGGCAAAGCCGCCCTGCTGACCGCCACCGTGTGGGACGTGGTGGAGATCTTCCGTCCTCTGCAGGACGCCGAAACGGGCGATTTTGTCATCACCAACCTGTCGCTGGTCAACTGGGGTTTGGTGAGCATCGTCACCGCCGTCGGTGTGGCGGTATGGGTCGTATGCACGATTATCAACAACAAGAAAAAGTCAAAGAAAACGCCCATCAAGTAAGAACCGGTATACAAAAAGCCGCTGTCAACGACAGCGGCTTTTTCGTTTCACGTATTCCTGCCAGTCCCGATGGGGGTCAAAGAAAACCCCTTCATGGTAGGTGGGTTCTTGGCGCGGCGTGAGATAATCGCCGTAGGCAGTGGTAAGAATGGTGTCAAACCCCACCGGAACAGGAATCTCCGTATGCTCAAACCTCCACTCAACCGCCCCCGCAAAGGCAGAGGCAGGCATCACCCACCGATCCGACTGCGGCTCAAAGCTGAGCAGAGCCACCCGGGCGGTGTGCCTGTAGCGTTTGCACTCCTGCTCCATCTTCCAGTATAGCACCCGATACGGAACCCAAGACAGCAGGTGGTGAACCGCCGTCTTGAGCGGGGTCTTGTGGGGACTGCCGGGGTAGCGGACGGTAGCCGCCAGCCATCGGTTCCACCGCGCCAACCGATGGCGCTGGGCGGCTTGCTCGGTGGGGTCATCGGGAACACAATCCAACGGGAAAATATCAATAAAAATTCCCTGATGAAAGCGGTATTTGCCCCACTCTCCTGCCAAGATGGCGGTGGTGCCGTCCAGTCGCAACTGTGCGTGACCGCGGCTGTAATAGGCGTCGTTATACGCCGTTTGCAGAAAAAAAGGTGGGCGAAACGCCGCCCCCACCGCCAACAGATGGTCATAGTCGCGACGAAGCATAAACAAGTCGATGTCGTCGTCCCACGGGATATACCCCTTGTGGCGGACGGCGCCAAGCAAGGTGCCGCCGCCCGCAAAATAGCGCAATCCGTGCCGACGGCACACACCGTCAAATGCCTCCAACAACTTCAGTTGCACCGCCCACACCGCCTGACGCTCGGATTCGGTCACACGCCGTCACCTCCTTTACGCAGATTGTGCCACACCGCCCATATCGGGTCGTGAAACAAGGTAAGCAGCACGGCATAGGTCACTACGCCCACCACCGTCTGCGCCAGCACCGTGAGAAAGGTGGGCGGCATGCCAAGCCCCACGCCCCACGCCATCACAAACACCGCTACGCCGTAGAGGGCGTAGCGTCCCGCCACCCGCAACAGCCGCCACGCAGACAAAAAGGCGTGGGTAAACCACAGGTACAAGGCAGAAATCGTCAACTCTGCCGCCACCGAAGCGGCCACCGCGCCATAGCCGCCGTAGTGGGGGATGAGCAACAAATTGAGCAGCAAATTCACCCCTGCTCCAAGGAGGATAGCGCGATTACTCAAGCGGCGGTAGCCGCCGGGGGTGAGGTAAAGGCTCCCTAACACGTTGCTGGTGCCGATGATAAACAGCAGCGGTGCAAACAAGGTCAGCATACCTCCCGCGGCGGCGAAATCCCCGCCGAAAAAAACCATGGTAAACCCATAACCGCAGGCCATCAGTCCGCCGCACAGCGGAAAAGCCAACGCACACATAAAGCGGTAGGCATCCACAAGATGGGTGCGCACCTCTTCCTCCCGCTGTTGCCCAAAAAGATAGGACGTGCGCACCCCCACCACCACGTTGAGCGACGTGAGCAACGCCAACAGCAGACGCATGATCTTGTGGGCACTCTCGTAATAGCCGTTTTGCGCCATATCCCGGGTGATGACCCCCAACATGGTCTTGTCCAGCACGGTATACACCGAGGTGGCCACCGCAGGGACGAAGTAGACCAGAGAGGGACGCAGATGGGCGAGAAAGTTGCTGCTTGGCGCCTTGCCCACCAGCCCGCGCAAGCGCGGCCACAACAGGAGGTTCGACAACAAAGACGTGCCGGTTTGGATGAGAGCGTACACCGCCACGTCCCCCTCCTGCCGTACAAGCGTAAACACCAGCACCACCCCCAGCACTTTCACCGCCAGATGGCGAAGCATCAGGGTGCCGAAGCGTTCCATCGCCTGAAAAAACCAGGTGAGATCCAGCCCCGTAGCAAGGATCAGCAACCCCATCGCCCCGTACAGCCGCCAATTTCCAGCCCACCAACAAAGTAGAGCATACACCGCCCCCGTTAGTAGCGTGGTGATAAACCGCAACCGCGTCAACTCCCAAAAGAGACGGGACACCACCGCAGGGTTGTCCCGCAGGCGGGATACCTCCCGCAGGCCGTAGGCGCTGAGCCCCAAGGCGGCGAAGAGAGAAAAGGCGGTGGCTACCGACAGCACGTAGCTATACGTTCCCACCCCGTCCGTTCCCAGCACCCGTGCCACGTAAGGAGCGGTGACCAGAGGGGTGAGCATAGACACAACCTGGATAACCACTGTGTAGAGATAGTTTCTGCGTAAATTGGGAGCGGTCACGACACCCCCTCCCTCCCTACCGACAGAAAGACGGCGATGAGCAACATGGTTAAGAAGTGATAGGTGATGTTGCCGCTAAACAGCAAACCTGCGTAGATAAGAACAAACGCTATCCAGCGACGGCGGTCACCGCCACGGCGATAAATCGCCCCCACCGCCGGCCACCAATAGAGGGTGGAGAGGTATAGTCCCCCCTGTGCCAGTATCACCGCCGCACCCATACTCAGGCCGTTATTGTAGCGGTCAGGATAGGAGAAAAACGGGATGATGGAGGCATCGTTCCAATAGCCGGTGCCAAACAGCGGCGCGGTGGCAAACGCACGCAGGCAGGCCGCCACGTCGTCCAGCCGCATCACCCCCGACACGGAATTGAGTTTATCCCACAGCAGCACCGTTGCCGCCAACGTCATCACCACCCCCAAGAGAGGAAACAGCCACAATCTGAGCCGACGAGATAACCATTGGGGCGGACACAATACGTACCGCAAGGTAAACACCGCCGCCATCAGCAAAAAAGCCTTCACCGACACGGTGGTGACGGTAGCCACCGCGAACAACACACACCGCCACAACCGCGGGCGGGCGCGGAGCAACACCTCGGCAGCGGTGGCAATCACCAAAAACACCGCAAACCCCGGTGCTTCGGGGAACACCCCGCAGTTGCGCGGCAAATCGAGACCGAAAAAGGTGATCTGCTGTGCCTCGTAGTAGAGGTGAAAATAGGAGGGGCAGGTGCGCCAGCCGCCGCCCCAGTAAAAAGCGGCCAAGTCGGTCTTGGGAATCCATCGGAGAATTGTCCCGAAAAGGTAAAAGAAAAGCGAAAAGGCGGTGAGAACCACCATGATGTCGGACAACTTGTGGAGCAGACCCACACCGCCATCCTTTTGCATCCCTGCGTACAACGTCAGCAACAACAGCGGCGTGAAATAATACAGCAGATAGCGAATGGCGTTGTAGCGGGTGGCAATGAGATACACCAGCAAAAACACCGCCAGCATCCCTACCCGCCGCCACAACGCAGGGGAGATGGAGCGTGCTGAGCAGACAATCAGCACGCAGAGCAGCGGCACGCCGAAACGCAGGGCGGTGTTGCAATTCGCAGAGGTGTACAGGCACCATACGGCAGAGTAAAACACCACCAACAGCATTAAGAGATATTCCCCTGCCGTCACCCATCGAGGGCTCAGCCGCGGGATAACCGATTTCGTTGCCGCCGCATCCACAGCCGCACCTCCTGTGCCAAAGTTTGCTCTGTATTTTTCACCGGCAGGGCGCACACCCGCAAGCCGTGATGCGCCACCCACACGTTTAAGAGTCGTTCTCCCAAAAAGCCGTACAACCGCTGTTCATACGGGGTGTAGCCGGTCATATCCACCCCCTGCTCCACCTGGGTCAGCACCGCGAACAGCCAACGGCAATAGGCGTCGAAGCCCTCTTTGGAAGCAATCAGCATGTTGTATAAATGCAGGCGTCGGCCTGCCATCACCCGATCAAAGGCGGAGAGCATTTCGGGGCTGACCGCCTCCACCGCCTGCCGTGTCAGCACCAAATCCTTTTCGCGGCCGCTGTGCAGGCAAAACTCCTGCCACGCTCGCTCACGCAAGGGTTCGGGGCGGGGCAAAATCATGTCGTACTCGGCGAGAAAACGATGCAGCTGCTCTTCGGACAACATATCCCCACGATAGGTGAAAAAGCGGCGGTAATGCACCAACCCCTTGTAGCTGTCGCGTGCGTTTTGCCAAATCCAAAACAACCCCGTCAACTCACAATAGTGGGGGTTTTTCTCCGAAATGTGGATTCCGGTGTTGTCCCCTAGATACAAAAGAGGCGGATGCACCGCCGCCCCCACCTGCAGAGGGACGTACCCCTTTTCCTGTGGTAGAGGAACGTCCTTGTGGGTTGCAATATATACCGCCATCACACCATCTCCTCGTAACGCCGTTGCATCTCCGCTGCGGCGGCATGCACGTCATAGCCGCAAGCAATCATCTGGGCGGAGGTATCTCGCCGCGGGGTAGCCAGCGCCCCCAGCACCACCTGCGCCCATTGGGTGGCGGTGTCGGTCAAGGGCAGATAGGCCACCAGATCCTCCAGCGGCAATTCCCGCGTCACACCGGTGGAAGTGACAACGGGAAGTCCCGCCGCCTGAGCCTCCACCCCCACCACGGGTAGACCCTCGAAGAAGGAGGGCAAGAGCAGCACGTCAAAGGCGCTCATCAAAGCGGGAATATCCTGCCGCGTACCAAGGTAATGCACGCGGTCTTCCACCCCCAGCTTGTCCACCTGCCGCAGCACCTCGTCCACCAACTCCCCCTCCCCTGCCAACACCAGTTGGGCATCGGGCTGTATCTCGACCAGCGCGGCGAAAACCTCCATGAGAAAGCGATGGTTTTTCTGCAACGCGAACCGTCCCACGTGTCCCACGATGGGTTTATCCCCCAACCCCAGCTCCTCACGGACTGCGCGGCGGGCAGCGGGGTTATACCGCAAAGTGGCGGTGTCCACCGCATTTTTGAGCACCGTATATTCCCCCCTACGAATCACCGACGGGGGAAATTTCCACCGCGCCGCCAAATGGGAACAGGCATAATAATCGGTGGGATAGGTGAGCAACGGGTAACGGGTGACGGCACGCGCCACCCGATATTGGAGATTGTCAAAACCGCCGCAATGAGAATGAACGATGACATGAGCGGCGCCTCGTTGCCGCGCCAGTTTGGCGCCTACCGCAAGGGCGTAGACGCTGCCTGAATGGATGTGGACAATGGAATAGGGGTGTTCCTCCAAAAAGGCAGACAAACCACGGCGGAAATACTCCCGCTTATCCTCGCCAAACGGAAAACCCGACGCCCACAGCCGACCGCCCAACCGCTCAACCTCCTGCTGCATGGCGATAGCGCGATTTTCAAACGGAGTGTAGAAATCAAACTGCACCCGCGTGCGGTCGATGTGGCGATACATATTCATGAGAAAACTCTCCTGCCCGCCACCCGCAAACGGCTCGGCGCACACCTGCAAGACACGTATGGGCATTACGACACCTCCTCAACGGGCGGATGAAAGCGCCACCCCGCTGCAAATGAGGAGAGAATGACCTTCATCCGCTGAAACTTATCGGGGGAACGGAGCCAAATCTTGCCCAGATGCAACCCCACCCGCGCGAACAAATACAACCAACCGGCCAGCCCCTCCCGACGGTAGACATACACCTCGTTGCGATAGAGATAGGCGTACCGCCCCATGCGGTCAATGGAATCGGTGGCAATGTTGACCTTGTTATTATGCCGCATATCGTGAAGCACCCGACAGCCGTTGACCGCGTAGCAGGGATAGCGGCGGGACAGACGGCGCGTATACTCCAAATCGTCCGACCAGATGAAAAACTCACGGATAGGTAACCCCACCTCCCGCACCCGATCGGCAGGGATAAACGCCGATACAAAGGTGGCCATGGTCACCGGCACCAACGGGGTGGTGTAATCGGTGAGCTTGCGCCACAAGCCGACCTTTTGCACGTTCATTTGGCAGGGGGAGCCATCCCGCCAGCGGGCGATGCCGGAGAGGAAGCCGTAATTTCCCTCCAAACGACGATCCGCCCACAAAAGGGCGGAGAGGGCGGAAGAATCGGGGATGCAATCGTCATCCATCACCCACAGACGATCATAGCCCTTCTCGACCGCCACACGCATACCGAAATTAAAGCCACCCGCCCCACCCAAGTTTTCGCCGGTGTTGCGGTAGAGGATTTGCCCCGCCTTTATCAACGGTGCCAGCGCTTCCGCGGTGCCGTCGGTGGAGGCGTTATCCACCACCAGTATATCCACTGAGGCGCCGTGCTGATGGCGCAAAGCGTCGATGCATTTCAGCAAACTCTCTTTTCGGTTGTAAGTCACCACCACCGCCACCACGCACATACCGTCACGCCCTTTCTTTTCGTTATAGATTGCCCGCGATG
>JAZNED010000013.1:0-21522 GCA_045588425.1 Acutalibacteraceae bacterium
GGTAGCGTCCTTAGCCTCAACGTGGATGACGTTGTGGCCGGCCTCACGCTCGTAGCCGCAAACCTCGCAGATAGCGGAGCAATCGTCGAAGTAGACGTGCTCACCGGTAGCGGGCAGGGTCTCGGTGTAGGAATCGCCGCAGTTACCGCAGGTGTAGGTGACGGAACCGTCAGCACCGCAAGTAGCGTCCACGCGAGCGGACTCAGCATAGGCGTGACCCAGAGTCTCGCCCTCGGTGGCGCCGCAGACAGAGCAGGTCTTGGGAGTGTCGCAGTCAGCATCGTTCCAGGAGTGACCCAGAGCGGCGTTCAGAACCTCGCCGCAAACGGTGCAGACCTGAGCGTTCTCGCAGTCGGCCTCAGCGCCGGCGGTGTGACCGTCGTGGTCGCACACGGACTCGATCTTGATGCTGTCCACATAGCCGTAACCGGCATAGGAAGTGCTGCCGGGGCCGCTGAAGTTCAGCGTAGCAGTGGTCTCGGTGGCAGTGAACTTCACATCATAGAAATGCCAATCGGTATAGTTGTTGCGGATGGGGAAGGAAGCCAGCGTGGTCACCTTGTTGGTGTCGGGATTGATGATGCTATCCTGGATAACACCGTTGATATAGGCACCGTCGGAACGCACCCACATAGAGACATAGTACTCGTTGCCGACAACCAGGTTCTTAATGGTCTGGTTGCCAACGCCGCCCCAACCGCCGTTGGTGTACATGGACAGAGCGAAGGTGCCATCGTGCACCTGAGCGGCATTATGGGTGATGCCGCCGCTGACGCTGCTCCAGTTGGCGGTGGTGCCGCACTCGAAGTCGCCGTTGTAGATGTAGCCGTCATAGGAAGGATCCTTGTCCTCGAAGACGATGATGTCATCGAAGTAATACTGACCGCCGTTGGTGCGGTAGTTCATGAAGTTGATGACGGTCTCGGTCAGATCACCGGTGTTGAACTTAATGTTCACGTTGTACCAGGCGTTCAGCTTGGTGTTCACGTTGATACGGGGGGTGTAAGCGTTAGCACTGGCAGAAGCGTTGGGGGACTGGGTGATGGTCCAGTCGGTGATGGTATTGGCAAAACGCACCCAGAAGGCGCTGTTGTTGGTGGAAACGGTGGAGAAGCCATACACGTTGAAGGACAGGTTGTAATAGGTGTTGGGCTTCAGGTTCTTAGCGGTCTGGCTAAACATGGTGACGTTGGCATTCTCGTTGGTGCTCATCACCAGGCCCTTGTTGGCACCGGTGGGATCCTCTACCACAGCGGTGTTGGCGCTGTCGATCCAGTTGGCGTTGCCGGCCTCGAAGTCACCGTTGCTGATATGGCCGTCATTGGCAGGCTCCTCACAGGTGACAACAGACAGATTGTCGATATAGTAGGTACCGGTATCCCAACCCGCCTGGAAACGGAGGTTCACGCTGGTATTCTCACCGGAGTTGAAGGTATAGGAATGGGTCTCCCACGCGGTGGTGGAGGGAGTGTACTGGTACAGAGCCAGATCCGTGCTGCCAACACGGACACGCGCGTTGATGGGATAACCGCTGGTAGCGCTCAGGATAGAGAAGGTCACCTTGTAGGTGGTGTTCTTCTCCACGGTGAGGGTATAGTTGGTGTAGCTGTAGTAGGTGGATGCCATCTTCATCGCATAGTTGCCGCAGGCGGCGTTGGCCACCGGGAACTCGGAAGAAGAAGCCAGAGTGGTGACGGTGTTGGCCCAAGCGCCGGCAGAGCCGCCCTCAAAGTCCTCCTGGTAGATAGCGGTGCCGAGGGGGATGTACTCGGTCACGGACACGTCGTCCAGCCAGATGCTCTGGTTGGCAGAACCATACTGGTTGGAGTTGAAGAAGACCAACAGACGGCCGCTGAAGGAACCGGTGTTGAAGGTCATCTCATACTCTTTCCACTCGGTGGTGATGGCGGGGGACAGCTTACCGATGACGCTTTCCAGACTGGCCCAGCCTTCGTTGTTCTTAAAGCCGATGCTAAAGCCGCCCTTGTCCGCCTTCGCTTTGAAGGAGATGGTGTAGTCGGTGTTGGCGGTTACGTCAAACCAAGTGTAGACGTAAGCCCAGTCGTCGGCATGGGTGGCCTTCATGGCGCCATTGTCGAGGGTCAGCACGGTGTTGGTGGATTTGCCCCAACCGCTGGTGTTGGAGTCAAAGGTGCCGTTGGGAACCAGGTTGGTAGCAGCGCTGACAGAGATGGCGGCCATGGGGATGAGAGCGCACAGCATCAGAACCGCTGCCATAATGGCAATGATTTTTTTCATGACTAATTTTCCTCCTAAAAATTGGTTTGCGATAGAATCGCGTGATGGAATCGTACACCGTTTCGGGAGGCGGTAACCGAAATTACCATTTGGAAAAGGGGTTGCCTTCTCAGGAGGCGATATACGATCCGTGGGGTAGAGCGGCAACGAGCCTTAGCGGTTAGCAGATGCTAAAAGCCGCCTCAATTACGCTGCTTTTCGGGAGAATGGCGGAACGCCATTCTCGAGAGGCGGCAACGAGCCTTAGCGGTTAGCAGATGCTAAAAGCCGCCTCGATTACCACTCCAGCTCGCCGTCGTTGAAGCGGTTGCTACCTTCCGTCTCGCGACCGATGGCTTCCTCGGCGGCGTAAGATAGGGACATCATCTGGGGGGTGATGTATTTCTTCATACCAGGATCTCTCCTTTCTTCGTTGAGTTTTTGTAAACAGATTGAAAATGGGTAAAGATACTTAAATTTATTATACATATATAAGGCGGTAAAAGTCAAGAAAAAATATGATTGTGTTGCTGCTTGAATTGCACAAAATTCTATGCTATAATATAGTAGAATTCACTATATTTTTCAGGAAAGGAGCAGACCACTATGAACGAAAAACCGAGTATCGCCAAGCGGCTGCTCCACAGCACCCTGGCACTGGATTGCAAAAATCGGCGCATTGACGTGGAGTCGGTGCCGCTGACCTGCCCCGGTCTGCCACAGGCATTTCATCTTGCCCGCATCGCGGTGGTGGCGGACGTCCACCTGCCGGATCAGATCGTGTCCATTCCTGCGCTGCTCCGTCTGCTGCAGATGCAAAAGCCGGATGCCATTTTCCTGCCCGGTGATCTCACCAACAGCTACACCGACTTTGACGCGGATGGTTTGCGAAAGTTGGCACGTGCGCTAGTGAAGATTGCCCCCTGCTTTGCCGTCCCCGGCAATCATGAGCAACGGCTGAATCGGGAAAAAGCCTACCGTAAAATCCTCACAAAATGCGGTGTGCAGTATATGAGCGACAGCTATGCCGATTGGCACAAGGATGGCGCTACCCTGCGGCTGTACGGCATGGGGGAGGAGCGTCCGATGCCGCTTGACGTGGCGGGTCAGCCCTCCATTGTGCTGGCGCATCGTCCGGAGTATTTTGAGGAGTATTGCCGCGCCGGTTGGAACATCGTTATCAGCGGTCACGCCCACGGCGGTCACGTGCGCTGGGGTCAGCGCGCCCTGTTTTCACCGGATCAGGGCTTTGCACCGAAATATACCCACGGCGTGTATCAAAGAGGGGACACCCGTATGGTGGTGAGTCGCGGTCTGGGGAATAGTTCTGTCCCTTGGCGTATCAACAATCCACCTCATCTGCCGATATTGGTTTTATCAGCAAAGCCGAAGGAGTAAGCTATGAAACACGCTTTTTCTTTTCTTAAAAAGATCCGTTTGAAAAATGTGGCTATGCTTACGTTGGCGGGTATCGTCAACGCCTTTGGCATCACCATGTTTCTTAACCCTGTCAATTTATACGATAGCGGTATTTCGGGTACCTCTATGTTGCTGGATCAGCTGATTTCGCCGGTGTCCTTATCGGTGTTCCTGCTGGCGCTGAATATTCCGCTGTTCCTCTATGGCCTCAAAAAGCAGGGTGTTCGCTTCACCCTCTCTGCTATCTACACGGTGGCGATCTATTCGCTGTTCGCTTTCCTCATCACGGATGTGTTTCCTATTGATGTCAGCTTGGCCTCGCCGCTGGCAAAGCAGGATTTGCTGCTGTGCGCGCTGTTTGGCGGCTTGATCTCCGGTGTGGGCAGTGGCTTGGCTATTCGCGGCGGCGGTGCTATGGATGGCATCGAGATTATGTCGGTGATCTTCGCCAAGCGGATCGGCGTGTCGGTGGGTAGCTTTGTGATGGCCTATAACGTGGTGCTGTACATTGTCTGCGGCGTGGTGATGCAGGACTGGATTCTGCCGCTGTATTCCATCGTGGCCTACGGTGCAGGTATCAAGACCATCGACTTTGTGGTGGAAGGCTTTGACCGTTCCAAGTGTGCGGTCATCATCACCGCTAAGGCGGACGAGGTGTGTGTGGCCTTGTCGGATGCGTTCCAGAGCGGACCTACCCGCATGGAGGCGCGGGGCGGCTATACCAATGCGCCTAAGACGATGGTGTATTTCATCGTCAACCGCTTTCAGGTCACTCGCATGAAAGAGCTGGTACACGACATCGACCCCACTGCCTATATCACCATCAGCGAGGTGGCGGATGTGTATTCCGCCAATCAGAGCAAGTAAATAACATAGAAAAAGCCGCTGTCCACAACGGACAGCGGCTTTTGTTATGCTTTGGTTTGGGATTAGACAGCGCCCTGAGCCAGCATGGCCTCGGCAACCTTCTCAAAGCCGGCCAGGTTCGCACCGGCCACCAGGTCGCCCTCCATGCCGTACTTCTTAGCGGCGTTGTAGGAGTTCCAGTAGATGTTGTACATGATCTGCTTGAGCTTAGCATCCACTTCCTCAGCGGTCCAGCTGTAGCGCATGGAGTTCTGGCTCATCTCCAGACCGGAGACGGCCACGCCGCCGGCGTTAACCGCCTTGGAGGGGGCAACGATGACGCCGTTCTTCTTCAGATAGGCCATAGCCTCGTTGGTGGTGGGCATGTTGGACACCTCGACGTAGTACTTCACGCCGTTCTTCACAATCTGCTCAGCCTCGGCCAGACCGACCTCGTTCTGGGTGGCGCAGGGCATCAGGATGTCAGCCTTGACGCCCCAGGGCTTCTGACCCTCGAAGTAGGGAACACCGAACTTGTCGGCGTAATCTTTAACCTTGTCGCGGCCGGAGGAACGCATCTCCAGCATAAAGTTGATCTTCTCCTCGGTGCAGACGCCGTCCTCATCGTAGATGTAGCCGTCGGGACCGGAGATGGTGACGATCTTGCCGCCCAGCTCGGTGACCTTCTTAACGGTACCCCAGGCCACGTTACCGAAGCCGGAGATAGCGAAAGTCTTACCCTCGATGGTGTCGCCGAAGGACTTCAGCATCTCGTCGGTGTAGTACACCGCGCCAAAGCCGGTGGCCTCGGGACGGATCAGGGAGCCGCCGTAGGGCAGACCCTTACCGGTCAGCACGCCCTCATAGCGGTTGACCAGACGCTTGTACTGGCCGTACATATAGCCGATCTCGCGGGCACCCACGCCCAGATCGCCGGCGGGCACGTCGGTGTCGGGGCCGATGTGGCGGAACAGCTCGGTCATAAAGCTCTGGCAGAAGGCCATGATCTCCTTGTCGCTCTTGCCGCGGGGATCAAAGTCGGAGCCGCCCTTGCCGCCGCCCATGGGCAGGCTGGTCAGGGAGTTCTTGAAGGTCTGCTCAAAGCCCAGGAACTTGATGATGCTCAGGTTCACAGAGGGATGGAAGCGCAGGCCGCCCTTGTAGGGGCCGATGGCGCTGTTAAACTGCACGCGATAGCCACGGTTGACCTGAATCTTGCCGTTGTCGTCCACCCAGGGCACACGGAAGATGATGACGCGCTCGGGCTCGACGAGGCGCTCCAGCAGGGAAGCCTCCTCATACTTAGGGTTGGCGTCGATGATGGGACGCAGGGTGCCCAGCACCTCCTCGGCGGTCTGCAGGAACTCAGGCTGATCCTTGTAACGCTCCTTCAGATCGGCCAATACACGATCGATGTAAGACATAATTAACACTCCTTCGAGATAAGTTGAGTCAAAAAAACGCTGTTTTTTCGACGATGGTATCATTATAGCAGAAAAATTAAGGTTTGCAAGAAATTGTTTCTAAAATTTCATATTTTTTCGCACTTTTAAGCGCAAAAGTGAAAAAATAGGCAAAAAGTGACGAAAAAACTGTCGAAATGTTGCAAATATGGGCGGTTGCAACGGGGTATTTTTTGTGATACAATAAAAGAGAAGAGGTGGTTAGAATGAAAATTATGGCCGTGGATTTGGGACATGCCCGCACGGGTATCGCGATTAGCGATATCGGCGAGCGATTGGCCTCCCCCGTGGGAACGATTACCGAATACGTAGACGAACGTCTGCTGCCGAAGATCGCAGATGTTGCCAAAGAGCAGAAAGCAGAAATGATCGTGGTGGGACACCCCCGCAATATGGACGGCAGCTGCGGCGAGGCGGCCCGCCGCGCCGAGGATATCGCCGCTAAGTTGGGGGAGATGACCGGCTTGCCGGTGAAGCTTTGGGATGAGCGGATGACCACCGTCTCCGCCATCGGCTATCTCAACCA
Organism: Acutalibacteraceae bacterium; assembly: GCA_045588425.1. Lineage (GTDB taxonomy): Bacteria > Bacillota > Clostridia > Oscillospirales > Acutalibacteraceae > UBA5905. The sequence goes on from JAZNED010000013.1 coordinate 6,493, forward strand.
GACCGATGTCCGCGGCAAAAAGCGCAAACAGGTGGTGGACACCGTGGCGGCGACGATTATCTTGCAGGATTTCTTGGATAGCCGGAAATGAGTGCGGGTGCGATATTGCCACGAGTGGTAGGTAAGCTATGTAGGGGAGGGCCTTTGTGCCCTCCCGTTTTCTTTCAGCGCACCCGTTGGGGTGCCTTTTTATTTTTTACCATTACAAAACTATTGCAAAATCGGTTTTTTTATTATATAATATACCCTGTATAATTATGTTAGAATGGAGGAGTAGGCGTTGGTGCAAACGTATTTGGACAACAGTGCCACCACACGGGTGTGTGAAGCGGCGGCACAGACCGCCTATCGGCTGATGACCGAGGTCTACGGCAATCCCAGTTCCCTCCATTCATTGGGCTTTCGTGCCGAGCAGGAAATCACCGCCGCCCGCCGTCGCGTGGCGACGCTGATCGGTGCAGAGGAGGGGGAGATTACCTTTACCTCCGGTGGCACAGAGGCCAATAACTTAGCGATTTTCGGTGCGGCGGCCGCGCATCTCCACGATGGTCGCCACGTCGTCACCACCGCGGTAGAACACGCCTCTGTGGCGGCGGCGATTGACCAACTGGAGGGGCAAGGCTACACCGTTACCCGCCTGATTCCCGACGCGGACGGCACGTTGTCCGTTGATGCCATCGTTTCTGCCTGCCGTCCCGATACGGTGCTGGTGGCGGTGATGTTGGTAAACAACGAAATCGGCGCCAAATTCCCCATTGACCAGGCTGTACCGGCTATCCGTCGGGTGGCCCCCAAGGCACACGTTCATTGCGATGCTGTACAAGCGGCCGGCAAACTGCCCATTCGCGCCTCCCGCTGGGGTGTGGATTCCATGGCGGTCAGCGCCCACAAGATTCACGGTCCCAAAGGGGTCGGCGCTCTCTACCTGCGCAAGGGTGCGCGCCTGCTTCCCCGTCAGTACGGCGGCAAGCAGGAGGCGAGCTTGCGACCCGGCACCGAGGCTGCTCCCCTCATCGCCGCTTTTGGCGCGGCGATTGCGGAGTTGCCTTCTCCTGCTCAGCAGATGGCACATTACGACGGCCTGCGACAGCACTTACTGTCCCGTTTGGGGGACAACCCGGCGGTGCGTTTTCACCTGCCTGTAGGTGGTGTGCCTTATATCATCCATCTGTCTGTGCCGGGGTATAAGAGCGAAACGTTGCTCCATTTTCTCGCACAGAAGGAGATCTATGTTTCCAGCGGCTCCGCTTGCTCTAAGGGAGCCAAAAGCCCCGTCCTTATGGCCATGGGATTGCCTGCCGCCGAGGTGGACAGTGCCCTGCGGGTGAGTCTGTGTCGGGACAACACCATTGAAGATATGGACCGTTTTGCCGACGGTTTGTTGGAAGCCATCGAGAATATCGCCAGGCGTTAACCGCCGGAAAGGATACAGTTATGTCGGATAACAAAACGAACAATCAGAATAACGGCGACATGCAAGCTCTGATGGAGCTGCTGAACCGTCTGGAAAAGCGGGATGAGGTGTACCGTCAGCACAATATCCCTGCACCCCGCCCTGCGGAGCCGGTGGTAACCGAAAAGCCTGCTACGCGGCGTGATACTGCCCGTTTTCAGCCCAACAATCTGTCGGAGACCGATCTGGGTGTGCTGCTATTGACAGAGGATGCCGAGGATACGTTCGGCGGGTCTCCTACCACGCTGATTGCGGTGGGGGGTGATGACGCCTCGGTTGCTGACGGAGATCTGCCTGCCCCCCCTGCCACGCGCCGTAATCCCATTGAGGTGCTGTGGGGTGGCTTCCGCAATAACCTCCCCAACCGAGAGGATGACGGGCGCACCAAGGCACGCAAGTGCGGTTTCTTGACCTCCTTGCTGGTGATGTTTGCTGCCATCATTTATTTGCTGTTTGATTTGGTAGTGATTCCCCAGCAGAACGATAAACTGAAGCAGGATTTGATTCAGGAATATCACCCGGAGAAGTCCGAGGTGGTGATCACCGACCAGGAGGCAGAACAGGGCAATTACCCCGAGAATATGCTGGCGTCCTTCACCGATCTGTACGATCGCAACGATGAGGTGCGCGGCTGGATTACCTTCCAGTCCACCGGCGAAAAGAAGATCTTGGATATCAATTACCCCATCGTTTATTCCGGCGATAATGATAAATACCTGAAGAAGGACTTTGACGGCAACAAAAACCGCAACGGTACCCTGTTCTTCGATGGCCGTAATAAAGTCAACAGCTATACGGATGAGAACGATGTATTAATTGTCTACGGACACAATATGGCCAGCGGACAGATGTTTGCGGGTCTGAATAAGCTGTTGGGTAGTGTCAACAACGCCCGCCACGCCGCCACCCTGACTATGAGCACCTTGTTCCGCGAGGATGAGTACAAGGTGTTTGCGGTGGTGCTGATTGACGAGTCGGATAAGAATGAGCGCAGCTACGATATGTGGAAAACCTCTTTCAGCACCGACGTACAGTTCCTCAAGCACGTAGACGAGATTCGTGCCCGCTCGCTGTTTGATTACAACGACGTGGACGTGACGGCGGATGACCAGTTGTTGGTGTTGTCCACCTGTACCGGCAAATCCAGTGCCCACGTGAAAAACGGCCGTTTGCTGGTGGTGGCTCGTCGCGTGCGCGATGGTGAATCGATGGCGGTGAACACCTCTTCTATCGTGAAGAACTCCGATGTGATTATGCCTTACTATTGGTATATCAACCAGAATAAGACACCGCATAAGTTCTACCGTGACAATGGGCTGGATACCATTACGACCCAGTCCACCGGGGATCCCACCAAGCCTGTTGATGCTACCGAGAGTGTGGTGGGTACCACCGGCACCGGCAGTTCGGCTTCTACCGATACCACCGGTAGTATCGAGAGTACCGGTAGCACCACCGGCAGTATTACTCAGGGGACGCAGGGAGAAGTGACCACGAACAGACCCAGTAGCAGCACGTCCGCTACTACCCGTCCCACCCAGACCGAGCCCACCACGTCGACTCAGACCACCCAGAGTACCACCCAGAGTACCACCCAGACCAAGCCTACGACCTGCAAGCACGATTATAAGGGCACGGTGGTTAAGCAGCCCACCTGCACCGAGTACGGCGAGACGAAGTGCGTGTGTCAGCTGTGCGGTAATCAGTATACCGAAAAGACCATGCCTATCGACCATAGCTTCAGCGGCAAGTGTGGATCTAAGTGTAATAATTGTGATGTGCGCCTCCAGCACACGTGGGATGCAGGTTTCGTATTGGAGGAGCCCAGCTGTAATAAGCAGGGTAAGATTCTGTACACCTGCACGGTGTGCGGTTCGGAGCATTACGATCAGTCTAGGCACAACGCCGGCGACTCCAACCCTGTGGATATCCGCAAAGAGCCCTGTGTTGAGTCGGGTGAAGCCTGGTACAAGTGCCAGGATTGTGGTGAGTTGTTCCTGAAGGACATTCCGCCTGTCGGTTATCATCTGGACGAGGATGGAGATGGCCACTGCGCCGGTTGTGGCTAATATGTCGACGATCAATCAACCCAAAAGAGGATACGTTGCTATGCAAGAGAAATATATTCCTCAGGAGATTCTCCTGATTAAAAACGGCGAGTTGGCGCTGAAAGGTCTCAACCGCCGCACCTTTGAAGAGGCGCTGATGTCCAATCTGCGCTACCGTCTGCGCCACGCAGGGGATTTTACCCTGCGTAAGGCACAGTCCACCATCTTCATTGAGCCGAAGAACGATTACGTGGATATGGAGGAGGCCTGCGACGCCGTTTCCCGCGTGTTCGGTATCGCCGCCTTCTCCCGCGCCCGCGTGACAATCAAGGATATCGACGCCATCAAGCAGGCCGCGGTGGACTATCTGGGCGACCGCCTCGCCACCGCTAAGACCTTTAAGGTGGAGGCTAAGCGCGCGGATAAGTCCTTCCCCTACACCTCGCCGGAAATCAGCCGTGAGGTGGGCGGCTACGTGCTGAGCCACTATCACCACTTGAAGGTGGACGTCCACAACCCCGAGGTGCTGATCATGGTGGAAATTCGCGACTTCGGCGCCTATATCCATTCCACCCAGTTGCCCGGTGCGGGCGGTATGCCGGTGGGCACCGGCGGCAAGGCCGCTATCATGATCTCCGGCGGCATCGACAGCCCTGTGGCAGCCTATATGATGGCCAAGCGCGGTATCCAGTTGACCGGTATCCATTTTGCTTCCCCGCCCTATACCAGCGAGCGTGCGGAGCAGAAGGTGATCACCCTGATGGAAAAGGTGAGCCGCTATGCGGGTAATATGAATCTGCACATTATTCCCTTCACCCGTATTCAGGAGGAGATTCAGAAGAATTGTCCCGAAGAGTACTTCACCATCATCATGCGCCGTTTTATGATGCGTCTGGCCCAGTGGGTGGCTCGCGATCACGATTGCGGTGCCATCATCACCGGTGAGAGTTTGGGACAGGTGGCCAGCCAGACCATCCCCGCTATGGCGGTGGTGGATTGCTTGGCACACATGCCGGTATTCCGTCCCTTGATTGGTATGGATAAAGAGGAGATCGTGGTCATTTCCCGCAAGATCGACACTTTCGAGACCTCTATCCAGCCTTATGAGGATTGCTGTACTGTGTTTACTCCCCGTCACCCTAACACCCGTCCCAAGCGCCGTTTGGTGGAGGAGGCGGAGTCGGTGCTGGATGTGGAGGCACTGATGAAAGATGCCTTGGAGGGTATCCGTACCATTAAGATTTAACGATTTGATGACATAAGGAGGCCACCGTATGGAACTGCATATTCTTGCTACCCGTGCGGTGGCTTTGTTGCGTGATAACGGGCTGACCGTGGCGACCGCGGAATCCTGCACCGGTGGTACGATTGCCGCCGCCATCACCGACGTGGCAGGTGCCTCTCGCGTGTTTGGCACGGGTGTGGTCAGTTATTCCTGCGATTGTAAGATGAAACTGCTGGGCGTGTCTGCCGCGACGCTGGATGGGTCGGGGGCGGTCTGCGCCGCCACCGCTGCTCAAATGGCGGAGGGTGTCCGCCGTGTAGGGGATGCCGCTATCGGCGTGTCCGTCACCGGTGAGGCCGGCCCTATCGCCGCCGAAAACCACCCTGTGGGCACCGTCTTTATCGGTCTATCCGACGAGCAGGGTACGGTCACCGAGGAACACCACTTTGCGGGTGATCGCGCCGCCATCCGCCGTCAGGCGGCAGAGGCGGTGCTATCCCTGCTGGTGCGTCGATTGGAGGGAAGCCTATGCTGATTCTCGGTATTGACCCCGGTTATGCCATTATTGGCTGGGGTCTCATTCGCTTTGAGCGGGGCAAGTACATCCCTGTGGATTTCGGCGCCATCACCACCAACGCCGGTGTGCCGTTCAATCGTCGTCTGGAGCAGATTTACGACCAGCTCAACGAACTGCTGGACACCCACCACCCCGATGCGGTGGCGGTGGAAAAGCTGTATTTCCAGACCAATGCCAAGACCGCCATCGACGTGGCCCAGGCGCGCGGTGTGACCATGTTGGCTTTGCAAAAGCATGGTATGCCGGTCTATGAATACACCCCTCTGCAGGTCAAATCCGCCGTTACCGGATTCGGTCAGGCGCAGAAACCTCAGGTGATGGAGATGACCAAGCGGTTGTTGCGGCTCAAGGCCGTACCTAAGCCGGACGACACCGCCGATGCGCTGGCGATTGCTATCTGCCACGCTCAATACGGCGGCACTTCCTTAAAGCAAACCTTATTAGGTAACCGTTGAGCAATCTTAAATGCGTTCTCAGCGGCTATTTATCCGTCGGATTGGCCGTAAATACTCGGGAATACATACAGTATTCCCTGCGTGTTACGCCTCTCTCCGACGAAAAACTATCTCGCTGATAATCGCATTCCGATTGGCTCAGCGGTTACGTGAAAGGAGCGAAATAATATGCTCTATTGTGTCAAAGGTGAACTGATTAAATTAGAGCCTCGTATGGCGGTGGTGATGTGCGGCGGCGTTGGTTTCCGTCTGCAGATTACCATGAACACCGCCCGTCAAATGCCGTCTATCGGTAGTGAGGCTTTGCTGTATACCGAGATGGTGGTGCGTGAGGACGCCATGGAGCTGTTCGGCTTTGCCGACCAGAACGAGCTGACCTGCTTTAAGCAGCTCACTTCCATCTCCGGCGTGGGTCCCAAGGCGGGTATTTCCATCCTCTCCGAGCTGACCCCCGAGCGGGTAGCGCTGGCCGTGGCCGCAGGGGACTATAAGGCGCTGACTAAGGCAGCCGGCGTGGGTCCCAAGCTGGCACAGCGCATTGTACTGGAGCTGAAAGATAAGGTGGGTGGCCTGGCCACCTCCTCTGCCGATATGGGCGGCATCTCCGCACCCGCCGTGGGCGTGGTGTCTGCCGCCGGCAACGCCACGCAGGCGGTGGAGGCACTGACCGTGCTGGGCTTTACCGCCGGCGAGGCTTCTGCCGCAGTGGGCAAGCTAGACAGTTCTTTACCCGTAGAAACTCTCGTTCGCGACGCCCTCAAGATGCTGGCAAGGAGAGGATAATATGTCCTACGACGTAATCATCGTGGGCGGTGGTGCGGCAGGTTTGGCCGCCGCCGTCTTTTTGGGTCGCTGTGCCGACGGTCGCCGCATCGCGGTGCTGGAAAAAGGCCCTCGCGTGGGCAAAAAGCTGATGGCCACCGGCAACGGCACCTGTAATCTCACTAACGTAAAAGCCACCGCCGCCGATTACCACGGCGCTCCCCGCTTGGCGGATGCGGCGCTGTCGGCCTTTTCGGTGACAGAAACCATCGACTTCTTCACCTCCATCGGCGTGGACTGCGCCACCCGACCCGACGGCAAGGTCTATCCGCTGTCGGAACAGGCGGGCGCGGTGCTGGATGCCCTGCGTTTAGAGGCGCAGGCGCTGGGCGTGGAGATGATTTGCGATACTAAGGTCACTGCCCTCAAGAAGCAGGGTAACACCTGGTGCGTGGTGTGCGAAAACGGAAAATACGTTACCCAAAACGTGCTGGTCACCGTTGGCGGTGCGGCGGCACCCGCCCTGGGCGGCTCTGCCGAAGGCTACCGCTTGCTCACCGATCTGGGCTGTGAGAAAAAGCCACTGTTCCCCTCCATCGTGCAGGTGCGTACCGCTACCGACTTTGTGCGGTCGGTAAAGGGCATCCGCGTGGATGCCACCGTCACCCTGCGCACCGATGGGCGCGCGGCGGCACAGAGCACCGGCGAAGTGCTGTTTACCGACTACGGTCTGTCCGGTCCGGCGGTGATGTTCGTGTCTCGCGTTGTGGCGGATTGGGAGCGGCAGAAGAGGGGAGAGATTGTGGCTTGCCTCGACCTGCTCCCCGATTGGGACAGCGATAAACTGCTCTCCCGCGTCCGTCAGCGCAGTCAGCTGAAAGGGCGTACTTTGGAGGATCTGCTGACCGGTCTGCTGCACAAGCGGGTGGGTCAGACGGTGCTCCGCGTGGCAGAGGTGCTCCCTCTCACCCGTGAGGTGGAATCCCTCACCGAGGAAGAGATCGCCCGTGTTGTGAAGACCATTAAAAATTGGAAATTGCCGGTCACCGGCACCCAAGGCTTCGGTGGCGCACAGGTCACCGCCGGTGGCATCGCCGCCACCGAGATTGATGCGGCCACATTTGAGATAAAGCGCTTACCCGGCATTTACGCCGCAGGCGAGGTGCTGGACGTGGACGGCAACTGCGGCGGATTTAATCTGCAATTTGCTTGGAGCAGCGCTTATGTCGCTGCCCAAGCCATCATCCATAACTGGTAAACAAGGAGGTGAGCGGTATGCTCCGTGTCACAGGGATTTCCCTGTCTTTGTGCTACACCGAGGACGATTTGCGGCGGTGTGCCGCTGACCGATTGGGTGTATCACCCAAGGCGATTCATTCTCTGACTTTGCGTAAGCGGTCGGTGGACGCCCGCAAGAAAAACGACGTGCATTTTAACGCCACGGTAGACGTGGCGGTGGATAACGAAGCCGCCATCCTGCGCCGCTGTGAAAAGAGCGGCAAGGTCAGCCGTGTTACTGACACCCCTTATGTGATTCCCGCCTTGCCCGCGACACCGTCCATCCCGCCCGTCGTGGTGGGTAGCGGTCCAGCGGGCTTGTTTGCCGCCCTGACGTTGGCGCAGGCAGGCGCACGCCCCATCCTGCTGGAGCGTGGCGGTGACGTGGACAGCCGCCGACAGGCGGTGGACACCTTCCGCCGCACCGGTGTGCTGGATACCACCTCCAATGTGCAGTTTGGCGAGGGCGGTGCGGGTACTTTCTCGGACGGCAAGCTGAATACCGGTATTAAAGACATGCGCATTCGCCGCGTGTTGGAAACCTTTGTGCAGGCGGGTGCGCCCGCCGAGATTCTATGGCAGGCGAAACCTCATATCGGCACCGATAAGCTGCAGGACACCGTTCGTGGTCTGCGTGAGGAGATCATCCGTCTGGGCGGTCAGGTGCTTTTCCACCATCAGGTGACGGATTTGGTCATCACCGACGGCGCTCTGTCCGCGCTGATTGTGAATGGGGAAAAGGAAATTGCCTGCTGTCAGGTGATTCTCGCCATCGGTCACTCTGCCCGTGATACCGCCGAGATGCTGTATCGCCACGGCTTGCCGATGGAGCAGAAGCCCTTTGCGGTGGGTGTGCGTATTGAGCATCCCCGCGAGATGATTGACAAGAGTCAGTACGGTCCTGCCGCGGGACACCCCGCCCTGGGTGCCGCGGACTATAAACTGTCCTGCACCCCCGACGGTGGTCGGGGTGTGTACACCTTCTGTATGTGTCCCGGTGGCGTGGTGATGGCCGCCGCCTCCGAGGAGGGAGGCGTGGCGGTTAACGGTATGAGCGAGCACGCCCGCGACGCGATCAATTCTAACTCCGCCTTGCTGGTGGGTGTGACCCCTGCTGATTTCGGTTCGGAGCATCCCTTGGCAGGTTTCCGGCTCCAGCGTAAGATGGAGCAGGCCGCTTACGTCTTGGGTGGCAGCAACTATCACGCGCCCGCTCAGTTGGTGGGCGATTTTATGGCAGGTCGTGCCTCTACGGGGGTGGGGGAGGTTGTCCCCTCCTATCTGCCGGGTGTCACCTGGACGGATTTGCGGGAATGTTTGCCCGCGTTTGTGGCATCCTCTTTACGGGATGCCTTGCCCATCTTTGGCCGTCAACTTCACGGCTTTGACCGTCCCGATGCGGTGCTGACCGGTGTAGAGAGCCGCTCTTCTTCTCCTATTCGCCTTATCCGCGACAGCCGCGGTCAGTCGGCGGTGCGGGGTATCTATCCCTGCGGAGAGGGCGCGGGCTATGCCGGCGGTATTACCTCCGCCGCGGTGGACGGTATCCGTTGTGCAGAATGGCTATTGGAGGATTTGGTATGAATGAGGCTGAATTGAATACTCTTTGGTGGATTCGGGAGCATCTCACCCATCCCTTTTTGGATACGGTGATGCCGTATCTCACCTCATTGGCGGATCACGGTGAGTTTTGGATTCTGCTGGCGGTGATTCTCGTGTGCTTTAAGAAAACCCGCAAGGCAGGCGTGGCGATGGGTATCGCCATGGCGTGCGGTTACCTCATCGGCAATATGGGAATGAAAAACCTCTTTGCCCGCACCCGTCCCTATGACGTGACGGAGGTGAAATTGTTGGTGGATAAGCTCCACGATTTCTCTTTCCCCTCGGGACATACGTTGGTGTCCTTTGAGGCGGCTACCGCTCTGTGGTATTACCACCGTAAATGGGGTGTTGCCGCGCTGGTGTTGGCGGCACTGATTGCCTTTTCTCGTCTGTATCTGTTCGTCCACTATCCCACCGACGTGTTGGTGGGTGCTCTGCTGGGTGTCGGCATCGCTTTGGCCGCCTGTTGGTTGACCAATCGGCTGTGGGGCGGACGTAATTCGCGTAAAATAAAGGAGTAATGCACTATGGACTGGGAAAAAATTTTGACTGGCCTTATGGAAAAGGCTACCTCCTTTGGTGTCAGTTTGTTGGGTGCCATTGTGGTGCTGGTTGTTGCGGTGAAGGTCATTCGTTGGATTAAAAAGTGGTTCCGCAAAAGCCCAAAACTGGATAAGATGGATCCCGGTGTGCGCAGTTTTCTGAGCAGTTTTATCGGCATCGGTTTATCGGTGCTGTTGGTGTTCATTATCATCGGTATGCTGGGTGTGCCGGCCACCTCGCTGATTACCGTGCTGGCTTCTTGCGGTGTAGCCATTGGTTTGGCACTACAAGGCTCGTTGAGCAACGTGGCCGGCGGTATGATGATTCTGTTGTTCCGTCCTTTTAAGGTGGGTGATTTTATCGACGTAGACGGCGATTGCGGTACCGTCACCGAGATCACGGTGGTGTATACCATCCTGCTCACCCCCGATAATAAGCGCATCACCATCCCCAACGGTACCATCACCAATACCACCATCGAGAACTATTCTTCCGAAAAGTTGCGTCGCGTAGATTTGACCTTCCGCGTGGAGGCGGACAGCGATATCGACACGGTGAAGGATATCTTGGTGCGCTTGCTGGAGGAGCATCCCCTGACGCTGGCAGAGCCGGAGCCTAACGTGCGTCTGTCAGAGCATAGCGACAGTGCCCTGACGTTTATCGCTCGTCCTTGGTGTAAGAACGAGGATTACTGGACGGTGCATTTCGACCTGACCGAAGGCGTGGAAAAGGCCTTTGCCGAAAAGGGTATTAAGGTGCCTCGCCCCCAGATGGACGTCCACGTCAAACAGTAATCGTAACACAAAAAACAGCCGTGCAAGCAAATGCTTGCACGGCTGTTTTGTACTTATGTAGATGCTTTAAAAGCCTTCCCCTCGAGGGGAAGGTGGCAAAACCGCAAGGTTTTGACGGATGAGGTGGTCGCAGAGCGAACGTTTCAATCCCCCAACAAATACCGTAACATCTTTTCGGGGTTATCCAAAAACCGTTTGGTCACCTGATAGTGCTCCGTGTTGCGATAATCCGCCTGCCGAATGCCGTCATCGGAAAATTCCAATATATCCGCTCCGGGAAAAGCCATCAAGATCGGGGAATGGGTCGCAATAATAAACTGGGAATCTTGTTTGACCAAGGTGTCCATCTCTGCCATTAGCGTGAGCAACCGCATAGGGGAAAGAGCCGCTTCCGGCTCATCCAAAATATACAATCCGTTGCCGAAAAAGCGGTTTTGTATCACGCTCAAAAAGCTTTCACCGTGGGATTGTCGGTGCAATGAAACGCCGCCGTACCCTCCGATAATGCTTCCGTCAATATCAATGTTATCAATATTGGTTGCTACATTATACATGCTTTCTGCTCGCAGAAAGTAACCGTCTTCCGCATAACCGCGTTTAGCAAGAGTGATATGCTCAAAAAGTTCGGAATGGGTGACGTTGGTGGAAAACGTAAAGTTTTTTGATCCGCCCTCGGCATTAAAGCCGTAGGCCACGGCGATGGCCTCTAAGAGGGTGGATTTGCCCGTTCCGTTTTCGCCCACAAAAAAGGTCACGCCGGAGGAAAAGGACAGTTGTTTTTCATTGGCTAAAAACCGAATGACAGGAAGGCTGTTGAGATAGGAATCTTCGCTCAGTCGATTGTCAAAATGTACTGCGGAGATGTATTTGGCAGAGGACATCGCAAACATTCCTTTCCTTTTTACTCCACCCGTAACCTGTCACACAATTGCGGGTCGGGATTCACATAGGCTGTGTGGTTGTCGGTGTAGATCACCATACCCGGCTTGGCACCGGAGGGCTTCTTCACAAACTTGGCGGCGGTATAGTCCACCGGCACCTGCACGCTGTCCGCCGCCTTGGAGTGGGTGGCGGCAAGGATGGCCGCTTGCTCCAGTGTGCGGTCAGGGGGTGTTTGTCCCTCGGTCACCACAATGACGTGGCTGCCGGGGATATTTTTGGTGTGGAACCAGATGTCACTACCCTTGGCGGTCTTGAGGGTCAGGCGGTCATTTTCCAGATTGTTCCGTCCCACATAGATGGTAAAACCGTCGTCAGAACGGAATGTAAGCGCTTTCATCGGTGGTGGCGGCTTGATTTTTCCCTTTTGCCGTCGCAGATAGCCTTGCTCCTCCAGCTCGCGGCGCAGTTCTTCCAGCTCATGGGTGTTGGTGGCGCGGGTGAGGCTGTCGAATACCGAGTCGAGGTAGATCAGCTCCTGCTCGCCCTCGGCGATACGCTCGGTCAGTATCCGTTCGGCGGTCTGCGCCTTACGGTAGTCCTTGTAATATTTCTGCGCATTGGCAGCGGCGGACAGGGCGGGATCCAGCGGCACCGTGATGGTGGCGCAGTTCTCGTCGTAATAGTTGATCAGCTCACAGGAGGATGCACCCACGGGAATGAGGTGCATGGACGCGTTAATCAGGTCGCCGTACAGCCGCATCTTGTCGCGGTCGGCGGCGGCGGTCAGCTCCTGCCGCTGATTACCCAGCTTGCGCTTGACACGCTCGGTGGCGTTCAGCAGGACGCGGAGCAGGTCGTGACTGCGCACCCGCATGCGATCCGCCGCCGCACGGCGGGCATAGAACGCATCCAGCAGGGCGGAGAAAGACTCCATCTCCTGTCCGGTCACGGTGGGACCGTACTGGATGATGGTCTGGAAACTAAACTCTTGCGGGGTACCGTCTGCCTTTACCAACAGATAGGGCACACGCCGCTCACCTGTCAGTACTGCGTTTTGTGTGCGGGTAAGGCAGTCGGTCAGCTTTTCCCACTCGCGGTCGGTGAGGGCGCTGACGGAGGAATCCTCGCCGGCGGTGGCACGATAGGCGATCTCGCGGCAGGAGAGGGGAGAAAGGCCTGTCACCGTGTGTTGGATGGCCTTGGATAGCGGGCCGTCCTTGCCGCCGCGGATGGCGGCTACCACCTCTTCGGGGGTGCAGACGGACAAATCCAGTCCCTCTGCGGGAGGGGGAACCTCATACCGCAAACCCGGCAGGATGGGTCTCACCGAGGACATGGCAGGGTCGACGCGCTTGATGGAGTCAATGATGATGCCGTCCGGTCCAATCAGAATGATGTTGCTGTGGCGACCCATAATCTCCACCGCCAAGGTGAGACGGACGGGATCGCCCAGCTCGTTAATGCAGTCAAAGTCTAAATATAGCGCACGTTCCCAGCCCTCCTGGCGGATGGCTGCCAGTCGTCCGCCGGTGAGCCGCTTGCGCAGCAGCATGCAGAACATGGGCGGCTGGGCGGGATTTTCCAGCGTCTGGTTGGTAAAGTGCAGGCGAGGGGAGTTGGCACCTGCTGAGAGGTACAGCTTCTCTGCACCGCCTTTCCAGCGCAGGGCGATGACCAGTTCTTCCCGTCCGGGCTGATGGATTTTATCAATGCGGGCATCCTGCAGGGTGTCGGTCAGCTCTTGCCGTAAGCAAGCCAAAAACGCACCGTCCAATGCCATTTCCGCTCACCACCTTTCGTTCAAAAATCAAATCATTTTACAATCGAGAAGCACTCGCCCTCGTGGTAGGGCACTACCATTAGGTCGGGGAAGGCTTCGGTCAGCCAGCTACAGAGGGTGTCTACTACCGGTACCTCGGTGGAATAGTGACCGCCGTCGATGAGGTTGATGCGGCCTGCCGCCCCCAGCCATTCGTGGTGCTTCACCTCGCCGGTGATAAAGCAGTCGGCACTGCCGATATGGGCAAACAGGCTGCCGCCCGCCGCACCACCGCAGAGGGCGACACGCTTCACCGGCTTGTCACCCGCCGCACGCACAGGGGTGCCCAGCACCTCCGCCACGTGGGCGGCAAAGGCGGTGGCGGTCATCTCCTCGGGCAGGGTGCCCACACGGGTCATGCCGTCGGCGGCGATTTCGATATCGGTCAGACCCAGACGAGCTGCCAGGGTGTCGTTGACCCCCTCCACCGCCTTATCCAGATTGGTGTGGGCGGAGATGACGCTGATGCCTGCCGCCGCCAGGCGGTAGGGTAGGCTGTCGGCAGACAGACGGCTGATGGGGCGGAAGATGACGGGGTGATGGGTCACGATCAGGTCAGCCCCCACCGCCTTGGCGGCCTCCAGAGCGCCGTCGGTGACGTCCAGCGCCACCAGTACGCGGGTGACAGGCAGATAGCCACTGCCCACCAGCAGACCCACGTTGTCCCACTCCTCACAGGTGTCAAAGGGCGCTTTTTCGCCCAAAAAGTCCAAAATTTCCTTTACTTTCACGGAGAAAACCTCCTTTTATTATCGTTATTCTCCTATTATATCATTTTCCTATTTTCCGTCAAGTAAAAGGCAGCAAAAAGCCTCCCTCTTGAGGGAGGTGGCACGCCGTAGGCGTGACGGAGGGAGTTTTTTCACTCAGACGGATAGGAAATTCGCCCCTGCTTGCGGAAAAACATAGCACAATTTCCCGAAATTTGCTATAATGTGTGTGACAAAACGTATTTTTATCCGTCTTGATAGACAGAGAGGCCTTTCGAACGAAGGAAAAGGAGGAAAAGCCATGGAGGATAAGCGCATCATCGAGATGTACTGGCAGAGGGATGAGCAAGCATTGACCCTCACCCGCCGCCAATACGGCGCCTATTGCCGCGCCATCGCCCTGCAAATCTTACATAACCGTGAGGATGCGGACGAGTGCGAGAACGACACCTACCTACGGGCGTGGAACGCCATGCCGCCTGACCGTCCCCACGGTCTGCGCGCCTATTTGGGTGCCATCACCCGCCGTCTGTCGCTGGATCGTTGGCGGGAGCGGAAAGCGGCCAAGCGTGGCGGCGGTGAGGTGGCGCTGTCGCTGGAGGAGCTGGGCGAGTGTGTCGGCTCTGCCGACAATGTTCCCGCGATGGTGGAGGCAGGGGAGGTTGCCGCCGTCCTTTCGGATTTTCTCCGTGCGTTGCCTCCTGCCGAGTGTGATGTGTTTCTGCGCCGCTATTGGTATTTCGATTCGGTGGCGCAGATCGCCAAACGCTTCGGCTACAGCGAAAGCAAAGTAAAAATGACCCTGAGTCGCACGCGGGACAAACTCCGTGTTCGCTTGGAAAAGGAGGGAATCTGTCTATGACGTTTTGGCTGTTACAAACG
>JAZNED010000014.1:0-2594 GCA_045588425.1 Acutalibacteraceae bacterium
GCTAAAGTTAATACCTAAATCGGAAACGGTAATCATAGTGTGATTGCCTCCTTGTGAGTAGTGAGAGCGCAATAGCGCATACTGGTATAGTATAGCAGAAAGGGAAAGGGAAAGCAAGATAAAAAAGCACCGAACAAACGCGGTTTGTTCGGTGCTTGTTTGGTGATTATGTTAGCGTTCGGTAATTTTGCATTTGATCGCTTTGACTCCGTCAAGAGAGAATTTGAGAGTAGTGGTCTTATCGGGGGCAACATCGAAATTCACTACCGGTGATTGAAAAAGACGATATCCGGCACGGGCATAGTTCACCTGCATTTTTAAAAATGCCGTATGACAACCGTTGGAAACAGGGATTTTGCAAGGAGCACAGCCATACTCTACACCGTCGATGTAAACCGCATTGGCACCAGTAACGCCCTTAACTTCGAGCACCAACACCTCCACAAAACCAGGGCGTTTAGCCTTCTCTTCCGCCTCTTTTTTTGCCTTTTCTATGGCTTCTTGCTCTTCTCTTCGATGCTTTTCTTCCTCGCGGCGCAGTTCCTCGTCCACCATCTGCAGTGCCTCTTTTACGCTATCGGCACGACTGGACTTCATCAAATCAATGACACGAGACAAGTGCTTCTCGTCCTTCTCGCCAAGGATAGAAACGCTTTCAAACTCTTTACGCAAACGTTTTCCCTCAACGGTATTCGCATCAATTTGGGGCTGAATTCTTTCCTTGTTTTCACGCTTTGCGTTAGCGATATCGCGTTCATAACGTTTCTCTTCTGCGATGTCTTTTTCCTCTGCCTCTTTGAGCAAAAGAATATATTTCTCGTCAATGGCCTTATTGCGAGAACGAGAAGAGATGCGAGAACAAATACACAAAAGCACACCAATCGCTACGGCAATACCCATACTGGGAACAAACACGTCCTCTTTAAACAAACCCGCATAAGTAAATGCAACATACAGTGCCAAATAAATACCGAAAATGATTAAAACGGTCTTCCAAAAACTCCAACCATCTTTAACACGCTTTCTCTCTTGGCTAATTTCGACATCCAAACGCTTTTTGTTATCCCAAGAATAATCATCCTCGTCCACACGAGAAGTATCTTCCATTTCTAACTTAAGCGATACATTTTGAGCGGCAAGCGTATTCATCTCATTTTGCAGCTCCAACATTTTGCATAACGTGTCTAACTGCTGGTCTCTAGTCAAATTTGCCATATTTACTCCTCCTATTTATAACCGTACGGTTATATTTTACAACATTCTACCACGAATTGTGGTACATTGTCAATACCAAATGGTTATGGAGGTGACGATGTGGACAACTATTATCCTCGATTGCGAGACCTGCGGGAGGATCACGACCTGACGCAGGAGCAGGTGGCGGACTATTTGCAGATGAAACAGCCCCAATACAGTCGCTATGAGCGGGGATTGCGGGACGTGCCCACCGACGTGCTCATTCGCTTGGCGAAGTTGTACCACACCACCACCGATTACATTTTAGGAATCGAAAATAAAAAGTAAAAGCCACCTGAAAACAGGTGGCTTTTTGTTTTATTTCAGTACGCCCAGGCCGTCCAGCAGGAACTTGACGCCGATGAGGATCAGGATGATGCCGCCGGCACGCTCTGCCCACGTGCCGTAGCGGTCGCCCACCTTGCTGCCCAGCCACACCGCTACAGCGGAGATGGCAAAGGTGATGGCCGCGATGATGGTCACCGCCACCAACAGTTCGGGCAGGGTTTTATCCAAGAAGGACACGCCGGTGACCATGGCGTCGATGCTGGTAGCAACCGCCAGCGGCAACATGGCACGGAAAGCAAAAGAGGAAGAAGCACACTCGCAGGCATCCTCCTTATCAAAGGATTCGCGCAGCATATTGCCACCCACCAGCACCAGCAGGGCGAAAGATACCCAAAAAGCATAGTCGGCGATGAGGGTGGAGAAAGTGCGACCGAGGGCATAGCCGATGGCGGGCATCAAGCCCTGAAAAATGCCGAAATAGGCACCGGCGATGAAACAATGCTTGGGTTTCACCTGACAGACCGCCAAGCCCTTGCACATCGAGACGGCGGCGGCATCCATTGCCAGACCAAGACCGATCATTACGTAAGCAAAAATATCCATAGGATTCTCCTCTATGTTGGGATTACTTTCTGGCAACACCGCTCTGTCGGGCGGCATCCGCTACGGCGGCGGCCACCGTAGAACCGACGCGAGGATCAAAGGCGCGAGGCAGGATGTAATCGGCGGTCAGTTCCTCCGCCCCCACCAAGGAGGCGATGGCGTGGCTGGCGGCCAACTTCATCTCCTCGTTGATATCCGAAGCACGCACATCTAACGCACCGCGGAAAATACCGGGGAACGCCAAAACGTTGTTGATTTGATTAGGATAATCCGAGCGACCGGTACCTACCACCGCAGCACCCGCCGCCAAGGCAAGGTCGGGCATAATCTCCGGCACAGGATTGGCCATGGGGAATACGATAGCACCCGCCGCCATCGAACCCACCATCTCGGTGGTAACGATGCCCGGCGCAGACACGCCGATGAACACATCGGCACCCGCCATCGCATCTGCCAAACAGCCCTCT
>JAZNED010000015.1:0-14963 GCA_045588425.1 Acutalibacteraceae bacterium
AGCCTGCCAGGAGCACCCAAAAAAAAACCCCCCCCAACAGGGTGTTTTTTTTTTTTGTCTTTTTCTATCTTGTTTTGACGACATCATGATTAACGTCGGATAAGAATTAGGGCAATGTTTTCCGCTTTCGCCGCGGGCGAAATGGCGGTTGTCCAAACCGCCAAGGAAAACTTGCCGACTTCGGCGTCAGCCGAAGTCGAGGCGTCAGTTCGAGCCCAACGGCAAGCACAAAGTCGGCATGTAGTTTTACAACACCTCATCCACCGCCATTCGGCGGTCCCCCTTCCCCTCAAGGGGAAGGCTTTCCCGCGGGCGGTCGAGGACGCCCGCCCCTACAACATAATTTCGCCTTGCGGGCCGATGTGGGCATCGGCCCCTACGTATCTCCCTCTTGCTTTACCGCGACAGTTGTGCTACAATAATGCCAAAGGAGGTGTTCCTATGAAAACCTATTCCGTGATCATCATCGGGGCAGGGTGTCGCGGCGGTATGTACGCCGACCTGATGGCACAGCACCCCGACAAATACCGCGTGGTGGGTGTGGCGGAGCCCATCGAAGGCCGCCGCGAGGCGTTACGCACACGGCTGAATCTCGATCCGTCTATGTGCTTCCACTCCTGGGAGGACGTGATGGCACGCCCCAAGATGGCAGATCTGCTGGTCATCGCCACCCCCGACGAGATGCACTATCATCCCGCTATGCAGGCTATCGCACTGGGCTATGACCTCCTACTGGAAAAGCCTGTGGCACAGACCGCCCGCGAGTGCGCCGACATCGCCAAGGCCGCCGAAGCGCACAACGCCAAGGTGCTGGTATGCCACGTGCTACGGTACACTTCCTTCTATAAGAAAATCAAGACCCTACTGATGGAGGGTGCCATCGGCGAGGTGCAATCGGTCATCGCCGTGGAGGCGGTGGGCAACGTCCACCAGAGCCACAGCTACGTCCGCGGCAACTGGCACAGCGAGGCGCAATCCACCCCCATGCTGCTGGCCAAATGCTGTCACGACTTAGATATCCTCCAATGGCTGCTGGACAAACCTTGCAAAAAGGTGCAGTCCTTCGGCAGTCTGACCCACTTCACCGCCCAAAACGCCCCTGACGGCGCACCCGAGCGGGGTATCGACGGCTGTCCCGCCGCCGATACCTGCCCCTACAACGCGGTGAAGCTCTATTACGACGATAAGCAAAACGACTGGTTCCGCTGTGCCTGCACCAAGGACATCGCCAAGGACAACATCCCCACCGACGAGGAGGTGCTGACCGCCCTGCGCACCACCGACTACGGTCTGTGCGTCTACCACGCCAACAACGACGTGGTGGATCATCAGGTGGTGAATATGGAGTTTGCGGGCGGTGCCACCGTGTCCCTCTCCATGAACGCCTTTAACTGCGGCGGGCGGTACATCCGCCTGTTCGGCACCAAAGGAGAACTCTTCGGCAACGCCGACGGGTCGGAGCTGACCCTCTTCACCTTTGCCGACCGCCAATACCGCCGCCTCTCCACCGACCTGGTGGACGAGAGCATCACGTCGGGTCACGGCGGCGGCGACGCGGGCATCGTGTGGGAGCTGTACGACTACCTCAGCGACGACTACCACGGCTTCTGCGCCGCCGACATCGGCATCTCGGCGCAAAACCACCTCATCGGCTTTGCGGCGGAACAATCCCGCCGGGAAAACTCCGTGGTGGATGTGACGGCGTATATGACCGCCCACGGTCTGTAACAGAAAGGAAGTTTTACTATGAACCTACTCCCCCTCTTTGCTCTCTCCCCCGCCACCGGTGACGACTCCCCGCAGAAAAACGCCATCGTCTTAGTCATCCTCGGCGTAGCGTTCGTTGCCGCCATCGTGCTGGGCCTTTTCTCAGGCAAGAAAAAATAAGCACCCTCTCTAAAAACCGACGGATACATCTCCGTCGGCTTTTTTATTGCATCGGGTCGAAGAAAGTGCTATAATAAAAGCCAATCCATCATCCGTTTTGAAAGAAGGCTTGTTCGGTGAAAAAACTTCTTATGGCGAAACACATCGGCGCCGGTTTACTGCTGGGCGGTGTGGCCGGCCTCGTGACCGGCGCGGTGATCACCCTATATAAATTCTGCGCCAAGCAGATCATCCATCTTTCGGAGTCCGGCTACGATATTTTGCGTCACAATCCGTTGTGGATTCTCGCCGCGACAGTGGCGTTGGGCGGCTTGGCGGCACTGCTGGCGCACATCTACCGCCGTACCACCCACCTACGTGGCGGCGGCATCCCCACCGCCATCGCCATTCTGCGCGGCTGGCTCTCCTTTCGGTGGTTGCGCAACGCCCTCGGTATCTTCACCCTGTCGCTGACCACCTTTTTGGTGGGCGTGCCACTGGGCAACGAGGGTCCCTCAGTGCAACTTGGCACTGCCCTGGGTAAGGGGTGCAGCAAACTGTTGGGGCGACACGGAAACGGATGGAGCCGCTACGGCATGACCGGCGGTGCCTGCGCCGGCTTTGCCACCGCCACCGGTGCGCCGCTGTCCGGTATTCTCTTTGCGGTGGAGGACGCTCATCACCGTGTTTCTCCCCTGCTTCTACTGGTCGCTACCGCCGCTGTCGGCACCTCCCGCCTGGTCAGCGATCTGCTTTCCCCGCTGTTGGGGGTTTCCAGCACCCTGTTTGATCCTATGCAGCTGCCTCCACTGACGGTGGAGGAATGCTGGATCCCTTTGGCTGTCGGCGTGATTATGGGTCTGTTTGCGGTGGGATTCCTTTACTTCTACCGCGGGATGGCACATCTCCTCAACGACAAACTGGCCAAGGTGCCGGACTGGTCCAAAATCTTGGTCATTCTGTTGCTCACGTTGGGCATGGGTTTGGTGTCCTATTCCTATATTTCTACCGGTCATGATTTAATCCTCTCCCTCTTTGATGGCGAGACGGTGCTGGTGCTGCTGGCACTGCTCTTGGTACGCACCACCCTGACGGTGGGTGCCAACGTCACCAACCTCACCGGCGGTATTTTCCTCCCCATATTGGCCATCGGCGCGCTGATCTCTGCCCTCTTTGCCGAGGGTGTGACGGCATTGGGAATGGACACCTCCTATTATCCCGTCATTCTGGTGTTGGGTATCACCGCCTGCATCGCGGGCATGATGAAGATGCCGTTGACCGCTGTAGCGTTTGCGGTGGAGGCGCTGTCTGCCTATGAACTCATCTTACCTATTCTATTGGTGACTGCCGTAGCCTATGGCACCGCCGAACTGTTTAACGCGGTGTCGGTCAATGACCGCGTGTTGGACAGCCGCATGGAGCAGGTTCGCAAAGATCGCTCCCGCACCATCGGCGATATCATCGTGACAGTACAACCCCACTCCTTTGCCGTAGGCAAGGAGATCCGTGACATCTTTTGGCCGGATGGGCTGTTTGTGCTGTCGGTGGACAAAAAGCGCGCGTTGGGCGGAAAAACCCTCCACGAAGGGGATCGCCTACACGTGCGCTATGCTACCTTTAATGAAAAACGCATGCAAAAAGAACTGGTCACCATCATTGGCGAGCAAGAATAAGCACAAAGAACCGTCGACTACTGTCGGCGGTTCTTTTTTTATAGGTAAAAACTATTAAATTACTTCTTGACTTTATCGTGATAAAGTGATAAAATGACAAAGTCAAGAAAACTTTGTGCCGCCTGCGGCGAAAGGAGCGTGCCCTATGGCCCCGTTTAATACCCCCTCCATCGATCGTCTGTTTGCAGCGATCTTGCAACTGAAAAACATGGAGGAATGTCACAAATTCTTTGAGGATATCTGCACCATCAAGGAAGTGCAGGATATGGCACAGCGACTGGATGCCGCCATCCTGCTGGATGAGGGTGCCGGCTATCAGCAAATCGGCGAGCAGGTGGGCATCTCCACCGCCACCATCAGCCGCGTCAGCCGCTGCCTAAACTACGGCTCCGGCGGCTATCGCATGACCATCGACCGTCTGAAGGAGGAATCGAAATGAGCGCGTTTAACTGCACCCTGCGCCGTGAGGAGCAGGCAGTCTTTACCCTGCGTGGGCTGTATGAGGGCTACGGCTATGCCCCCTATAAGATGAGTAAATTTGAGGAATACGACCTTTACGTGCGCAACAAAGAGTTCCTCATCTCCGACGGCATCATCACCTTTACCGACACCGATGGCAAGCTGATGGCTCTTAAGCCGGACGTCACCCTCTCCATCATCAAGAACAGCCGCGACGAAGCCGGCTGTGTACAGAAGGTGTACTACAACGAAAACGTCTATCGCGTATCCGAGGATGCCCACTGCTTTAAGGAGATTCTGCAGACGGGTTTGGAGTGTATGGGCGACATCGACGACGGCTGTGTGTACGAGGTGTTGCGCCTCGCCGCCGAGAGTTTACGCTGTATCGCCGCCAAGGCGGTTCTGGACGTGTCCCATTTAGGCGTGATCGACAGCCTGCTGACCAACCTCTCGGCCGAGGGCAGACGAGCGGTCTGCCATTGCATCGGCGAGAAGAACGCTCACGAGCTGAAGGCGGTGTGTGCCGAATACGGTGTGACGGAGGACGTGGCCGACACGTTGCAGAAGCTGGTTGGCCTGTATGGCGCACCGACCAAGGTGATTCCTGCGCTGAAAACCCTGATCGGTGATACCGAGGCGGTGGCAGCACTGGAAGAGCTGACCATGGCGCTACTGGCCGGCGGCTACGGCGACATGCTGCGCATCGACTTCTCGGTAGTGGACGAGGGCAGCTACTACAACGGCATCGTGTTCCGCGGCTTTGCCGAGGGTGTACCCGACAGCGTGCTGTCCGGCGGTCAATACGACCGCCTGATGCGGCAGATGGGTCGCCGCGGCGGCGCGGTGGGCTTCGCCGTCTACCTCGACCGCCTGGGTCGGATGCCGGAGGCGGCAAGAGAGTACGACGTGGACACCCTGCTGCTGTATCACGAAGGGTGCGACCTGATGAGCTTGTACGCTGCCGCCGACACCCTGCGCAAGGACGGCAGCGTGATGCTGCAAAAGGAAATTCCTGCCAAGCTGACCTATCGGCAGGTGGTCCGTTTTGAGAATGGGGAGGTGAAACCCGTATGAAAGAAATGCTGAATATCGCCCTGCCGAAAGGCAGACTGGGCGAAAAGGTATACGCCATGTTTAAGGCGGCGGGGTTCCCCTGCCCCTCCATCGAGGAGCAAAACCGCAAGCTCATCTTTGAAAATGAGGAAGTGGGCGTCCGCTATTTCTGGGTGAAACCCTCCGACGTGGCCATCTACGTAGAGCGCGGTGCCGCCGACATCGGCGTGGCGGGTAAGGATATTCTGTTGGAATACCGCCCGAAGGTGTACGAGCTGATGGATTTGGACATCGGCAAATGCCGTATGGCGGTGGCGGCGCAAAAGACCTTCCGCGACGATCCCACCCGCACCCTGCGGGTAGCCACCAAATTCTCTCGCATCGCCCGCGACTTCTATGCCGGCAAGGGCAGAGATATCGACATCATCCACCTCAACGGCTCCATTGAGATTGCTCCCATCCTGGGGTTGTCCGACGTGATTGTGGATATCGTAGAGACCGGTACGACCCTGAAAGAGAATGACCTGGAGGTTATCGAGACCATCGTGCCCATCAGCGCACGACTGATCGCCAACACGTCTTCGTTCAAGTTTAAGAACGAGGCTATCGAGAAATTGCTCAGCCAAATGCATTGAAATCCGAATCGGCCTGATAAGGTCGAAGAATTTTGTGACCAACGGATTTTTTGATGAGCAAGGCAAAAGCACAGTGAATACTGTATGTATTCACGAGCATTTTAACGATGCCTCAGCAGAAAATCCGTATCACAAAATCCGGTTCGGGTTTCACTGCTTTGGCTATTATCCAAATGGAGGGATAACCAATGATACAAATTCTGAAATACGGCGAGGTACCCAGCGAAGACATCTTCGCCCGTGTGGTGCCCACGGTGGACGTGGCGGGTATCGTGGCAGACATCATCGCCAATGTGCGCCAGCGTGGCGACGCCGCGCTGTACGAATACTGCGAAAAGTTTGATAAAGCCAAACTGGACACTCTGTTGGTAACTGCCGAGGAGATCGCCGAGGCTCGTGCCGCGGTGGAGCCGAAATTTATCGAGATTTTAGAAGAGGCGGCGGAGAACATCCGCCAGTTCCACAGCCAGCAGGTGCGCCAGTCCTTTATCCTCAATAATAAGCCCGGTATCGTCATGGGTCAGAAGGTAATCCCCGTGGACAGAGCCGGTCTGTACGTGCCCGGTGGCACCGCCGCCTACCCCTCCACCGTGCTGATGGACGCCATCCCCGCCAAGATCGCGGGCGTACCCGAAGTGGTGATGGTGACCCCGCCCTCTGCGGATGGTAAAGTCAACCCCGCCATCCTCGCCGCCGCATCCGTGGCAGGCGTGGACAAGATCTTTAAATTGGGCGGTGCGCAGGCGGTGGCAGCTCTGGCCTACGGCACCGAGAGCGTGCCCAAAGTGGACAAGATCGTGGGTCCCGGCAACGCCTTTGTGGCAGAGGCCAAAAAGCAGGTGTTCGGCGTGGTGTCCATCGATATGATCGCCGGCCCCAGCGAGATTCTCATCGTTGCCGACGGCAAATCCGACCCCCGTTGCGTAGCCGCCGACCTGCTCTCTCAGGCAGAGCACGACCGTCTCGCCAGCGCCGTGCTGGTCACCGACAGCGCCGATTTGGCGGTGGCGGTGCAGGGCGAACTGGAGTTGCAGATTCCTCTCCTCTCCCGCGCAGACATTGCCCGCGAGAGCATTGACCGCAACGGCAAGATCATCGTGGCAGACACCCTGATGGCCGCCATCGACATCGCCAATGAGCTGGCGCCCGAACACCTGGAACTCTGCGTAGACAATCCCTTCGATTATCTGGATGCCATCCGTCACGCCGGCTCCATCTTCATGGGGCGTAACACCCCCGAGGCGCTGGGCGACTATCTGGCCGGTCCCAACCACACCCTGCCGACGGGCGGCACGGCGAAATTCTCCAGCCCCCTGTCGGTGGACGATTTCGTCAAGAAAACCCAGTACAGCTATTTCACCCGCGACGCACTGGCCAAGGTGGCCTATGACGTAGCCCTCTTTGCCGAAAAAGAGGGTCTCACCGCCCACGCCAAGAGTGCAGTCATTCGATTAGAGGTCGATCCATAATGAGCCGATTTTTTAGCAAAAACTTTGCGGCGCTCACCCCCTATACCCCCGGTGAGCAACCGCAAGATAAGCAATATGTGAAACTGAATACCAACGAAAGCCCTTTTCCTCCCTCGGCTAAGGCGCAGGCGGCAGCGGCAACGGCGGCACAGAACCTGCAACTCTACCCCGACCCCACCTGCCGTGCCATACGGGAGAAATTGGGTGGGCTGTATGGGCTAACCGCGGATGAGGTGATTGTCACCAACGGTTCGGATGAGGTGCTAAATTTCGCCTTTATGGCATTCTGTGATAACGGCGCCATCTTCCCCGACATCACCTACGGGTTTTACCGCGTGTTTGCCGACCTGTACCGCATCCCCTGTGAGGAAATTCCGCTAAAAGCGGATTTTACCATCGACATCGCGGACTACAAGGGGCGTAAAGAGACGGTGTTTATCGCCAATCCCAACGCACCTACCGGTATCCCCTTGACGGTGGCTCAGATTGAGGAAATCGTCGCCTCCAACCCCGACCGCGTGGTGGTGGTGGACGAGGCGTACGTGGACTTTGGCGGCGAGAGCTGTGCGCCGCTTGTGCGCAAGTACGACAACCTCCTGGTGACGGGGACGTTCTCCAAATCCCGCTCTATGGCAGGTGCGCGACTGGGCTTCGGCTTTGCCTGCCCCGCTCTTATTCAAGACTTGGAAACCCTGCGGTACTCCACCAACCCCTACAACATCAACCGCCTGACCATGGCGGCGGGTCTCGGCCAGTTGGCAGACGAAGAGGAAACCCGTCGCAACTGCCAAACCATCATCGAGAACCGCGCCTATACCGTGGCGGAGCTTAAAAAAATGGGCTTTACCGTGCTGCCGTCGGCGGCTAACTTCGTCTTTGCCACCACCGACAAAATTGGCGGCAAAGAATTGTATCTGCGGCTGAAAAACAAAGGGATTTTAGTCAGACACTTTGACAAACCGCGGCTAAAAGAGTATAATCGAATCACTGTCGGCAGTCGGGAGCAAATGGACGCTCTGCTGACCGCCATCAAGGAAATTTTGGAGGAGTGACCTTATGCGAAGCGTCACCATTGCCCGTAAAACGGCAGAAACCGATATTTCGCTCTGTCTCAACTTAGACGGTGCGGGAAAATCTCAAATCAACAGCGGCTGTGGTTTTCTGGATCACATGCTGACCTTGTTTGCCAAGCACGGTGGCTTTGACCTGACCCTCGCCTGCGTGGGGGACACCTACGTGGACGACCATCACACGGTGGAGGACATCGGCATTGCCCTCGGCATGGCTTTCGCTCAGGCGCTGGGCGATAAAAAGGGTGTCACGCGCTACGGCAGTTGCGTGTTGCCCATGGACGAGAGCCTCATCCTCTCGGCGGTGGATCTGTCCGGTCGGGATTTTCTCGGCTATGACCTGCCCATCCCCGACGAGAAGGTGTGTATCGAGGAAGGGCTGAGCTACGACCTGGCCATCCCCACGAAACAGGTGGGGGCGTTCGACACCGAGCTAGTGCAGGAGTTCTGGCTGGGCTTTGTGCGCAACGCGGGAGCGACCTTGCATATCCGCAAGATCGCCGGCACCAACAGCCACCACATCATCGAGGGTGCGTTCAAATCCGTTGCCCGCAGTCTGCGGGACGCCGTGGCCATCGACGCGCGGTTTGCCGACGCCATTCCCTCCACCAAGGGGGTGCTGCAATGATTGCTATTATTGATTACGGCGTGGGCAACCTCTTTTCCGTAAAGAGTTCCTTCGCCGCCATCGGCGCTGAGGCGGTGGTCACCTCCGACCCCGACGTCATCCGTGCCGCCGACCGCATTCTGCTCCCCGGCGTGGGCGCCTATCGCGATGCCGCACAAAAACTCCGCGAAACCGGTATGGGCGACCTCGTCCGCGAGCAGGCCGCATCCGGCAAGCCCGTGATGGGCATTTGCCTGGGTATGCAACTGCTGTTTGAAAAGAGCTATGAATTCGGCGAGTACGAGGGATTAGGACTGATTAAAGGTGCGGTACGCCCCATCCGTGACGTGGCACCCGCCGACTATAAAGTGCCCCACATCGGATGGAACGCCCTGAATCTGCAAAAGAGCCATCCCCTGCTCAAATACGTATTAGAGGGCGACTGTGTCTATTTCGTCCACTCCTTCTACGCCGCCGACTGCCCCAACGCGGTCATCGCCACCACCGAATACGGCGCACCCATCACCGCCGCGGTGGCACAGGGCAATGTCTGCGGCTGTCAGTTCCACCCTGAAAAGAGCGGCACGGTGGGCCTGTCCATCTTGAAAGCATTTTGCGAACTGTAAGGTGACATCATTATGGCAAAAACAGATAAACGCTTTATCGTTATCGAAAAGCAAAGCGGATTCTCCATCGGCACCTACGTGCTGGTGGACCGCATGACCGGCGTCAACTATCTCTACGCCAACAGCGGCTACAGCGGTGGTCTCACCGTGCTGGTGGATGCCGAGGGTAAACCCATCGTGACCCCTATTGTTGAAGAATAAGGTGATTTTCTATGCTACTCTTCCCTGCCATCGACCTCTATGAGGGCAAGGCGGTGCGCCTGTATAAGGGCGACTATAACCAACTGACGGTATATAACGAAAACCCCGCCGAGGTGGGCAAAGCCTTTGCCGCCGCCGGGGCAAAACACATTCACATCGTGGATTTGGAGGGTGCCAAGAGCGGCACCACCCCCAACCTCGCCACCGTGGTGCGGATCAAGCAGGAAAGCGGTCTCTTCTGTGAGATCGGCGGCGGCGTGCGGAACATGGACGTAGTGAAAGCCTACATCGACGCCGGTCTTGACCGGGTCATCCTCGGCACCGCCGCGGTGGAAAATCCCGATTTCGTCCGCGAGGCGGTAGCCGCCTACGGCGAAAAAATCGCGGTGGGTGTGGACCTGAAGGACGGCTACGTGGCGGTGAAGGGATGGACAGAAAAATCCACTCTGGACGCCCACACCTTCTGCCGTCAGATGGCGGACATCGGCGTCAAGACCCTTATCGTCACCGATATCTCCAAGGACGGCGCTATGCGGGGCACCAACCACGCCCTGTACGGCGACCTGCAGGCGGCTTTTCCCGCCCTGCAGTTTGTGGCGTCGGGCGGTGTATCCTCCATGGAGGACGTGAGACGACTGGCGGATGCCAACCTATACGGTGCCATCATCGGCAAGGCCTATTACATCGGCGCCATTGATCTCAAAACGGCGTGTGAGGAAGTGCAAGTATGATAACAAAGAGAATTATCCCCTGTCTGGACGTCCGTGACGGGCGTGTGGTCAAGGGTGTGAATTTTGAGGGGCTGTGCGACGTCAACTCCCCCGTGGAATTGGCGAAATTCTACAGCGACAACGGTGCGGACGAGCTGGTGTTTTACGACATCACCGCCTCCGCCGAGGGACGACAGCTCTTCACCGACATTCTGCGGCAGACGGCGCAAAACGTGTTTATCCCCCTGACGGTGGGCGGCGGTATCAACACCGTAGCCGACTTTGAACGGGTGCTGGGCTGCGGTGCCGACAAGGTCAGCGTCAACTCCGGCGCCATCCGCAATCCCGACCTGGTTCGCGAAGCCGCCCAGCGCTACGGCGCCCAGTGCGTGGTGCTGTCGGTAGACGTGAAGATGGTACACGGCGTGTGGCGTGTGTTCGCCAAGGGTGGACGTGAGAACACCGGCATGGAGGCTATCGAGTGGATTCGCCGCTGTGCGGAAAACGGCGCCGGCGAAATCGTGGTCAACTCCATCGACACCGACGGCGTGAAAAACGGCTTTGATATGCCGCTGCTAAAAGCGGTGTGCGACGTGGTGAGCGTCCCCGTCATCGCATCGGGCGGTGCGGGCAATATCGACCATTTCCTGACCCTGTTTAACACCCTGCCGGGTGTGGATGCCGGCCTTGCCGCCTCCATCTTCCACTTTGGCGAGGTGTCCATCCGTGACCTGAAGCGGCAGATGGCCGCCGCAGGCATCCCCACGAGATTGTAAAGGAGAATGCGCTATGATGGATATCAATACCTTAAAATTTGACGAAAAGGGTCTCATCCCCGCGGTGGTGGTGGACGCCATCACCAAAGAGGTGCTGACCGTGGCCTATATGAATAAGGAGAGTCTGCAGATCTCTATGGAGAAGGGCCTCACCTGCTTCTGGAGCCGTTCCCGCGACGAGCTGTGGCTTAAGGGCGAGACCAGCGGCAACTACCAGCACATCGTGTCCATTACCGCCGACTGCGATGGGGATGCCCTGACCGTGCTGGTGGAGAAGGACGGTCCTGCCTGCCACAAGGGCGAGGAGAGCTGCTTCCACAATCCTGTGTGGGAGAGCGAGGAACGTCACGCATTCTCTCTGGAGAGCCTGATGGAAATGCTGCAGGGGCGTAAAACCAACCCCAAAGAAGGTAGTTACACCACCTATCTATTTGAAAAAGGTCTGGATAAGATTCTGAAGAAAGTCGGCGAGGAATGCACCGAGGTCATCATCGGCGCCAAGAGTAATGATAAGGCAGAGACGGTGTATGAAATCGCTGATCTGTGCTACCACGTGATGGTGCTGATGGTGGAGATGGGCATTTCGCTGGAGGATATTCACCGCGAGTTGGCCTCCCGCCACGTGATTGACAAAAAGGTCAAGCAAGAGAAAATGGTGTGAGGTGTAACAATGGCCCCCTTGCCTAAAGGGGGCTGTCAGCCGTTAGGCTGACTGGGGGATTCTATGCCGCTTTGCGGCATATCGCCCTACGGGCGATTATCCCTCCGTCACGGCTACGCCGTGCCACCTCCCTTTAGGCAAGGGAGGCTTATGCTGATTCAGAATCCCTGCACAAATAAAAAACCGCTGTCCGTATCGGACAGCGGTTTTTTGTCGCTAAACTGCCGCAGGCAATATCACTTGTCGCAAGACAAATATCACTGCGTCGCAATATCACTCGCCGTAAGGCGAATAAAACTGCCCAAGTGTCCTTTCGGACACTTGGGCTTATTCTTACTCCACCAGACGATCGGCCATGGGAATATACTCCCGATTGTCCTTGACGGAGATATAGGCGGGACGGATGATCTTGCCGGCGTTCTGAATCTCCTCGATGCGGTGGGCAGACCAGCCGGCGATACGGGACACGGCAAAGAGGGGGGTGAACAGCTCGCAGGGCAAACCCAACATACGGTAAATCAAGCCGGAATAAAAATCCACGTTGGGGGACACGCCCTTGAACACCTGACGCTTTTCGGCAATCATCTCGGGAGCCAGTTTCGCCACCTTGTCGTACAGTGCGTACTCCTCCTGGAAGCCCTTTTCCTCTGCCAACTGCTTGGCATACTCCTTGAGCACCTCGCTACGGGGGTCGGACAGGGAATACACGGCGTGACCCATACCATAGATGAGGCCCGCACGGTCAAAGGCGTTCTTATCCAGCAGACGGGCCAGATAGTCACGAATCTGGGCATCGTCGGAGGTGTCGATGGTGGCCTTCATGTCGTCAAACATCCGCACCACCTTGATGTTGGCGCCGCCGTGGCGGGGACCCTTCAGGCTACCCAGTGCCGCCGCCACCGAAGAGTAGGTGTCGGTGCCGGAGGAGGTGACCACGTGGGTGGTGAAGGTGGAGTTGTTACCGCCGCCGTGCTCGGCGTGCAGTACCAACGCCAGATCCAGAATCTTCGCCTCCAAGGGAGAGAACTGGCTATCCTCACGCAAGAGATGCAACAGATTCTCGGCAGTGGAATACTCGGGACGAGGCAGATGGATAAACAAACTCTTGTCCTGATGATAGTGCTGATAGGACTGATAGCTGTACACCGCCAGCATGGGAAACACAGAAATCAGCTGCAGACTCTGACGCAGGACGTTAGCCACCGAAATGTCATCGGGGTTCTCATCATAGGCATACAGCGCCAGCACGCAACGAGAGAGAATGTTCATCATATCGCGACCGGGGGCCTTGAGAATCATATCGCGGACAAAGGAGGTGGGCAGACTGCGGCAATTGGACAGCTCGCGGCGGAAACGGAACAGCTCGCCCTCGTCGGGGAGTTCGGAGAAGAGAAGCAGATAAATGATCTCCTCGAAACCAAAACGGTTGTCACGCTGAAAACCATTCACCAAATCCTTGACGTTATAACCACGATAGAACAATTCACCGGGGATAGAATGCAATTCGCCATCCTCCCCCATGCGCTGAGCGTTGATGGTGGAGATCTCGGTCAGACCGGTCACCACGCCACGGCCTTGGCGGTCGCGCAGACCACGATAGACGTGGTGCTCGTCGTACATATCCGGCACGATGGCGTTGCGCTCCACGGAAGACTGGGCCAACTGGGCGATATACGGCGTGATTTCAGAATAAGAACGTTTCATAGGGATACCTCATTTCTTGGAAAACCGGGGTTTTACTTGTTTAAAGCGATATATTTAGAGTATTATAGCACACTTTTCATCCGTATGCAATAGATTGGGGGAAAGTTTCATTCGCCCAAAGCCACCCAAATTCCTGAAAAAGAGGCAAAAACCGCCTGTGGGACACCACAGGCGTTTTACTTTTTGTATATTTTACGTTGACTATTACAGGCTGTCGATGTAACGGCAGGCGGCGATGGCGGCCACAGCGCCGTCACCGGTGGCGGTGGTGACCTGACGCACCGCCTTGCGGCGGCAGTCGCCCGCCACAAACACGCCGGGTGTGGCGGTGAGGCAATCCTCCCCCGCGTCGATATAGCCACGCTCGTCCAGCGCCGCCAGATTGGCGAAGGGGGTGTTCTCCGGCTCTAAGCCGATGGCGACGAACAGGCCGTCGATGGCCAGGTCGTAGGTGTGACCGTCCGCCACGCGGCGCAGGGTGACGCTACGCAAGGGGGCGGCGGCAGGGAGAGCCTCCACCACCGTGCCGAGGATGACCTCCACGTTTGTGCGCTTTTGGAGGATGTCCTGCAGAGCCTGCTCACCGGTGAGGAAATCCAGATTCTGCACCACGTACACCTTTTCACAGCCTTCGGACAAGAGAATCGCCTCCTGCAGGGCGGAGTTGCCGCCACCCACCAGCGCCACCGTCTTGCCCTTATAGAACGCACCGTCGCAGACGGCGCAGAAGGAGATGCCCTCGCCCAGATGGATGTCCTCATTGGGTAACCCTAAGTGACGATGCTTGGCACCGGCGGCAATAATCACCGCCTTGCCCTCATAGGTGTTGCCGTCCTCGGTACGCACCACCTTATGGTTGCCGCAGTCCTCAATGGCGGTAACGGTTTCGATCTCCACGTCGGCGCCGAGACCTAACGCCTGCTCCACGAAGTGGTCCGCCAGCTCGGTGCCGCTGAGAGAGGCAAAACCGGGGTAATTCTCCACTTTGGGAGAGAAGGTGATCTGACCGCCGAAGGCGCCCTTTTCGATGAGCAGGACGCTCTTTTCGGCGCGGCGGGCATAGATAGCGGCGGTGAGACCCGCAGGACCCGCGCCGACGATGATAATGTCATACATAGTGTGTACCTCACTGTTCATTAGCCTCCCTCTTGAGGGAGGTGGATTTCGCCGTAGGCGAAAGACGCAGGGAGTTCTTCTTTCGCCACTTTGCGGTGGCAACTCCCTCAGTCACGGCTATCGCCATGCCAGCTCCCTCGGGGAGGGAGCCTTTTTACCATAACAATACAGAACCAAAAACAAGGTGGGTGGAGAACCACCCACCTTGCGCTCAATTACTTAGACTGGATGTAGCCCTTGATCTCGGACACGCCGACAAACTTGTCGTAGGCGTCGCCGGACACCACGATCAGCGTGGGAGCCTGACGGATGCCAAACTCGCCCACCAGCTCGGCGT
>JAZNED010000016.1:0-19843 GCA_045588425.1 Acutalibacteraceae bacterium
TATGAAACACATCGACATCGTATCCCTGTACAACGACCCCGCCTATATCGGTCAGAACGTGACCGTCTGCGGTTGGGTGCGCACCAGCCGTGACAGCAAGACCGTCGCCTTCATTGAGATGAACGACGGCACTTCCCTCAAGCACCTGCAGATCGTGCTGGACAAGGAGGCGCTGGGTGACGTAGGCGCCTATATGCCCCTGGGCACCTCCCTGAAGGTGGAGGGCGTGCTGGTCGCCAGCGAGCGCAACGGCGTGGAGGTCAACGCCACCGCCATCCAGGTGCTGGGTGCTTGCCCCGGCGAGTATCCCCTGCAGAAGAAGCGCTGCACTCTGGAATTCCTGCGCACCATCCCCCATCTACGCGTGCGCACCAATACGTTCAATGCCATTTTCCGTGTACGTAGCGTGATGGCCGCCGCCATCCACCGCTATTTCCAGGAGCGTCACTACGTCTATGTGAACACCCCCCTCATCACCGCCAGCGACTGCGAGGGTGCCGGCGAGATGTTCAAGGTGACCACCATCGGCTGGTCCGACCAGTATAAGTCCGCCGAGGAGTATTACGCCGACGATTTCTTCGGTCGCCGCGCCGGCTTGTCCGTGTCCGGTCAGCTGGAGGGCGAGATGGCGGCCATGGCCTTTGGTAAGATCTACACCTTTGGCCCCTCCTTCCGTGCGGAAAACTCCAACACCCCCCGCCACGTGGCCGAGTTCTGGCACGTGGAGCCGGAGGTGGCCTTTGCCGAGCTGCCCGATATCATCGAGATCGCCACCGAGATGATCAAGTACATCATCTCCGACGTGATGGAGAAGTGCCCCGCCGAGCTGGAGTTCTTCGACAAATTCTTCGAGAAAGGGCTCATCGAGAAACTGCAGGGCGTGGTGGACAGCGACTTTGTGGTGCTGGACTACACCGACGCCATCGAGCTGCTGAAGAAGGCGGACGTGGAGTTTAAGTATCCCGTGGACTGGGGCTGCGACCTGCAGACCGAGCACGAGCGCTACATCACCGAGGTCATCTACAAGAAGCCGGTGTTCGTCACCAACTATCCCAAGGACATCAAGTCCTTCTATATGAAGCAAAATCCCGACGGCAAGACGGTGGCCGCCACCGACCTGCTGGTGCCCGGCGTGGGCGAGATCATCGGCTGCTCCGAGCGTGAGGCCGACCTGGACAAGCTGCTGGCCGCCATGCAGGAGCGTGGCATGGGTCTGGAGGAGTATCAGGACTACATCGACCTGCGCCGCTTTGGCTCTGTGCCCCACTCCGGCTTCGGTCTGGGCTTTGAGCGCATCCTGATGTACGTCACCGGCGTGGCCAACATCCGTGACGCCCAGCTGTTCCCCCGTACCGTGGGTTCCATTCGATAAGATTAGCAGAAACTAAAATAGAGAAAGCCTCCCTTGCCTAAAGGGAGGTGGATTTTCGCCGCAGGCGAAAAGACGGAGGGATACTGTGCGAAGCACAGCAAACCGCAAAGCGGTTTGAATCCCCCAGTCTGCTACGCAGACAGCCCCCTTTAGGCAAGGGGGCCCTTTGTCTACCGCTTGCTTTCTACCGATTCTGAGGTGATATTTATGTCCCAAACGCAATACGTGGACGGCTATCGTTCCAAACTGTCCCTGCGGGAGACCCAGCAGGCCATCAAGGTGATCAAAGACACCTTTCAGGTGCTGTTGGCGCAGGGATTACACTTAGAGCGCGTCACCGCCCCTGTGCTGGTGCCTGCCGCCAGCGGTATCAATGACGACCTGTCGGGTGTGGAGCGTAAGGTGTCCTTCTCGGTCAAGGAGTTGGACGAAGCTCACGCCGAGGTGGTGCAGTCGCTGGCAAAATGGAAGCGTGTGGCGCTGGGGCGCTACGGCTACCGCCCCGGCGAGGGCATCTACACCGATATGAACGCCATCCGCCGCGACGACAACATGGATAATACCCACTCCATCTTTGTGGACCAGTGGGACTGGGAGGCAGTGATCACCGCCGACCGCCGCAACGTGGAATATCTGCAAAAGACGGTGCGCCGCATCGTCAAGGCGATCGCCGACACCAACAAGCTGTTGCAGCAGAAATACCCTCTGCTCACCGCCGAAATCTGCGAAGAGGTGACCTTCATCACCGCCCAAGAGCTGGCTGACCGCTATCCCGACCTGTCGGGCAAGGAGCGGGAGGACGCCATCACCCGCGAGTACAAGACGGTATTCCTGATGGGCATCGGCGACAAGCTGGCAAACGGCGAACCCCACGACAGCCGCTCCCCCGACTATGACGACTGGACGCTCAACGGAGATCTGCTACTGTGGAACAACGTGCTGGGTCACGCGCTGGAGATTAGCAGTATGGGTATCCGCGTGGACGCCGACGCGCTGGCGCGCCAGCTGAAAGCCGCAAACGCCGAGGACCGCATGCAGTACGCCTATCATCAGGGTATTGCCGACGGCACCCTGCCGCTGACCATCGGCGGCGGTATCGGTCAGAGCCGTCTGTGCATGCTGATGCTGGAAAAAGTACACATCGGCGAGGTGCAGGTTTCCGTTTGGCCCCAGGATATGGTGACCGCGTGCGAAAAACACGGCATTGTGATGCTGTAAAACACAACAAAAAAGCACCGCTACACGCAGGTAGCGGTGCTTTTAATTATACCAATACAAGCAGAAGCATGGTAATCAGCGACAACAAAACGAGGAACAGCAACACCCACAGCTGTGCCTTAGCCCAGTTACGGGAGGACTCCTCGCGGGATTCGTCGCCTGCCCACACAAACAGCAAAATGAAATACACCAAGGGTCCGGCAACGGGAATCAGCATAAAGAGCCCACGACCGATCCATGCACCAACCGACACCACAGCATCATCGTCATCTTCCTCTTCCGGCTGGGGATAGTACGCGACCGGATACGGGGGATACTGCGGATACGGGGGATACTGGGGAGGTGCAGAGGCATACTGAGGGGGTGTGTAAACCGGGGGCTGGGGTTGGGGCGGAGGCGGCGGTGCCTGTTCAGCAACCTGTGCCAACGGAACAACCTGCGTCGACTCGTCACCTGCGCCGCAAGCAGGACAAACCGACCCTTCCATCTGTGTGCCGCACTGCATACAAAACGCCATAAAAAACACCCTTTCTTTCGTCAATGACTTCATTGTACCGCCTTTTACTCCCAAATGCAACCCATTGCGACAAAAACGGCGTTTTGCCCAACCATTCGGTGTCATTATACCGCAATATCACCAAAAGAAAAGCCGCTATCCGGATGGATAGCGGCTTTTTCCCGGTTGAAATCTCTTACTTAATGATCTCGCCAACGGTGCCGGCGCAGGCGGCGTTGGACTCGTCGGTGTCGATGTGCATCGCCAGAGCGAAGTTGTCGTTGACGCGGACAACCACGTCACCGAAGATGGTCTCACGACCCGCGGAGGGAATCTTGACGGACACGATCTGCTTGTCCACCAGACCCATCTCAGCGGCATCGGCGGTGGTCATGTGGATGTGACGCTTAGCGGCGATGACGCCCTCGGCGATCTCCACCTCGCCGCAGGGGCCAACCAGCTTGCAGGCGCCGGTGCCGGCGATGTCGCCGGACTCACGGATGGGGGCGACCACGCCGATGGAACGGGCATCGGTCAGGGACAGCTCCACCTGGGTGGCAGGACGGACAGGGCCCAGAATGGACACGCCGGGCAGGGTCTTCTTGGGACCCACAACGTCCACGCGCTCAGCGCAGGCGTACTGGCCGGGCTGGGACAGATCTTTCTTCTTGGTCAGCTCATAGCCCTCACCGAACAGGATGTCCAGATGCTCACGGGACACGTGGATGTGGCGGGCAGAGGTCTCAACTAAAACATTCATAGCCATTGGAATGCACTCCTTTTCTTTGGCGGCTTATCACCGCTTGTTACCCTTATTTTACTCCATAATGCGACACAATGCAAGAGGGTAGCGGCGGAAAAAGCAAAAATTTAACAAGCGCAAAATTCTCTTGTACTCTGCAGGTGGAGTGTGTTATAATGTAAGGCACAGTAATTGGAACACAAAAGGCGGTGACACCATGAAAAAACGCATAACGGCATTTTTAGCGGCGGTGGTACTGACGGCAACCCTGCTTCTCTCCTGCATCGCACCCGTATCTGCGGCAGAAGGGTACTCCCTGCCCGCCGACCTGCCGCTGAACGCGGCATCCGCCATTTTGGTGAGTCTGGGCAACGACGCGGAATCGGATATGGTGCTGTACGCCAAAAACCCCGACGAGGTGCGTGCACCCGGCGCCATGATGCGCTATATGGTGTTGGCCTACGCCCTCCACCGCATCGAGGAAAAGGGGCTGAACGTGGACACCAACACCGGCACCTACACCATCGCCCTGTTTAACGAATACGTAGCCGGCACCGGCGTCGCCACCGCCAACATGGCCTATGGCGAGGAGTGGACCCTGCGGGATCTGCTGACCGTTTCCTTCATCCACAATGCCAGCGACGCCGTGGTGGTGCTGGCTGAGGCGGTGGACGGCGACGTGCGCACCTTCATCGACGGTATGAACACCCTGGCGATGGAATTGGGCTGTGTCAACAGCCACTTCTACTGGCTGAACGGTCTGGACTCCCTGAGCCAATATTCCACCGCCCGAGATATGTACCGTATCGTGCGGTATTGCCAAAGCTTTTCGCTGTTTGAGGACTTAGCCTCCCCCAGTCAGGTGACAGTGAAACCCGTCAAGGGCGGCAATCAACGTACCATCACCACCAACAACCACCTGGCTATGTCCTCCAGCATGTACTATTACGAAGATTTGGTGTACAGCCGCACCGGTCTGTCGGATACCGACGGCCGCACCTGCGCCGCCGTGGCACGCAAAAGCGGCTACGAGTATCTGGTGGTGGTGATGGGCTGCCCCGAGGAAAACGACGCGGGCGAGAAAATGCTCCACTATCGGGATACCAAGGCGCTGTTTCAGTGGGCGTTTGAAGATTTTGAATATCGCGTCATCTTAGGCAAAGACGAAATCATGAAAACCCTAAAGGTGGAGCAGGCCTGGGAGGTGGATCGGGTGAATCTGGTCCCCGTCAAGGAGATTGCCACCGTGGTAAAAAAGGATATTCCCAACAACGTCATCCGTCCCGAGATCACCCTCACCACCGAAACCCTCACCGCACCGGTCAAAAAAGGCGCCGTCTGCGGCAAGGTGGAGCTGTTTATCAACGACGACCAAAAAATCGGCGAGGTGGAACTGGTCACCGCCGAAGATATCAGCCGCAGCGAACTGATGCACGGCTGGGATGGCTTTACCGGCGGTGTGAACAAAGTGTTGCCCTACGTGCTCATCGGCGTGGGCGTGCTGGTGGTGCTGGTGGTGGTGTATATCCTCATCGCCGTCACCCATAACCGTCGCCGCTATCAGCCGAAATATAAAACACCCAAAAAATAAGGAGTGAAACCTATGCCCAACGCCCCCTCCCCCCGCCTGACCGACGTGGGCTATATCCGAGACCTGCTGGACCGACACGGGTTCCACTTTTCCAAGAAATTGGGGCAAAACTTCCTCATTAACCCCTCGGTGTGTCCCCGCATGGCTCAGGCCTGCGGCGCCACAGAGGACACCGGCGTGTTGGAGATCGGCCCCGGCATCGGCGTGCTCACCCGCGAGCTGGCTCTGCGGGCAAACAAGGTGGTGTCCATCGAGCTGGACGACCGCCTGCCCCCTGTGCTGGCGGAGACGCTGGCCGGACAGGACAATGTGTCCTTCGTATGGGGGGACTGCATGAAATTAGACCTCCCCGCCATCATCGCGGAGAAATTCGGGGATATGCCCGTATCGGTATGCGCCAACCTGCCCTATTACATCACCTCCCCCATCGTGATGATGCTGCTGGAGAGCCGCCTACCCGTCGAGAACATCACCGTCATGGTGCAGAAAGAGGCCGCTCAGCGGCTGTGCGCCACCCCCGGCACCCGTGAGGCGGGTGCCGTGACGCTGGCGGTGCAGTACTACGCCGAGGCAGAAACGCTATTTGGGGTGTCCCGCGGCAGTTTTATGCCCGCCCCTAACGTGGACAGCGCGGTGATCCGCCTGTCGGTGCGCAAGCAGCCTCCCTGTCACGTGCAGGACGAGCGGCAGATGTTCCGTCTGATCCGCGCCGGCTTTAATCAGCGGCGCAAAACCCTGCTCAACTCCCTCACCGGTGCCGGATTTGGCAAAGCGGCCATCGCCGCCGCGCTGGAGGCGGCCAACCTCTCCCCCACCGCCCGCGCGGAAGAGCTGACCCTGACCGATTGGGCACGATTGAGCGACAACTTGAGCGAATAAGCGCGAAAGCCGAGGCTAACGCCTCGGCTTTTTTGCATATTCGTCTGCCTACTCCTTATACTACCTAAAAAAAGGAGTGGTTTTATGTGCACCGCGCTACACGTCCACGGCTGTTTCGGACGGACGCTGGATTTGGAATACGGCTATGCCGAGCAGGTGGTGTTGACACCGCGGCGCTTTACGCTACCCATGCGGCATCGCCCTGGCCTGCCGGAGCATTACGCCATGCTGGGGATGGCCACGGTGGCAGAGGGATTTCCCCTCTACTACGACGCGGTCAATGAGCACGGATTGGCGATGGCGGGACTGAATTTCCCCCACAGTGGACGGTACGTCCCCGCCGCCGAGGGGGACGTGGCTTCCTTTGAGCTGATCCCCTACGTGCTGGGAAGGTGCAAAACCGTGGTTGAAGCCAACGAATTGCTGACGAAGGTACGGGTGTGCGACACCGCTTTCAGCGGAGATTTTCCGCCCACCCGCCTGCACTGGATGGTGGCGGATGACACCGCGTCCATGGTGGTGGAGTCCACCGCCGAGGGGTTGCAGGTGTACCCAAACCCCATCGGTGCGCTGACCAACGAGCCACCCTTTCGGCGGCAATTAGCCTATGAGGACGCATTCTCCCGCCTCACTGCCGACGAGCCGACCCCCACCCCGCCACACTTGGGACGGGGCAGCGGCAGTATAGGGCTGCCGGGGGATTTTACCTCCCCCTCCCGCTTGGTGCGAGCGGCCTTTGCCGCGGCGCACAGCGAGGCAGAGGATGACCCCGTGGAGCAGTTTTTTCACGCCATGGCGATGGTAGAGGTGCCGCGGGGGTGCCTGCGGCTGACCGACGGCCGCTACGTGGTGAGCCGGTACACATCGTGTATGGATCTGAACGAAAAAGCGTATTATTACCGCACCTATGGCTGTACCCGCATTCACGCCGTGCGGATGGTGCCGAAGGGCGAGGAGAACGCCCTGCTCACCTATTCTCTTCCCGTCGCAGAAGAGGTAATGTGGGAGAATTGAAAACAGCCTGCAAGCGGTTGCTTGCAGGGTTTATCTTTTTTCAAATTCTTTTCCCGTGATTAAATAGTCAATGGACACGTTAAAATACCGCGACATTTCCACCAGCAATGCCAGCGACGGCTCCCGTTTGCCGTTTTCATAATGCGACAAAGATTCACGAGAAATATTGAGATCCAGCGCTACTTTTTGTTGATTTAAATTGCGTGCTTTCCGCACCAATCGCAAACCCTTCATAAAATCACCCTTGCTTTTATTGTAACTGTTTGTTACAATAAAAACGTTCCATTTTGTAACACCTACAAATGAAGGGAGATACGTTATGAAAATCAAGTCACTTGCCTTGATGCTATCCGCCGTATTACTGCTTAGCTGCATGTGTGGTTGCGACACCATCCCCGATACATCGAGCGATCCTACCCTTGCCCCTAACGACACCACTGCGCTTTATGAGCAAGAAAGCACCATCGCTTCGTTCGATGACGATACAGCAACCACCGTCACCACACAAGCAAAGAAAACGACCACAACCAAGAAAAAAACTACTACCCAAAGAATTACCACAACTACACAACCCAAACCCGTAGAAGACATGGTGTGGATTCCCGAATCCGGAAGTAAGTATCACAGCAAATCCACTTGCAGCAATATGAACAATCCCTCTCAAGTTACCAAGAGTCGTGCGGAATCGTTAGGATATACTCCTTGTAAGCGTTGTTATGGATAAATAAACAGCGGAGTGACAAATGTCACTCCGCTGTTTTTACCATTCTATCGGTGTCATGCCGTGGCGCTGAAGCAAGGCGTTGGCCTTGGAGAAATGGCGGCAACCGAAAAACCCACGATGCGCCGACAAGGGGCTGGGATGCACCGTCGCCAACTTATAGTGGATGGGGTTGGTGATCAACTGCGCTTTGCGCTGAGCGTGAGCGCCCCACAAGAGAAACACCACCGGCGTCTGCTTATTATTGAGCTCCGCAATCACGCGATCGGTAAACTGCTCCCACCCCTGCCCCTGATGGCTGGTGGGCTGCCCCTGCCGCACCGTCAGGACGGTGTTGAGCAGCAGTACCCCCTGCTTGGCCCATCCGGTGAGGTCGCCGTTTGGCGGGATGGGCTTGCCCACGTCGTCCGCCAACTCCTTAAACATGTTCTTAAGGCTGGGAGGCGGCTCCACACCGGGCAACACCGAAAAGCACAGGCCGTGAGCTTGACCCGGGCCATGGTAGGGATCCTGCCCGATGATCACCACCTTCACGTCGGCGAAAGAGGTGTACTTGAGAGCATTGAAAATGTCGTACATATTGGGAAAAACCGTGCGGGCGGCGTACTCCCGCCTGAGGAATTGCCGTAGGGAGAGATAATACTCCTTCCCCCACTCGTCCGCCAAAATGGCGTCCCAATCGTTGCCGATGTGTACCATACCGCCACCTCCTTACTTCCCCCAGTATACCATAAACAGCGAAAATTGCAAATTATATTTGGCTTTTGGCGAGAAGTATGCTATACTGGGGATAGCTATACGAAAGGATAGGGACGTTATGGATAAAATTGCTGTTTTGATCCCGTGCTACAACGAAAGCACCACCATCGAAAAGGTGATCACCGACTTTCAGAGAGATCTGCCGGAAGCGGTTATCTACGTCTATGACAACAACTCCACCGACGACACCGCCGCCATTGCCGCGCGATGTGGGGCGGTGGTACGCCACGAATACCAGCAGGGCAAGGGCAACGTGGTGCGGCGCATGTTCCGCGAGATCGACGCCGCATGCTACATCATGATCGACGGCGACGACACCTATCCCACGCAGTACGCCCGGGAGATGGCTCAGCGGGTGCTGGAGCACAACGCCGATATGGTGGTGGGAGATCGCCTGTCCTCTACCTATTTCACCGAGAATAAACGGCGGTTTCACAACTTCGGTAACAGCATTGTGCGGT
Organism: Acutalibacteraceae bacterium; assembly: GCA_045588425.1. Lineage (GTDB taxonomy): Bacteria > Bacillota > Clostridia > Oscillospirales > Acutalibacteraceae > UBA5905. The sequence goes on from JAZNED010000016.1 coordinate 9,254, forward strand.
GGTTTATTAACCGCCTGTTTAAGTCGGACATCAAGGACATCATGACCGGCTATCGCGCCTTTAGCTACCAGTTTGTCAAGACCTTTCCCGTGCTGTCCGGCGGATTTGAGATCGAGACCGAGATGTCCATCCACGCGGTGGACAAGAAAATGCAGATCGAGAACGTGGTCATCCAGTACCGCGACCGCCCCGAAGGTAGCGAATCCAAACTGAACACCTTCTCGGACGGCATTAAGGTGCTGTGCACCATCTTCCGCCTGTTCCGCGACTATAAGCCGTTGCGGTTCTTCGGCTGGGTAGCGTTCCTGCTGTTGGTGCTGGCGGCCGGACTGTTCATCCCCGTCTTTATCGACTATTCCGCCACCGGTCTGGTGGAACGATTCCCCACCCTCATCGTGTCCGGCTTTGTGGCGCTATCGGCTTTCCTCGCCCTGTTTGCCGGCCTGATTCTGGAAACCATCATCCGCAAGCACAAGCAGGCCTTTGAACTGAGTCTGCACAACGCCGCCACCCAACTGCGGGCGCTGAAAGCCAACGACAAACTGTAATCAGCTACCATAAAACAACAAAAAACAGCGGAGGATTTTCCTCCGCTGTTTTTTATCGGTTACTGTTTCACGTACTCGTGGCCGGTGTTCACCAATGTACCGCCACGGTACTTGTAGGTGGTGCTGGCCTTGGTACGGTCGCTGGTGGCAATCACTTTGCGTCCGTTGATTTCGTAAGTGCCGCCCTCGGTACGGGCATAGCGGCCGTCACGGTACACCACTTCACGATAACTGCCGTCCTCTTTAAACATGACGGTCTTGTTGATTAGGACGCCGTCATAGGTATACTCGCTGTTCCAGGTTCCGACAACGTCGGCTTCGCTCACACCGCAGGAGCACAGGCTCACACACACGACGCACACCATCAGCAACGCCAATAAACGTCGACACAATTTCATGGCTTTTCCTCCTTGGTACGAATTAGCTGTTCAGCACTTCCGCCATGACGCCGAACGCCTCCACCATACGGTAGACGCCGTTGACGTTCTGCTGAGGAGCGCTGTTAGCCGAAGCGTCCTGAGAGGACAGACGGCTATCAATGGTGTTGATGTCGGAGGTAAACTCGGAATCATAGTCCAGGATCTCCACGATCAACAGAATCATCTCCACCGAACGATAGGCGCCGTTCACGCTCTGCTGAGGAGCGCTGTCGGCCGCAGCGTCTTGGCTCGACATGCGGCTGGTGATGGCGCTGATGCGGCTGCCGTACTCGTCGTCTTTGTCAACGATCTTAGCAATAACCTCCAGAATGTCCACGGTACGATACAGGCCGTTCACCAACTGCTGGGGAGCACTCTTGGCAGAAGAGTCCTGACGGGAGAAGGTGGACTCGATGGAGCTGATCTCACCGGTATAGTCGCCGTCCTTATCCAGCTTTTCGGCAATCAACACCAGCATCTCAAAGGTGCGGTAGGTGGAGTTCACCTGCTCCTGAGAAGCGCTGCTGGCGGAAATGCTGCCGCTGCTCTTGGCAGACTGCACCTTGGAAATCTCGGAAGAAGGCACTTCCAGACCGGTGGCAATCAACTTGACCATCTCATAGCAGCAATCGGCACCGTTCTGGGACTGCTGGGGAGCACTCTCGCACAGATTGTCCATGGTGTTTCTCTCGGAAAGCACCGCGTCAATCTCACTTTGGGACACGTCGGCGGTAAAACGGATTTCCTTGCTCTTGAACAGACCGCCACCCTTACCATCCTTGCCGCAAGCGGTCATGGACAGAACCAACAGCAACGCTATGGCCAAAGCCGCACTTCTTTTCATCACTTTTTTGAACATAATGATGTCCTCCCTTTTTGCCATTTATCCCATCATAGCACCGTTTTTGACAAAATGCAACCCCAGTCCCGCCACTTTGTGGCGGAGTAAGAAAAACAGCGAGGTGACATGCACCTCGCTGTTTCGTCCCACGGTATCAAACCATAATGGAAAATATTGCTGTTTTATTCTGTGTTTTTCGTATTCTCACGAGTTAACTTTAGCCATTTATCTTCCTTGGCGGTGAATTTTTGGGCCCAACTCGGATAGTGCTTATCCCAAAAAGCGAAAACAGGGGTTTCTACAAAACGAATACGCAACATATCCAGTAACGAGCACACAGCGAAAATGACAATAACACATCCCACTGCGTGTAGTGGCAACCATGCAGAATGATAGGCGCCAACATTGTCGCAGACGTCCTTCCATAACCATTGCCGCATTGTTGCGCTGTTGGCATGGATCATTAAAACGCCAAACGTGGTTGCCGAAACGGTATTAATAACTCTGCTTTGCTTTATATTCACATTTTTAAAGAACATAAAAGAACACAATCCGGTGAATACAGCAAGCAGCTTGTTCGAATCGGCCACAAAGTAGTATGGGTTCAGCATGTTGTAGTTGGCGCGAACCCACGAACACGCCACCACGGATGCCATGGACAGCAATACACAACACAGGGTCGCCCATCCCCAAAATTTTGTATTGTCGTAAATCTTTTTCGGATACAGCCGAATATACGACGCCATAAAATACAACGTGATGTACCAGGAAACGTAGTTCATATCCACCGAAAGAATCGGAACGCTACCAAATACAATATAAATGAAAGAGCTTAACAGCACAAGGTAAAAATGCTGCTTCTTGTTCAAATTATGGATCAAAATGTTGAGGAACGGAATGCACAAAAAGAAAAGTATATACGTTCCGGTAAAGTTTTGTGCCACAGAGCGAAAAGGAAGAACAGCATCCAAAACCGCTTTTGACGTGATCGGTGCATACCCGCTTATCCAAAAAATTCCGTGAATGATTATTTTGTAAAACATCACTTCAAACAGCAGTTTTACGAACTTTTTGGCTGTAATCTGCGATTTGCACATGAAATATCCGGTTATTAACACAAAACAATTTATGCCGATTTTTCCAAATGCTCCCAACAGCAATAAGAATTGAGAAGGGAAAGACCACAGGTTAGCATAGATCGGCCCATCCGCAGACGTTAGACCCGAATTTACCACGTAATGGTGCGCTACAATGAAAAACATCGACAGTATTCTATAAAGTTCTAAATTGGAATTTCGCGTGGTTGGTGGGGTTTTCTTTTCACTTAATCCGAACGTTTTCATAGGCTACCTCCCTACGTTTTGTTCCAAAATTATAACACACGGCATGATAAAAGTAACCATGCAGAGAGATGCTTCATCGCTAAGGTTCTATCCAGCCACGCGACGATCCACATGGTTTTCGTTACTGTCTTTGAATCGTTTTGTCGCTGATGCGGTACACCTGATGGCACACCGTAAGCACCGACGAGCGGTGGGTGGTGACCAAACAAAGGCGGTGTTTGTGATGGGTGACGATATTGTGAAGCAGTTGCTGCTCGGTATCGGCATCCAGAGCAGAGGTAGCCTCGTCCAGCAGCAGGATGGGGGCGTCCGACAGCAAGGCGCGGGCGATGGAAAGGCGCTGTACCTGTCCCTCGGACAGGCCGGCTCCTCGCTCCCCTACCATCGTGTGAATTCCTTCCGGCAACGCCGCCACGAAATCAGCGGCGCAAGCCAGACGCAACGCCTCCACCAGCGCTGCGTCGGTAGCATCGGGACACAACACGCGCAGATTCTCCGCGATGGTCCCGGAAAAGAGGGTGTTCCCCTGCGGCACGTAGGCGAATAAGCCACGGGTGGCAGGTGACAAAAGGGCGGTCAGGCCGTCCTGTCCCATCACCTGTACGGTGCCGTCTTGCGGCGACACCAGGCCCAGCAAAATGCGCAATAAGGTGGTTTTTCCGCCACCGGAGGGACCGATCAATGCTACGATCTGACCCGCTGACGCCTGCAAGGACGCATTCTCAAACACGGTGGTACCGTCGACATAGGTAAACCGCACACCCTCCACCGTCAAGCACAAGGCAGAATCGGTCAGCAGAGCATCCATTTGCGGTATCGGTGTACGATCCTCAGCAGGAAGCTCGGTAATCTCCATAATACGACCGGCGGCGGTGGCAGCGTTAATTGCCGCCGGTACCAGCGCCACCAATGCACCAAAGGCGGTGGACAGCATGCCCGCCAGCTGTAAGAACAACAGCATATCTCCATAGGTGATCGTATGATTCCACAGACGATAGACACTCCAGAAGAAGCAAAGTCCTCCCACCACCAGTCCCAGCAAGCCGGAGAAGGAGGTGGTCAACACCGAGAACATATTGTGCTTGAGGGTAACCTCTTTTTGCTTTTTTTGTTCCTGCTCCAGTCGGCGGAAATAGCTGTCGGTGACACCGAAGGATTTGATGGTCTGCAAATTTTGGAAGGTTTCGCTGTGAAAGGCGGTCAGCTCCGCCCCCACCTGCCGCATCTCCTTGTTATGGCGGCGGATACGCCCCAACAGGAACACCGATCCCAGCAAGGTGATGGGTGCGCCGGCCAGCGCCAACAACGCCAAGGTGGGGTCATAATACAAAATCAGCAAAAAGGCACCCACAAACTGCAACAGATGAATCACCAGCGACGGCCACCAGCCCAGCACACTGGCCGCCACCGCATCGCTGTCGCGACCGGATCGCGCCAGCAGATCACCGGAGTGGAAGTGGGACACCCCCTCCCAGCGGGCGTCCAAAATCTTGCCAAAAACGTCTGCACGAATCTCCTGATTCACCCGCAGATGTACCCGCGCGGAAATGCGGGAAGTAACGGCGTTGAGCCCAATATGGCACAACTGAGCGACCACGTAAGCAACCGCCACCCAAAGGATTTCCCCCGTATCGAAGCCGGTGACGATGTCGATAAGTTGCTTGCTAATGCGGGCGGTGGCCAAACCGGCAAGGGTGCTGATCGTGCCCAACAGGACGTACCACGCCACCGCCCAACGATACCGACGGGTATACCCCGACACCCAGCGCCATTCGGCGCGGATCTCGCCAATGCTACCCCATTTGTTGCGGATGCGTTTCATGCAGGCCACCTCCTTTTTACATTCTGCCTTGATTATACCAATCCTAGATGATTCTGTCAACGAAAAAGCCCACCTGCAACGGCAGGTGGGCGGGAATTTCATTTCGTGGTGGCGGTGGTGGTGACGGACGCCGTAGTGGTGGTCACGTTGGGATCCTCAGTCAGCAACAGGCTGATACGGCAAGGCTGGGAGGCGTGCTCGTTTTGAATCACCGGGCTGTAATACGCCACCCGCACAAACCGGCTGACCCGTAACTCAGCGGTGGTGGGGGCAGTCAAATCCTCCAACTGCTCCACCGCGTGCTCGGCTATCTGACGGGAACACCCCTCGTCCGCCGCCATAGCTACAAAGATAAAGGCGGTCATCAGCTTGTCCACCGAGGCGGCGGTGATACCGCTCACGATATCTACCTGCAGGGCGTAACCAACACCGGAGGGGTACTTCTTCTTAGATACGTCGGTCACGGTGACCTCACACTCGTTGATCTGCACCAGATAGGCCGTGTTGTCCGGCTTGTTGGGATGGCGGCGAATGGTGTCTGTGTCCATTTTCAGCCCCTTGTGCACCGCCATATAGTTGAGGAAAAAGCGGTTGATAATCTCGTTGTGGGCATAGGACACCGGCACCGGCTCGGTGGTTGTGGTGGTGACGGGAGCCGACGTGGTTGAAGCGGTCGGTTCGCTCTCCTCTTTCTTATCCTTCTTGCCGCAGGCGGTCACGCTAAAGACCATAACCAAACACAGCAACAGAGCCAATACTCGTTTCATAGTAAATACCTCGTTTTTCAGAATAATCACAGTATAATACACCCGATGGTCAAAGTCAATCGTCGATTGCCTCCAGCAGAAAGCTGACGGGGCGAAAGCCGTCGTTGCAGGAGATCATGGCAGCGTGAGGATTCTTCATCCAGCCGTCGAAAAAGTTGCCGCCGCCATTGGCCAGCGTGACCACAAACCGCTCCATGCTGCTCCACGCCTCGGCGCACAAGCCGTCGGGACACTGCCCGTTCCGGCTGACAAACACTTGTCCCACCATCACGTCGCAGGAATGTTCTATGGGGTTTTCGTATTGCGCCATCAGGTCGGTATAGACCGTCTGCCGCACAGCGGTAATGCGTACAGCCTTCATGCGGCTCACTCCTTTAGCTTGTGCAGCTTGGCGGTCTCGGCGATCACCACCAAGAAATCCCCCTCCTGCATAGGCGCGGCGGGATCGATGGTGACGTCGATGGCGTCGCCACGCTTGAGCGCCACCACGTTGATGGTGTATTTTTTACGCAGGTTGAGTTCAATCAGGCTCTTGCCCACCCATTCCTCCTTGACCGGCACTTCGATGAGGGACACCTCGCCGGACAGCTCCATCACGTCCACAAAGCCGGAGGACAACAGGTTGCGTGCCATACGCACGCCGGATTCTTTCTCGGGGATCACCACCTGATCGGCGCCTACGCGGCTGAGCAAGCGAGCGTGGGTCTCGTTGGCGCACTTGACGATAACGGTGGGGACGCCGGCCTCTTTGCACAGCATCACCGTCATCACGCAGGCCTCCATATGCTCCGCCATGGCGATGATCACCACGTCAAAGTTGCTGATGCCCAGCACCTCCAGCACGGCGGGGTCGGTGACGTCGGCGCACTTTGCCAACGGGATAAACGCAGCGGCGGCCTGCACCGCCTGCTCGTCCCGATCCACCGCCAGCACCTGCGCGCCTGCGGCGGCCAATTCCTTGGCGGTGGCCAGGCCGTAACGACCCAACCCAAACACGGCATACGATTGTTTTTTCATATCTTACACTCCTTAGGGTGAGCAGTTAGCCCACGCTGATTTCTTCCACGGGATCGGTGATGGCGTTGCGTTTCTCCTTACGGGTGCCCAGGGCGATGGCCAGCGAAATGGGGCCGATACGTCCGAAATACATAGTGGCGATGATAATGCCCTTACCCCAGTTGTTCAGCAGCGGGGTCAGACCGCGGGTGAGGCCCACCGTGGCGGTGGCGCTCACCGTTTCGTAAGCGATATCCACCAGGGCGGCGTCGGTCACCATACACAGCGCCAGGGTAGACAGGATCAGCACCGTCAGGGACATCCCCACCACCGCCACCGCCTTGCGGATGACTGCGGCGGACAGGCTGCGGTGGAACAGACCGATCTGCTGACGGCCGGTGATGGTGTGGTAAGCGGTGGCACACAGCACCGCGATGGTAACGGTCTTGACGCCGCCGGCGGTGCCCACGGGGGAGCCGCCCACAAACATCAGAAGCATCGAAACCAGCGCACCGGCGTTGGTCAGCCCCTCCTGGGGGATGGCGGCAAAGCCGGCGGTGCGGGTGGTCACCGACTGGAAGAAGGCACACTGGATCTTGTCCCACAGCCCCATATTCCCGATGGTGGCGGGGTTGCGGTATTCCACCGCCAGGATGACGGCGGCACCGCCAAACAGCAGAATGGCGGTGGTGGATAGCACGATCTTGGAATGGAGGGTGAGGTCTCGCCAACCACGGTGGGGCGAGCGGATCACCCGCAGCACGTCCCACCACACGATGTAGCCAAGACCGCCCAGAATGATGAGGGTGGCGGTGATGCCGTTCATCAGCGGGTGGGTGGCGTAGTCCAGCAGGCTGGTCTCGCCGATGACGTCCATGCCCGCGTTGCAGAAGGCGGACACGGCGTTGAACACCGCCATCCAGATACCCCGCAGGCCGAACTGCGGCACCAGCACGGTCATATACATTAGGGCGCCGACCCCCTCGACGACGAGGGTGCCGACCACCACGTTTTTGACGAATTTCGCCAATCCCGACAAGGTGTTGACGTTAAAGGCGTCCTGCAGCAGCAGGTTGTCGCTGAGGCTGAGCTTGCGGTGCATCAGCACCATCAGCCAGCTGACCACCGTGATGACACCCAGACCGCCGATCTGCGCCATCAGCAGGATCACCGCCTGACCAAATCCGCTCCAGGCGGTGGCGGTGGTGACGGTGACCAAGCCGGTCACGCAGGTGGCGGTGGTGGCGGTGAAAAGGGCGTCTACGTAGGGCACGGACACCCCATCCGCGGCGGCAAAGGGCAGGGAAAGCAGACCGCTACCCACAAAAATGACCAGCAAAAAGCTGAGCAAAATCACGTGGGTGGTGGACAGCGTAAACCGCCGTTTCTTTTTCGTTGTCATACCCTCACCTCGCATACGGTTACTTTTCTCTAGTATAGCACAAACTTTTCCCCATTTCAACCGCCGCTTTTCGGTTGACAGAAAAAGGATTTGTGGGTATAATAAAACTCCGGTCGGCACATCTTTGAGATATAGCCACCTAAAGGCTTCATCCTCAAGGATGTAGTGAGATAGACAAAGGCACCTCAAAACTTTGTTTTGAGGGCAACGCTTTCAAAAAGCGGAGATTTTCGTTCTATCGAGGCAAAAGCGCAGGGAATACTTTGTGTATTTCCGAGCATTTTAACGACGATAGAGCGGAAATCCACCTTTTTTGAAATGACTTTGCATATCGAACTACATCCTTCAAACATGGGGGCGTAAAGGTTTCGACGGGGATTGTGAGATACGGTAAGCGAGTAGCGGTGTGGGCCCGCTCTAAAACCTACAACTTTTTAAACAATAAACGACAACAATAACGTTGCCTTGGCGGCTTAATTAAGCCTCCCGTCCTTCCCCGGAGTACCGCGACCGGGTGCGGGGCGTCGATGAGCGGTGAACGTGAACGGTGGGGTGCCACCCCCACCGTCACGGCGTAGTGGCTACCGTAGCGCATAGCCTGCCTTTCGGCGATGCGTGAGGGGAATCTCAAAAGATCGGCTGCACTCGGAGAAAGCTGTATCAAGTGGTTTTCGGACAGGGGTTCGATTCCCCTCGCCTCCACCAGAAAAGAGAAAATGGACTCCCATAGGGAGTCCATTTTTCTTTTTGGTTACGGCAGAGGGAGAACGAACCCTGCGAGTTTTGCGTTTTTTGCGAAATATTGCCATTCCGAAAAACTTGTGCTACAATGTAGGCAGACCGACAAACTTGAATTTGTATAATACTAAGTAAGGGAAATTTTTGGATACAATATATGGAGGTAACAACAATGACCGAACACGAAAAAATGTTAGCGGGACATTTAATCTACGACCCCTTCTCGGAAGGGATGCCCGAAGAGCGAACGAAGGCCCATCGTCTGTGCAAATTATATAATGATACATTTGAAACAGAAACAGAAAAACGCGGGGAAATCTTGGATGAACTAATGCCGAACAAAGGCGAAAACGTCTATTTGCAAGGACCTATTTATTTTGATTTTGGAACCAACATTTCCATGGGCGACAATAGTTATGCGAATTTTAATTTTACCGTGTTGGATGAGGGAAAGGTTACGATTGGCAAGTCGGTGTTTATCGGACCCAACGTTGTGATGGCAACGGCAATTCATCCCCTGTGTTATGAGGATAGAAATCCATTTTTTAATACAAAAACAGGTACGGTTACCAATTTAGAATATACTGCGCCCATTACTATTGAAGATAATTGTTGGATTGCGGCAAGTGTTACCATTTGTGGTGGTGTAACCATAGGAGAAGGATGCGTGATTGGCGCAGGGAGTGTCGTGACAAAAGATATTCCGCCACATAGTCTGGCAGTTGGAAATCCTTGTCGTGTGATTCGTCAAATTACCGATGCCGATAGATTATCCGCACATCCGGAACTTTTTGCAGATTAATCACTTTACGTGCTTCTTCCGCAAGCTCACAAAACCGGGGTTCAATCATCTTGCGGTTAAAACCACACAAATGTGGGGAGTTTTTCTACATCTTGCATTCTCTGTGACGGTATGCTACAATGCAGTTGGAACCCAAAACAAAGCAAAGGAAGGTGTAACTATGGATCGTTATGACCCCAATGAATGGACCACATCGTTTGTTCGCTCTAACGCAGACTTTTGCCTGCAGTTTCTGCAGGAGACCAACGCCATAATTGTTCGCGTTTTGCGTGAGGGAAACTGCACGGCGGCAGTTGCAGGTCTCGACCGCACCCTGAACGGCCTGATCACCTTTTACAACGCCGGTGCCCAAACCGATCTGGTACGATATCTCATCAGCTGTCTTTCCCTGGTAGAAAGCCACGTGATCGCTTTTGGTTTGGAGGGAGGCGACCCCACCGCACGCCGCAAAAACGCCCTCGCCTGTCTGGAGGACGCCCGCGACTTTGCCGGCGACGAGGATATGAAGGAGCTGATTCAGCCTCTGCTAAGGGATCTATACAGCAACAAGTCGTTGGATCAACTCCGCTATGACCATGAGCCGAACTTCCCCGCCGACTCTGTCGATTTGCTGGAAGAAATACACGATTTGTTCGTTTGATAACAAAAAACGGAGTGGCGAAATGCCACTCCGTTTTTATTATAGATGCGAATTACAGACTCTTCAGTTTCATCTTGCGGGCAACCAAGGTCAGCGCCAACAGCACCAGATACAGAGCACCGATGGTGATAAAGCCCAGATCGATGGTGCCCATCTTGCCGAAGTTGCCGAAGACACCCTCCTGCAGAGCGGCACCCATGTACACAGCGCAGTCCAAAGTACCAACCACAGTAGCGGCAAAGGCACGACCGCCGATGTCGCCGGCGATGGCC
>JAZNED010000017.1:0-2490 GCA_045588425.1 Acutalibacteraceae bacterium
CTCGCCGCAGACGGAGCATTTCTCGCCGTCGGTGAGACCGTCCGCCTCACAGGTGGCGGCGTAACCCTTGACCACCACAACGGTGTGGCCGGTGGCTTTGATAACCTCTTCGTAGCTGTCGCCGCAGTTAGCACAGGTGTACACCTTCTTGCCGTTTGCAGTACAGGTGGGGGCAACATTCTCGGTCAGCTTGTAGTTGTGACCAATGGCGGGAATGATCTGCTGGGCGGTGAGAACCTCGCCGCAGACGGAGCATTTCTCGCCGTCGGTGAGACCGTCCGCCTCACAGGTGGCGGCGTAACCCTTGACCACCACAGAGGTGTGGCCGGTGGCTTTGATAACCTCTTCGTAGCTGTCACCGCAGTTGGCGCAAGTGTAGACTTTCTTGCCGTTCGCGGTGCAGGTGGGGGCAACATTCTCGGTCAGTTTGTAGTTGTGACCGATGGCAGGAATGATCTGCTGGGCGATGAGAATCTCGCCGCAGACGGAGCATTTCTCGCCGTCGGTGAGACCGTCGGCCTCACAGGGAGCGGCGTAACCCTTCACCACCACAGAAGTGTGGCCGGTGGCTTTGATAACCTCTTCGTAGCTGTCGCCGCAGTTGGCGCAGGTGTATACCTTCTTACCGTTCGCGGTACAGGTAGGAGCAACATTCTCGGTCAGCTTGTAGTTGTGACCAATGGCAGGGATAACCTGCTGGGCAACCAAAACTTTGCCGCACACAGAGCACTTCTCGCCGTCGGGGAGACCGTCGGTCTCACAGGTGGCGGCGTAGCCATTCAGTGCGGCGGTTTGACGGTGAGCACAAGTCACATTAATCGCGCAGGAAGCAGTATACCCTCCGTCCACCGTGGTGACGGTCACAGTAGTAGAACCCAAACCCGTGGCTGTAACCACGCCATGCTCATCTACCACCGCCACACTCGAATCGGCGGTAGACCAGGCAATGCGATCATCAGCCTGACCCTGTGCCAGCACAGAGGCAGTCAGGGTAGCGGAATCGCCAAAGTAGATATCCAACACATTTTGATCCAACTCCACGCCGGTGACGGGGTACAACACAAATACACCGCCATTCACAGGAGCAAAATCAACGGTCTCCCAATCGTAGTTATAGACATCATCTTCGCAACTAAACTCAATGGTAATCGGAGAGGTGCCGTAAGCGGCATTATCCAAAATGCGGAAAGACAACGTAGCCAGCAGTTCTGCCGAACTGTCAGGATTGGCGGCATAACACCAGTTGATGATAAATGGGTTCTTGTCATCGCGACCCCAAGAATAACCATTCTCGTCGAACTCACCCGCTTCATAGCTCACCAACTGAAGCACGGAGGTGTCGTATTTCACCTTAACCTTGGCAGAAACAATACCGGGGTTATTAATGGCCGACACGGTAACATCTACCACATCGCCCCGCTTACCCACCGCCTGTGACACCACAAAACAAGGACCCTCAACGGCGGGAGCCGCGCTGACCAGCGGAACGGAAACCGCCATCAGCAACAGTGACAACAGGATTGCCAACACTCTTTTCATTACAAACACTCCTTTGCGCATGCTTTACTCACGAGAAAAGATTGGTTTGCACCACTTAGTTATTCAACAACTGCTGCAATTTACCCAAATCACGGTTGTTCACGCGGCCGTTGCCGTCCAGGTCAACGGCTTTCATGTCGATGGCAACCTCCCACTCATTGAGGTACTGCTGCAGATAACCCATGTCGCGGTTGTTGACGCGACCGTTGCCGTCGGCATCGCCGGGAATACCACCGACAGGACGAGTATGACCGCACACGTTGCAGTCGGCGTCGCTGTTATCATCGTAGGTGTGCTCACCGGTGGCGGGCACCTTATCATCTACGTAGCTGTCGTCGCAGACAGAGCAGGTATAGGTGGTATAACCCTCAACCACACAGGTGGGCGCGGTCACCACGGCGGTGTAATCGTGACCAATGGCAGGGATAATCTCCTGTGCGGTGAGAATCTCGCCGCAGACGGAACACTTCTCGCCGTCGGTGAGACCGTCCGCCTCACAGGTAGCGGCGTAACCCTTCACCACCACAGAGGTGTGGCCCAAGGCGTTGGTGTAATCGCCCACGTAAGAATCCTGACACTTGACGCAGGTATAGGTGGTGTAGCCCTCAGCCACGCAGATGGGCGCGGTCACCACGGCGGTATAATCGTGACCGGTGGCTTTGATAACCTCTTCGTAGCTGTCGCCGCAGTTGGCGCAGGTGTAGACTTTCTTGCCGTTCGCGGTGCAGGTGGGAGCAACATTCTCGGTCAGTTTGTAGTTGTGACCGATGGCAGGAATGATCTGCTGGGCGATGAGAATCTCGCCGCAGACGGAGCATTTCTCACCGTCGGCGAGACCGTCCGCCTCACAGGTAGCGGCGTAACCCTTCACCACCACAGAGGTGTGGCCCAAGGCGTTGGTGTAATCGCCCACGTAAGAATCCTGACACTTGACGCAGGTATAGGTGGTGT
>JAZNED010000018.1:0-10238 GCA_045588425.1 Acutalibacteraceae bacterium
CTCGTCAGGCTCCCTCCCGGAGGGAGGCTTTGTTAGGCATTACATTTACCCATTTATGGGTAGCCGGTAATCTATGCGTGGCTGATAGGCCAACAAAAAGCGCACTTGTGCGCCGCCGGTAGTATTAGGGCTATGCCCGAACATGAAATACCCCCCGCTATGCGGGGGGATATTTATTCACGTATTAGTGCTTGCCTTTTCTGTGTTTCCCTTTTTTGTTTCTGCCGATGGAAACGATCAGTAGTATGATGACAATCAAAACGACCAAGCCCACCAGCGTTACACCACCGAACATAATCAGGTTGCGGGGTTCTTTAAGCAGGTTGGACAGCGAAAATCCGCCGTTCTTGCCCGCCGCCACATGGGCAGTGGTGGCCTTGCTGGGGCGGGTAGTTTTGGTGGGGTTGGTGCTGGTGGGAGCAGTCACGTTGACACCGCCCGGGGTGGCGTGATACCGCTGGAGGGTTTCCTCTTTCTTGTCATAGGTGTACCATCCGGCTTCGCCGCCAACCGGTGCCGCCCACACGACGTAAAAGTCATTGAGAGCAGCGTCCTCGTATACGTAGGCGGTGACGTAGTGGTTGCCATAGGCCAGTTTACCTTTGGTCGCACCTGCAGGGGCAGGTTGGTCAGCGGGTAGGTCATACAGCAGGTAGGCGTTGTTCTCCACGTTCATCCGACGATAGCGGGTGAGGGTGTTGGTCTGTGCGCTGTAGATGTAAAAATCGTTGTCCGCTTTGTCCTCGCCCACAAGATACAATAGGGTCATTCCCGTTTCACGGTTGATGGCGGCAGGGACCTCCACCAAATTGACGGTGACGTTGCTCCAGGTGAAGCCGACGGGCAGGTCTGCCGACGCTTGGGTATCCAGAATGGTGAGCAGCTTGCCGTTCACCTCCACCTCCAAAGCATCCTCGGGGGGTGTGGGGATGGTGGGCTTGGTGCCGGTGGGCTGGGTCGAGGCGGTACCGCTGGTGGTGCTGGGTGCCGCCGCACGGGTGATCACCACCGTGTATTTTTTGGTGGTGCCGTTGGGGGCAGTGACGGTGATGACGCGGGTGTTTTTGCCCACCTCCAAGGCGTTTTTGCCGCTGATGGAGGTTTTGGCACCGCTGTGATCGGGGATGGCGCTGAGGGTCAGCGAGGTGACGCTGTTGTTTACCGAGATCTTATACTCCGTCACGTCGGGGCTGAATTTAGGGCTGAGAGTGCCTTTAGAGGGCACCAGTGACTTCAGGTCGGCGTTGCCCGACAGGGTGGGATTGCTGGCGGTGACGGTGACGTTGCCGCCGGGGGAGCCCAGAGAGGAATAGTCGTTGTCGTTGAAAAATTCCGTGGTGGCGGCCACAAAGTTGCAGGCGCCCGGAGCGTCGGATTTAAAGGTAAAGGTGATGGTCAGCGCTGTGGGCGCTTGGGCGGTGGAGGGGGTGTAGATAAAGCGCATCTTACCCGCACCGCCGTTGACCTGCACGTCGTTGCCGGAGAAGGAAACGTAGGAGAACACGTTGGTGTCATAGGTCAGGCTGCCGTCCACGCCGCCGATGGGTTGTCCACCGCCGTCGTATTTGAGGGTGACGGTGACGTTTTGCCCCACCGTCACGTCGGCGGAGGAGGCGGTCACCGACAGACCGGCTGCGGCACTGACCGGCAGGGTGGCAAAAAGACCCATGGTCAGCAGGCAGACGATACAGAGGCTGATTATGCGTTTCATTGGCTTACCTCTCCTTTCTGGGGTTGTAGGCTAGCGGAAAGACCCAGTATGTACTTCTGGATCATACGCAGATCGATGGTGGACACTTTGTCGTCGCCGTTGACGTTGGCGGCGGTGAGGGGTAGTCCCTCCATGGGCGCGGTCTCCAAAATGTGCTTTTGGATCATGCGCACGTCGATGGTGGAAATCTTGCCGTCGCTGTTGACGTCGCCGAAGATGAGAACCGGCAGGGAGATACATTCCTTGCTGTCGTTATCGTACACCTTGAGGATGTCGCCGGTAACGAGGATGCCCTCAGCCTTTTCGGTGGTGCCGTCGGCGGCAAACACCTTGGCAGAGCCGTCTGTGACCGACAGAGCCGCTATGAAGTCGGCGATGGCGGTGTTGGGTTCCACACCCGTCACGGTTTCAGCGATGGTATAGACGGTATCGCCGATGGTGGGGGTGGGGGTGATCGGCGGCTGAGGCGGGTCGGGTGGAATAGGCGGGTCGGGAGGTTCGGGAACGTCCGCTTCGCAGAACACCGATAGGGTGTAGGTGCGCACCGCACCGCTGGTGGCGGTGACGGTAATGGGGAGTAGGTTTTCGCCCGCATATAATTGGATGGTGCCGGTACCGGTAACGGTCACCTCTTTGCTGTTGGGTGCGGCGGCGATAGTGATGTTGGTGGTTTCTTTAGCTACCTCCACCGCATACTCCATGGTATAGCGGTCAAAGGAGGGGGACAGCGTAAATCCGTCCACCGTCAGGCTGTCCAAGAAGTTGTTGTTGTTGCCCTTGTCCGACGGTTTGGGCGCGGGGGTTTCGGGCATCTCCTTGTACACGGGAATGACGAAACTGATACCGTTTCGCAGTTCTTCGTCGGTGGCCTTGCGGGAGCGAATCAAGCTTTCGGAGGCGGGGGCGTTGATGTTGGACATATACTGGTGGTTGTACAGGTTTTCACCCGCCACATTGAATTTTTGGAAATAGGTGGTGTTCTGCTGACGGTGAATATAGTTCTTGCCCAGGAACTGCGCACTGCCTAAAATACACTTATAGGGGCTGTTCCATCCTTGATTTTTGGCATAGATGGCGCCGTTGGTGACCGCTCCGTTGCCGGAGTGGGCGTAGGCACCGATGTTAAAGAAGTTGTAATATCCTTCGTATCCGGGCCAGGTACCGTCCACCTTGGTGCCCTCCTGCGTCATGCGGGTGGCGAGAAAATAGGCGCTGACGTTGGCGTCCTTGGCGGCCTGTAGCAGGTCTGCGGCATAGCCGTCGTATTTGGCGGGCAGGATGGCCTGCGCGCCCGAAAGGGTATGCTTGTCCGAGTACAGTTGATTCTCAAACTGGTAGACGTAGGTGAAATCTAAGAAGTTGCGGGGATCCATAAAGTAGGCGGTGATGTCCACGGTGGGGGTGACCCATCCGCCGGAATCCATCTCCACGTACTGGTTGGTCTTCCAGTTATAGGCGCCGTATTCCATGGATAGCCACGCCTCGGGATAGTCGTTGACGTTCAGCGAGTTTTTCAGCACCTCGCTCTCGGCGGTTACCGCCTCGGCAAAGGTCATGGGAAGCAGTTTTGCCTCAAACACCCAGTTGGGATAGTGGGCGTGGAGTACCCGCAACGCCACCTTGTAGTCCTCGGGGAATCCTTGGGCGGTGAGATAGGCTTCAAACTCTGCTTCCTCCACGTAGGTCTTGTTGACACGTACGTAGGCAACGTTACACCAGCCGGTGACGCCGGAGGAGGTTTTCACCTGATACCACTTGCCGTCCTCCGAAATGCTGAGCAGAGAAACGATGTCGCCGTTTTCCAGTTTGTCCAACACTTTGCCGTCCTCTGCCGCAACGCGTCGCACGTACAGTTTGCTGCCGTCACTGAGCTTGTGCACCGTGCCGGTGGCGCCGTCGGGTAGCGGCTCGGGGGGAGTGGGCGGCGCAGATGGGGTGTTGATGCGGATATAGGTGGCGCTGGACCAACCGGTCACGCCGGAGGGGGTGATGATCTGATACCACTTGCCGTCCTCGGAGGTGGTAAGGATGGTTACCACGTCGTCGTTGTACACTTCGCCGATCTTTTCGCCGTCCACCGGCTCTTTGCGCACCCGCAGGGGAGTGCCGTCACTCAGACCGTACACGGTGCCGGTGACCGCTTCACCCTCGGCCAAGGCGGCGTAGGGGATGGCGGTGAACAGCAGGCACAGGCACAGCAGCATCGCCAACAGTCGCGTTTTCATCGTGGTAACCTCCTTTCGTAACATTCAAATTAAATTCCCATACCGAAACAGCACGTAGCCGTCGGTTACGTCTTGTATCGCCTTGATTTGACGGGGGATGATATTTTGGTCGGTTGCCCATTCGTCGGCACCCGTGCCGGCGTAGGGGTCGTTATCAAGCCCCACCTTATACAGAGCCAGTCCTATGTACAATTTCACCCCCTGCCGTCGGGGCAGAGCGGTCCATTCTTCCAACAGTACCAAAAAGGGTTTGGTTTGGTGGCGGAATCCCGTATACAGTTGCGGGCAGATATAGTCGATATACCCCGGCTTGGTCATCCAACGGGTGACGTTGGCATAGGCTTGCGTACGACCGCGTTCGATATCGGCCATAGGGCTGACACCGAAGGTTTTACCGTATTGGTGGCACAGCCCGTATACGCTGCTGACCAGGGTGTCCACCTGCGTTTGTCGCCAGGCGGTCACATCGGCATCAGGTGGGATGGGTTCAAAGAATTCTGCCGCTTTCGCCATTCCCTCGGGGTAGAAATAGTCGTCAAAGTGGACGCCGTCCACGTCGTAGTTGTCTAAGATTTCGCGTACACCGTCCAGCACGTTCTGCCGTGCGGCAGGATCGCTGGGGGCAAGATACCATACGCTGTCCTTTTCAAAACGCACCCCCACCGTCGCCGACTGTGTCCCCAAACGATAGGGGTTGATCCAGGCGTGCAAGGCGAGCCCGCGTTTGTGGGCTTCGGTGACGGCGCAGGCAAGGGGGTCAAATCCCGCCGCCATCACCGCTTGGGCAGCGGTGGCCGCCGGCCATACTGCCGAGGGATAGTAGGCGTCCCCATGGGCGCGAACGTGAAAAAAGACGGTGTTTAACCCTTCGGATTGGCAGGTGTCCATCGCCTGCCGGATTGCCGCCGTAGCATCAGCGGTGTCGGCGCTATCCAACATCTCGTCCAGTTCGATGTAGGACAACCACACCCCGCGCATGGCGGTGTCAGTAGCAGGTGGGGGAGGAATCGGTGTCGGTGTCGGTGTCGGCGCTTTGTGCGCGCAGCCGCCGCACAACAGCACCCCACAGCATCCGATCAGGAAAAAGAGCCAAAACCTCCCCTTATATACCTTTATTCTACAAAAAAACAAGCAAAAGGTCAAGAGAAAACATCGAATTGGAAACATTTCACAACCTCTTTTCTTTTGGGTGGATATGTGCTACAATGGGTGGGCAAAGGAGGGGATGGCGTTGTATATTTCGGCAGATTGGGCGGTGGCGTGGTTGGTGGCGGCCAACCTGACCGCTGTGGTGGCAACGGTGTGGGATAAATCCTGCGCCCGCCAACGGACTTGGCGTGTGCCGGAGCGGATTTTATGGCTGGTGTCGCTGCTGGGCGGTGCTGTGTTCACCTACGCTACGATGTTGCTGGCCCGCCACAAGACCAAGCGTCCCCGTTTCATGTACGGGTTGCCGGTGATGATTTTGTTACAAGCGGCGCTCGTATATCTTCTGTGGCAAAAGAAAATGTTGATCTTAGTGTAATATTTGCACTTTTCCTCTTGACGACGACCACAAGATGTAGTATTATAAACCGTGTAAAATACGCACATTTTGAGGTGATACGGATGCAGCGATGGTCGGTGATCAAAGGAATATGTGTTACCCCCGGCGCAGAGGGTATCCCCACCTATGGGGTGCAGGTCACCTTGCCGTCGGGGGATAGATGGCAGTGGGAGGATGTGGACGTCGACCCTGCCGTGGTGGCGGCGTTGGTCTGCCGTCTGCAGGAGAGTCAGCCTGACGAGTGCCATTTTCGGGATATGGTGCTGGATTTTATTGAGGAGATGGCGGCGAAAGTGTAAAAAATCCCTTGATTTTGTCGGATAGATATGCTATGATACAATATGTAGTATTTTTGGCGCAGTTTTATGACTGCTGACCACAACACCGATGAGGAGGGACCCTATTATGAAATGCCCCTTTTGCGGACAGACCGACAGCCGCGTGATCGATTCCCGACCCACCGACGAGGATAGCCGTATCCGTCGGCGCCGCGAGTGTATTGGCTGCGGCAAGCGTTTCACCACCTATGAGGTGGTGGAGAATCTCCCCATCGTGGTGGTGAAGAAGGACAAATCCCGCGAGCCCTTCGACCGCAACAAGGTGCTCAGCGGTCTGCTCCGCGCCTGTGAGAAGCGTCCGGTTTCTCTGGATCGCTTGGAGAAGGCGGTGGACGACATCGAAGCCACCATCCAGAACAGCCTGGAGCGTGAGGTGTCCACCCACAAGATTGGCGAATACGTGATGGAGCAGTTGATGCACATCGACGACGTGGCGTACATCCGTTTCGCCTCCGTCTATCGCCAGTTTAAGGACATCCAGTCCTTCCACGATGCCATCCGCAAGCTGATGGACGAGGAAGGCGTAGAATAAGATTTGCCAGCGACCGTTTACCGTCGGTAAACGGTCGCTTTCGTAGTCTGTAAGAATGAGTGATGCGTGGCTGACGCCACGTGATGCTGCTACGCAGTGATGCGCGACGATGTCGCGTGATGTTTGCTGTGCAAGTGAAATGGGAGGTGACACCGTGGCCTATCTCAGCGTACAACAACTGGATAAATATTTTGGCGAGCGTGCGCTGTTCACCGACCTCTCCTTCGAGGTGGGGGAGCACGACAAGATCGGTCTTGTGGGCGATAACGGCTGCGGTAAGTCCACCCTCCTGCGCATCCTGATGGGGGAGGATACCGACTACGGCGGCACGGTGGTGAAATACCGCGACACCGCCATCGGCTATATGGAGCAGCACACCTGCCGCGAGGCTACCCGCACCCTCTTTGACGAGGTGCAGAGTGTCTTTGCCCCTGTGATGGCGGTGGAGCAGGAGCTGGCTACCGTCAACATCGCGCTCTCTCAGGGCAATCCCACCCCCGAACTGCTGGATCGCCAGCATCAACTGCGTGAAAAGTTTGAGACGATGGGCGGTCTGTACTATAAGAGCCGCGTCCGCGCTACGCTGTTGGGTTTGGGCTTCCCTGAGTCTGCCTTCACCACTCCCGTCGGCGTGCTGTCCGGCGGTCAGCGGAGCAAGGCGGCCATGGGTCGTCTGCTGCTGGCCAAGACCAACCTGCTTCTCCTTGACGAGCCCACCAATCACCTGGACATCCCCTCGGTGGAGTGGCTGGAGGAGTATCTGCAGGAGTACACCGGCGCCGTCATCGTCATCTCCCACGATCGCTATTTCCTTGACAAGGTCACCAACAAGACCATGGAGCTGAAAAATGGTCGTCTGTACGTGACCAACGGCAACTATTCCTATCATAAAGAACAGCGGGAGAAAGATCGTGAGATTGAACTGAAGCATTACAAGACCGCTATGCAGGAGATTCGCCACATCGAGGAGAATATCACTCTGCTCAAGCAGTGGAATCGTGAAAAGAGCATCAAACAGGCCGAGAGCCGGCAAAAGCGGGTGGATCGTCTGCGTGAGAATTTGGTGGATCCCGAAAAGGACAATGCTGTGGTGAAATTCACCTTTGAGGCGAACCAGGTCAGTGGCAACGAGGTGCTGGTGGCGCGGGATTTGTCCAAGTCCTTCGACCGTCCCTTGTTTCGCAACGCCGATCTGGACGTGATGCGTAACGAGCGGGTGTTCATCCTCGGTCCTAACGGCTGTGGTAAAACGACCTTACTGAAAATTCTCACCGATCGCCTTTCCTCCGACAGCGGTTTCATCCGCTTGGGGGCTAAGGTCACCATCGGCTACTACGATCAGGTGCAGCAGGGTCTGGATGAGAAAAAGACCGCCCTGCAGGAGCTGTGGGACGCCTATCCGCTAAAAACCGAGACCGAACTGCGGTGTGCCATGGCCACCTTCCTATTCCGCGGCGACGACGTGTTCAAGACCATCGGCATTATGAGTGGCGGCGAGCGTGCCCGTCTGCTCCTGCTCAAGCTGATGTTGGCCGGCGACAATTTCTTGCTGCTGGACGAGCCCACCAACCATTTGGATATCGCCTCCCGCGAGGCGCTGGAGGATGCTCTCTCCGGCTACGACGGCACTATCCTCGCCGTGTCCCACGACCGCTATTTCATCAATCGGATGGCGGGTCGCGTGGTGGTGCTCACCCCCGACGGAGTGGAGCAGATTGGCGGCGACTACGACGCCTATGCCGCCAAGCGACGCATGGAGATCGCTCCGCCGCCTGCACCGAAAGCGCCCTCCAACAATACCTATAAACAGCGCAAGGAACAGGCCAGTGCCATTCGCCGCCTGACCACCGCCGTCCGCCGTGCGGAGGAGACGGTTGCCGCCCTGGAGGCGGAGATTGCTTCCCTTAACGAGCAACTGGCCGATCCCGCCACCGCTGCCGATTACGAGCGACTCACCGCCCTCACCGCCACCCTCAACGAGAAAAATGACGCGCTGTTGGCGCAGATGGAGTTGTGGGAGACCACGCAGTTGGAATTGGAAGAGCTGACAAGTGAAAATGATGGTTGACAAAATCACTTTAAAGTGTTAAACTGTTGATAACCCCTTTTGAACTCCTGTCCCTATGGGGCGGGAGTTCTCTGTTTTCTAACGAAAGGATGACATTTATGGGCTTATCGCGATGGCGGAGAATCAATCTGATTGCGTAATATTATAATGTATTATATAGGAGGAACAGATTATGATTCTCAATGGCGTTGATTTTGATACTTACTTTAAAAACTATCCCGACGAAAACGGCTACTTTGGTCCTTACGGCGGTGCGTATATCAGCGAGGAGCTGAAAGAGGCAATGCACGAGATTTCCACCGCCTATTTCACCATCGCCCAGTCCCGCCAGTTTATTGCCGAACTGCGTCGCATCCGCAAGGAGTTCCAGGGTCGTCCTACTCCTGTCAGCCATCTGGAGCGTCTGTCCAACAAGCTGGGCAACGTCCAGCTGTACGTCAAGCGCGAGGATCTGAACCACACCGGTGCCCACAAGCTCAATCACTGTATGGGTGAGGTGCTGCTGGCCAAGTATATGGGCAAGAACAAGGTCATCGCCGAGACCGGTGCCGGTCAGCACGGCGTGGCTATGGCCACCGCCGCCGCTTATTTCGGTATGAAGTGCGATATCTATATGGGTACAGAGGATATCAAGAAGCAGGCTCCCAACGTAGCACGTATGAAGATTCTGGGTGCCAACGTGGTGGAGGTCACCGAGGGACAGGCCACCTTGAAGGAGGCGGTGGACGCCGCCTTCGCCGCCTACGCCCGCGAGTATAAGGATTGCATCTATTGCATCGGCTCGGTGGTGGGTCCCCATCCCTTCCCCATGATGGTGCGCGATTTCCAGCACGTGGTGGGCGAGGAGGCTCGCTCCCAGTTTATTGAGATGACCGGTCACCTGCCGGATGCCATCGTCGCCTGTGTGGGCGGCGGTTCCAACGCTGCCGGTTTCTTCTCCGGTTTCCTCAACGACCCCGTGGACATCTACGGTATCGAGCCTCTGGGTCGCGGCACCGCCTTGGGTGACCACGCCGCCTCCCTGCAGTATGGTACCGAGGGTGTTATGCACGGCTTCAATAGTATTATGTTAAAGGATGAAAACGGCGACCCTGCCCCCGTCTATTCGGTGGCCAGCGGTCTGGACTATCCATCTTCCGGTCCCGAGCACGCCTTCCTGCACACCTTGGGTCGCGTCAAGTACGATGTGGTCAATGACGACGACACCATCGACGCCTTCTTCGAGTTGTCCCGTCAGGAGGGTATCATCCCTGCCATCGAGAGCGCCCACGCCGTTGCCTACGGTATCAAGTTGGCGCAGCGTATGGGCAAGGGTTCTGTGCTGATCAATCTGTCGGGTCGCGGTGATAAGGATATGGATTATATCATCGAAAAGTACGGAATTCGTTGATTTTAGGCCGTTTTTCATCCGCCTCTCCCTTGATTTTACAGGGGAGAGGCGGTTCTTTTTCGCCGATATAAAAATCCAACGAAAATAGTGTTAAAAAATATCAAAAATATTTAAAAAAGCTGTTGACAAATGGATTTGTTGGTGGTATTATAGCAAAGCTGTCTGCGAGAGAGCGATAGCTCAGACCAAAACAGCGACGCAAGTACGAGTGGTTTGCCGATAGGCAAACGGAGGTCGTTTAGACCGACGAACGAGTACTTGGCCGAGTTCGGGATCGCCGAACTCGAGAGGACCTTGAAAATTAAACAGTGTAAGACAAGAACGAAAACACACAAATACCCGTTAATTCTTACTCAGTATGAGAAGAATCCGGAAACAAGAAATTGTTTTCAAAAAATCTCGCAAGGATTTATTTCCTTAGCGGGGTG
>JAZNED010000019.1:0-2411 GCA_045588425.1 Acutalibacteraceae bacterium
CACCCGCCGTACACCCGCCTCGGTGTACAGCCCGTTTTCCAAAATCTGCGCCACCGTGGAGCCGTCCAGATATTCCTCCAACACCAGGCAACGATCCCCCTCCTGCCGCACCTCGTAAATACGGGGAAGATGAGGGTGGCGCACCGTCTGCAACAGGCGATACAAAGAGCCGTCCCCCTCAAAAGAGAGGCAGACCAGGTCCTGCCCCCGTTGCTTGTGCCGCAGCTGGCGCATAGTCAGCTTTGGGGTATCCCGTAGCACCCGCACCAGCTCGTATTCGCTTTGCAACGCCGCATTTAGCCATTGCATATCGTGTTCACCTCTGCTATAATGGATGAGAAAGAAGGGATCGTCGTGGCAAAACAAACCAAAGAAATGCTGGAACAGCTCAAACGCGCCGAGAGCCTGGACGGCTATCTGGCGGAAAACACCGCCGAAATGGTGGACGGCACGCTGCCCACCCACCTGAACGCCCTGTTGGAAGAAACCGGTTTGTCCAAGTCGGAGGTGTTGCGCCGTGCGGAGATCAACGACATCTACGGCTATCAGCTGTTTGCCGGCTCTCGCCGTCCCTCGCGGGATAAGCTGGTGGCGCTGTGCGTGGGGTTCGGGCTGTCGGATGAGCGCACCCAGCAACTGTTCAAGGCGGTGGGATTTGCTCCGCTGTATCCCAAAAATCGGCGGGACAGCATTCTGTTGTTCGGTTTGCAAAAGGGATATACTGTATTGCAGATAAACAATGTATTATATGAGCACGGAGAAACCACTTTATGATGAAAACGCCATCGGCATCGCCGATGGCGTTTTTTGTTATCGCCTTACTCGGCCAACTCTTTGATAATCAAATCGGTTACGCTCTCGGTTACAAAATCGGCAACGGCTTTCAGCTCTTCGCTGCCCTGTGCCATGGCGTAGCCGCGGAAGGCACCCACCATAGCGGCGTCGTTGAGGTTGTCGCCCACGGCGATGATGCCCTCCTCCGCCACCCCAAAGTGGGCGGCTAACCGCCGCAGACCGGCGGCCTTGTCCACCCCGTAGGGGGCGATGTCCACGCACCACCAGTTTTGCAGAGGATTGACGCTGTCGCCGTATTTGGCGCGCACCTTTTCCACCAGCGCACCCGCCTCGTCAGGGCCGGGGAGAAACACCGCCATCTTGTGAAAATAGGGCAGGTCGGGCATATCCTCCACCATATAGTCCACCCGCTCGGTGGTGGCGGCATTGCCTACCATAATGCACACGTCGTCGTAGTTGACGTAGGCCAATGGCGCACCCCATTCCAGCAGATCCGCCACAAACGCGCGGGTGTCCACCCCCTCACAGCGATAGTCGAAGAGAGGGTTGCCGGTGGTGTCCACCGCCACGCCGCCGTTGCAGGAGGCATAAAAATCAAAATTGTCCCCCAGTTTATCGGTCAACTCGGCGAGAAAGTCAGGACCACGTCCGCTGACCACGCCGAAGACGTTGCCTGCCTCCCGCCAGCGGCGGATGGCGGCTAATTTTCCCTCGTCGATACCCCCGTGGTTGAGGGTGCCGTCGTAGTCGCTACCAATCAGTTTCATAATTACACCTCGATGATGATATCGGTGTCGTCATACACCGCCATGGCGGGGAGGGTGATATACGCCACGCCGCCGCGGTGGGAGCGATTGCCCCAGTGGTAATGTCCTTGATACACCGCTTTCACCTTGCCGCTATCCTCGATGATGTCACACACCTCATCGGCGTTGGCCAAGCGGTGATCCTGTGCGGGGATGGCGGGGTCGATATTCTGATGCATAAAAATATACACGTCCCCGTCCAAAGCCGCCAGTTGCTCACGCAAGGCGTCGGGGTTGGGCAGACCCACGTCGTCCCAACGAAAGCCGTGGGGGGTGTATTTTACACCCGCGGCGGTGTAGTTGGTGTCCGGGAATAGGAGGTGTTTGCCCTCCTCGTGGATATCCACCGGCTCACAGCCGCCCAGCAGCGCGTAAAACTCCTCGGCGGCAAACACGTAGGCGTCGTGATTACCCATAATGACGTGGACGGGCATAGAGAAATTGGAAAACAGCGCGGCAATCTGCCGCATATTGGCAATTTCCTGTTCCTTGGTGTCTTCGGTATCGGTGAGATCGCCCAGACAAATCACGCGGTCACATCCTGCGGCTTCAAAGTGTTCCAGTGCCGCCCGCATCTTGCCCAATGAGAGGTTGTTGCGGCGGTTGCCGCCGGTCAGCTCCTGAGAGGAATAATGGGGGTCGGAAAACAGCCCGATTTTCATACTATCACCGCCTTTTCGCCATTGTAGCATCTTTCCCTGCAAAAGTAAAGGAGGCGATTGGATTTTTTTGCACGCCAACACAACAAAAGAGGGTTCCGCGTGGTGCGGAACCCTCTTTGTTTCACGTATTAACCGAACGTTGTCTTCA
>JAZNED010000020.1:0-1888 GCA_045588425.1 Acutalibacteraceae bacterium
TATGATGGGAAATTGTTTGCCGGTATCGGTGCGGATCGCGGCGAAACCCCTATTGTAGTGTCGGAGAACGGAACGGATTTTGAACGTGTCCCGATGTTGAGAAATGGTGTGCCGGTGGATACCTCTGAGGGTGAGATGATCCGCACCTATAACTTGTGGGTATTCAATGATACCTTGTATGCTGATTTCCATTATGACAATCAGGTGACAAGCAAATGGATTGCAGAGGTGTATCGTTACGAGGACGGTAAATTTGTATGGTGTGTTGGCTTGGGTAAGAAGTTGAATATGGTCTCAATGGGTAGCCAAAACTTGGGCAAGCCGTGGGCAGATGCTGTGATTGATGACACTCTGTTTTTCACAACGGGTCACTTATACATGACTACCGATATGGTGGAGTTTACCGAGATACAACTACCTAATTATACATGGGTGTACGACATCTATACACACAACGGCGTGATGTACTTGTTGGGTGCCTCTTCGTCGGTGGCGGACACGACCACGGGCAAGATGAAATATCATGTTACTGTGTACAGTGCTACTACTGCAAATCCCGACGATTTGAAAGAAGAGTACGCATTTGACAGTGAGATTCAGCCGATTGCTTTGGCGGTGGGCGACAATGGCTATTTTATTTCTTTCGGTAACTGGCACAGTACCGCCGAAAAGCAAAACGGAAAGGTAATCTATTACCCGAAGAAGTGACACAAAGGAGTGATTTCCTATGACTTTACAGGTGCGTTTTCAGAAATTGGATGAGCGAGCGGTGGCTCCCGCCTACGGCTCTGCCGCGGCGGCAGGTGCCGACCTCTATGCCGTGACCGATGCCCCTATCATCATTGACGCGGGTCAGACGGTGCTGGTGCATACCGGCCTGGCAGTGGAGATTGCCGAGGGGTTCGTGGGTCTTGTGTGTGCACGCAGTGGTCTTGCCACCAAGCAGGGCTTGGCTCCCGCCAACAAGGTGGGTGTCATCGACGCCGACTACCGTGGCGAGGTGATGGTGGCACTCCACAACCACAGCGGCGAAGCCCACACCATCAACCACGGCGAGCGTATCGCCCAGTTAGTGCTGGTGCCGTATCTCACCGCCGCCTACGAGCAGGCAGACAGCCTCACCGACACCGTGCGCGGCGATGGCGGCTTCGGCTCTACGGGTAGTAAATAAGGAGTTTGCTATGATACTTACCACCGAACGATTGCTTCTGCGTCCGTGGGAGACCACCGACGCCGAGAGTCTGTACGCATACGCTAAGGACCCCGACGTGGGTCCCATTGCCGGCTGGCCACCCCATCAGAGCGTGGAGGAGAGCCGCCGCATCATCGAGACGGTGTTGGCCGTCCCCGAATGTTACGCCGTCTGCGAGCGCGAAAACGGCATTGCCATCGGCTCCATTCAGCTCAAATTGAAGGGCCACACCGATATGACCGACCGTGCCGACGAGTGCGAGCTTGGCTATTGGCTGGGCAAGCCCTTTTGGGGCCGCGGCTATATGCCGGAGGCTGCGGCCGAGCTGATCCGCTACGGTTTTGAGGATTTGGGAATGCGCGCCATTTGGTGCGGCTATTACGAGGGCAACCTCAAGTCCAAACGGGTGCAGGAGAAACTGGGATTTATTTACAACCATACCCATCCCGCCGTCCCCGTACCGCTGATGGGGGAGACCCGCGTGGGTATCACCAATCGCCTCACCAAAGAAGAATGGCTGGCACAAAACGGATAAAACAAGGGAGCACTCTGCCCGAGTGCTCCTTTTTTAAAAATTTAGTGAGACGTTTCCCTCTTTTGCACGACTAATAGATGAAAGGGTAGAGGTAACCTTTTCGGAGAGGAGGATGCCGATGGATAACGGTGCCAGTAGCTACCGCCGTTTTCTGGATGGCG
>JAZNED010000021.1:0-1597 GCA_045588425.1 Acutalibacteraceae bacterium
GCTGGATTTTCGCCGCAGGCGAAAAGACTGGGGGAGAATGCGTAACAAAAACGGCTCGTCAGGCTCCCTCCCGGAGGGAGGCTTTGTTAGGCACTACATTTACCCATTTATGGGTAGCCGGTAATCTATGCGTGGCTGATAGACCAACAAAAAGCGCACTTGTGCGCCGCCGGTAGTATTAGGGCTATGCCCGAAAATGAAATACCCCCCGCTATGCGGGGGGATATTTATTTACTTAGGTTGGTTGGGGGATTGGGTTTTGGTGATGACGTAGATGGCCACACCGCCGCCGATGATGATAATCAGAGCCAAAATGGTATAGATGACGATGGCGCGGAAATCCAGCGGTTCACGGGATTCCTCCGGCAGGTTGGTGGTGTCGTCCTGCGGGGGATCCACGGGGATCACCTCATCGGTGGTGTCGGTGGTTTCTTCCTCGGTCTCCTCGGTGGGGAAGGTATCGGTCTCCTCCGAAGGAATCGTGTCGGTGGACTCGGTGGGGTCGGTATCCTCGGTATCCTCGGTGTCGTTCTCGTAGGGAGGGTTGACGGAGGGGGTCACCGGTTTGTTGGTGGAGGGGGTCTTAGTGGGGGTGTCGGTCTTAGCGGTGGTGTCGGTGGAGGATTCCGTCGCGGTGGCGGAAGAGGACCCCTCGGTGGAAGAGGTGGTGTCACTGACCTCGGTAGAGGTCGTGGTCTCCCCCTCGGTAGAGGCGGTGGTATCTTCCGTAGATTCGCTGGAGGCGGTGGTCTCCTCGGTGGCCTCTGTGGATGCGGTGGTGGCTTCGCTCTCCCCCTCGGACGGGGTCTCGGGCTCGGCGCACACCGTCGCGGTCAGGGTGCCGAGCAGCAGCATCGCCACCAAAGAAAGTGCCAAAATTTTCCAAATTTTACGCATACAAATTCCTCCAAACTGCCTTTTTCTGTATAATTCCTTATATTTTATACTATTTGTAAATAAATTACACCATATTTCCGCTGGTTTCCATCATCACGGCGATGGCGGCGAGGGGTGCGGTCTCGCACCGCAGGATGCGGGGACCCAGGGTGGCAATCTTGCCACCGGCTTGCAATACCGCCTCTACTTCGGCAGGATCAAAACCGCCTTCGGGACCCACCACCAAACTGATGGCGGTGTCGGCGGGGGTGACCAGTTTGCCGATGGGTTGTCCGCCACCCTCGTAGCAGAGGATGGTTTGCTCGATCTTGAAACGCGCCAACGCCTGTTTCCAAGACAAGGGGGTTTCCACCGTAGGGATGATGCCGCGCCCGCTCTGACCGGCGGCCTCGGCGGCAATCTTCTGCCAGCGGGCCTGCTTTTTGGCGGCGTCCTTGCCGTCCAGTTTCACGATGCAGCGGGCGGTGGCCACCGGCACGATGGCGGTGATGCCCAGCTCCACCGCCTTTTGGATAATCAGCTCCATCTTATCCCCCTTGGGCAGACCCATATAGAGGGTCACCGCCAGGGTGGGCTCGCTGGTGGAGGGTGCGGCGGCATCCACCGAGAGGGTGACCCGCTCCTTCTCCACCGCGGTGACGGTGCAGGCATAGTCGGTGCCGCGTCCATCGCAGAGGGTGAGGGATTCGCCGGCGGTCAT
>JAZNED010000022.1:0-8280 GCA_045588425.1 Acutalibacteraceae bacterium
CGTGAGGAGCTTTCCGGCAAGACCATTGCCGAGGCTCTGCTGGTGCCCACCCGCATTTACGTGAAATCCATCCTCGCTCTCTTGGAGCAGGTGGACGTGAAGGGCATCTCCCACATCACCGGCGGCGGTTTCTATGAGAATATTCCCCGTTCCATCCCCGACGGTCTGTGCGCCAAGATTGATAAATCTGCCGTCAAGGTGTTACCTATCTTCGACCTGATCGCCCAGTGGGGCAACGTACCCGAGCGGGATATGTTCAACACCTACAATATGGGTGTGGGTATGAGCGTGGTGGTCCCTGCCGAGCAGGTGGAAACAGCTCTGTCCATTCTCCGTACCCACGGCGACGACGCCTACGTCATCGGCGAGATTATCACCGGCGAGGAGAAGATCGAGCTATGATTAAAGGTACGATCAACGGCATTTTGGCCGGCATCCTCATCGCCATCGGCGGCAGCGTGTTTTTGGCCTGTGAGAATCGCTACGTGGGCGCAGTGCTGTTTTCGGTGGCACTGCTCTGCATCTGCTACAAGGGCTACGGTCTGTTCACCGGCAAGGTGGGCTTCCTGCCCGAACGGCATGACAAGGCCGCGTGGACGGTGGTGCTGACCGCCCTGCTGGGCAACGCCATGGCCACCTGCCTGTTGGGCTGGGCGATTCGTTACGCGCTGCCCCAGTTGGGGGACGTGGCACAGACCATCTGCGAGGCAAAGCTGACCCAAGAATGGCCCCAGACCGCCATCCGCGGTGTATTCTGCGGCATTCTGATGTATTTGGCGGTGAGCATTTTCCGCGATCACAAGACCACGGCGGCGATTTTCTTCTGCGTGCCGGTGTTTATCCTCAGCGGATTTGAGCACTCCATCGCGGATATGTTCTATTTTGGCGCTTCCGGCATCGTGTCGTGGGAGGCTTTCGGCTTCTTGTGGTGCGTGATTCTCAGCAACGCCGCGGGCGGCGTGCTGATGCCGCTGTTGACTAGGCTCACAAAGGAGGAAAAGCAGCATGGCAACTAATCCTTGTCGTATTGCCGTCCTCGTCAGTGGCGGCGGCACCAATTTACAAGCACTCATCGACGCGCAAAACCGCGGCGAGATACCCCACGGCGAGATCGTGCTGGTCATCTCCAATAAGGAGGGGGCTTACGCCCTGGAGCGTGCAGCCAATGCGGGCATCCCCGCTGTGGTGATCACCAAGGCGGCCTGCGGCGGAGACCAGGAGTCCTTCGAGGACGCTCTGCTGGCGCAGTTAGCGGCTTGCGAGATCGACCTCATCGTGCTGGCGGGCTTCATGTCCATCTTAAGCAAGCGTTTTACCGATACGTATGAAAAGCGTATCCTCAACGTGCATCCCTCTTTGATTCCCTCCTTCTGCGGAGAGGGTTTCTACGGCTTGCGCGTTCACCGTGCCGCCTTGGATTACGGTGTTAAGGTGACGGGTGCCACCGTGCATTTCGTCAACGAGATTCCCGACGGCGGCGAGATCATTCTGCAAAAGGCGGTCGCCATCGAGGAGGGGGACACCCCCGAAATCCTCCAGCGCCGCGTGATGGAGCAGGCGGAGTGGATTATCCTGCCCCGCGCTGTGGAAATTGTTAGTGAGAAGATGGCAAGCACTTGATTTGAGATGGTAGGGGCGAACTGTGTTCGCCCGCGGGCGTTCAAAGAACGCCCCTACAATTTCCATCTCACCTACGATAGAACCCGTAGGGCGGGGGCTTGCTCCCGCCGTATAGCCTTCCCCTTGAGGTTGATTTCCCCCGATGGCGGGGGAAAATGTCACCGCAGGTGACAAAAGGGGGGCCGTTTCGCGGCAAGCGAAAAGGGGGACCGCCGATAGGCGGTGGATGAGGTGGCTGGAGGGGCTCAAAGATAGCGCTTGCCGCAATGAGCGTTTGCCACTCCTCGAGAAGGGCTTTGCTATTCTCCCGAAAAGGCACAAACCCTAAACAACGCCGCTAACGCGGCCACACCTCATCAGTCACGGCTTACGCCGTGCCAGCTTCCCCTCAAGGGGAAGCCTACCGAAATTCTGCTAATTAATAGAAAAGCGAGGGAATAACCATGGCATTGTTTGATTTAGAAAAATTGCTGTCCGAAAACACCTATCCCGGTCGAGGCATCGTCATCGGCACCTCTGCCGACGGCAAAAAGGCGATGATCGCCTATTTCATTATGGGGCGCAGCGAAAACAGCCGTAACCGTATCTTTGAACGGTTTGACGGTGGTATGCGCACCAAGGCTTTTGACGAGGACAAGCTGTCCGATCCCAGCCTGATCATCTACAATCCCTACCTGTCGGCTAAGGGCGGCAATATGGATATTGTCACCAACGGCGATCAGACCAACACGATTTTCGAACATTTGACGGGTGATGGTCACGGCTTTGAGAACGCCTTGAACCTGCGCGAGTTTGAGCCGGACTTCCCCAACTACACCCCTCGTATTTCGGGCATTTTGTACTATTGCTTCCCTCGCAACACCTTTGTCTATAAACTGTCGATCCTGAAATCTGCTAACGGTCGCCCCGTATGCAACCGCTATTACTACTCCTACGTCCCCGAGGCCGGTATCGGCCATTTCATCCACACCTATAAGTGTGACGGCAATCCCATTCCCTCCTTCTACGGTGAACCGGAGGAGGTGGCGATGCCGAATACCGCTCAGGAATTGGCGGATTTGGTGTGGAACAATCTGAACGAAGATAACAAAGTGTCTCTCTTTGTGCGCTGTGTGCCGCTGGACGGCTCTGCTCCTGAGGAGATCATCATCAACAAAAATGTGTGAGGTGCTGACAATGAAAGAGTTTGAACTGAAATACGGCTGTAACCCCAACCAAAAGCCGTCCCGTATCTTTATGAAGAACGACGCCGACCTGCCCATCACCGTGCTGAACGGTCGCCCCGGTTATATCAATTTCCTGGACGCTTTCAACGCGTGGCAGTTGGTGAAGGAGCTGAAAGAGGCGCTGGGTCTGCCCGCCGCCACCTCCTTTAAGCACGTCAGCCCCACCTCCGCCGCCGTGGGTCTGCCCCTGAGCGATGCCCTGAAAAAGGCCTGCTTCGTGGACGAGGTAGAGGATTTGGACGCTTCCCCCCTCGCTTGCGCCTACGTGCGTGCCCGCGGCACCGACCGCCTCTGCTCCTTCGGTGACTGGGTGGCTCTGACCGACGTCTGCGACGTCACCACCGCCAAGTTGCTGGCCCGCGAGGTGTCCGACGGCATCATCGCCCCCGGCTACGAGCCGGAGGCTCTGGAGATTCTCAAGGGCAAGCGCAAGGGCAACTACAACATCGTGGAGATCGACCCCAACTACGTCCCTGCTCCCATTGAGCAGAAGGACGTCTACGGCATCACCTTTGAACAGGGTCGCAACGAGTTTAAGATCGGCAACCACCTGCTGGAGAACATCGTCACCGCCAACAAGGATCTGCCCGACTCCGCCAAGCGCGACCTGATTGTGGCTCTGATCACCCTCAAATACACCCAGTCCAACTCCGTTTGCTACGCGGTGGACGGTCAGGCCATCGGCGTAGGTGCCGGTCAGCAGAGCCGTATCCACTGCACCCGTTTGGCAGGCACCAAGGCAGATACCTGGCTGATGCGCCAGCACCCCAAGGCACTCTCCCTGCCCTTCCTGCCCACCATGGGTCGTCCCGAGCGTGACAACGTCATCGACGGCTACATCAACGGCAACGAAGAGGACGTGTGCGCCGACGGCATTTGGCAGAATTACTTCACCGAGCAGCCTGCTCCCATCACCGCCGAGGAGCGTGCCCAGTGGCTGGGCAGTTTCAAGGGCTTGGCTCTGGCGAGCGACGCTTTCTTCCCCTTTGCGGATAATATCAAGCGCGCCTACGCCAGCGGCGTAACCTACATCGCCGAGCCCGGTGGCTCCATCCGTGACGATTTGGTCATCGCCGAGTGCGACAAGAAGGGTATGGTCATGGCCTTCACCGGTATGCGCCTGTTCCACCACTGATACAATTAGGAATGAGTAATGAGTAATGAGGAATGATTTCATTACTCACTTTTCGGAGGACATTATAATGAAACTTCTCGTTGTCGGCTCGGGTGGACGCGAGCATGCCATTATCAAAAAACTGAAAGAGAATCCTGTAGTGGAGCAGATTTTCGCTCTGCCCGGTAACGGCGGCATGGCCGCCGACGCCACCTGCGTTCCCATCGGCGCCAAGGATATCCCCGCCATCGTGGATTTTGCGGTGGCACAGGGCGTCGACTACGCCGTGGTGGCTCCCGACGACCCGTTGGTGCTGGGTTGCGTGGACGCGTTGGAGGAAAAGGGCATTCCCTGCTTCGGTCCTTGTGCTAACGCCGCCATCATTGAGGGTAGCAAGGTGTTCTCCAAAAACCTGATGAAGCAATACGGCATCCCCACCGCCGCCTACGAGGTGTTTGACGAGTTGGATGCCGCTCTGGCTTATCTGGACACCGCCCCCATCCCCACCGTCATCAAGGCGGACGGTTTGGCTCTGGGCAAGGGGGTCATCATCGCCGCCACCCGCGAGGAGGCTAAGGCTGCCGCCATCTCTATGATGCAGGACAAAGCCTTTGGCGCCAGCGGCGACCACATCGTGATTGAAGAATTCCTCACCGGTCCCGAGGTGTCGGTGCTGTCCTTCACCGACGGCGACACGGTGGTGCCGATGATCTCTTCGATGGATCATAAGCGTGCAGGAGATAACGACACCGGCCTCAACACCGGTGGTATGGGCACCATCGCCCCCAACCCCTATTACACCGCAGACGTTGCCAAGGTGTGTATGGACACCATCTTCCTGCCCACCATCCACGCCATGAAGGCAGAGGGTCGTCCTTTCAAGGGTTGCCTCTACTTCGGTCTGATGCTCACCCCGGGCGGTCCCAAGGTCATTGAGTACAACTGTCGTTTCGGCGACCCCGAAACCCAGGTGGTGCTACCCCTGCTCACGAGCGACCTGCTCACCGTGATGCAGGCCACCACCAATGGCACTCTCGCCGACACCGAAGTCAAGTTTGCCGACCGCCACGCCTGCTGTGTCATTATGGCTTCCGCAGGATATCCGTCGGCTTACGATAAGGGTTTCCCGCTCACTATCCCCGCCAAAATTGCCGACTCCGTCTATGTAGCCGGTGCCGCCATCAAGGACGGCGTGCTGGTCACCAATGGCGGCCGTGTGCTGGGCGCTACGGCGGTAGCAGACAGTTTGCCCGCCGCCATCGACGCCGCTTACGGCTTGGTGGAGCAGATTCATTTTGACAATGCTTATTACCGCCACGACATCGGTGCTCGCGCACTGAAAGCCTAAGGAGGTACAACAGTATGGTTTACCGTGTATACGTAGAAAAGAAAGAGGGTCTGGACAACGAAGCCCGCGCTCTGCTGGGCGAGGCTCGCTCCCTGCTGGGCATCGAGGGCTTGGAGGCGGTGCGCCTCTACAACCGCTACGATGCCGAGGGTCTGTCCGCCGACCTGTTTGAATACGCCAAAAACACCGTCTTCGCCGAGCCTCAGCTGGACAACCTCTCCGCCGAGGTGACCGCCGAGGGCGCCATCGTTTTTGCGGTGGAGTATCTGCCCGGTCAGTACGACCAGCGCGCCGATTCCGCCGCCCAGTGCATTCAGATTATCTCTCAGCAGGAGCGTCCCATCATCCGCACCGCCAAGGTGTATGCGCTGTACGGTACTCTCTCTGAAGAGGAACTGAAAGCCATTAAGCAGCACGTGATAAACCCTGTGGAGAGCCGCGAGGCTTCTTTGGCGTTGCCCGCCACTTTGGCGGTGGAGCATTCCATCCCCGCTCCTGTGGCCACCATCGAGGGTTTTATCGCGATGGATCGCGATGCCCTCGCCACCCTGCTGGACAATATGGGTCTGGCGATGGACGTGGACGATCTCTGTTTTTTGCAGGCTTATTTCCGCGACGAAGAAAAGAGAAACCCCACCGTCACCGAGATTCGTGTGGTGGACACCTATTGGTCCGACCACTGCCGCCACACCACCTTCTCCACCCATTTTGACAACGTGGTGATCCACGATCCCGCGGTGCAGGAAGCCTACGAGCGCTATTTGGACGCCCGCGTGGAGGTGTATGGCGAGGAAAAGGCCGCCGCCCGTCCTCAGACCCTGATGGACATCGCCACCTTGGCCACCAAGGTGCTGAAAAAGCGCGGTCTCACCCCCGAACTGGACGAGTCCGAGGAGATCGACGCTTGCTCCATTCACCTCACCGCCACGGTGAATGGTGAGGAGCAGGATTGGCTCCTGATGTTTAAGAACGAAACCCACAACCATCCCACCGAGATCGAGCCTTTCGGCGGTGCCGCCACCTGTATCGGCGGTTGCATCCGCGATCCCCTGTCGGGTCGTGCCTACGTCCATCAGGCCATGCGCGTCACCGGTGCGGGCGACCCCCGCAAGACGGTAGGGGAGACCTTGGCGGGCAAACTGCCCCAGCGCAAGATCTGCCAGACCGCCGCGGCAGGCTATTCTTCTTATGGTAACCAGATCGGTCTGGCCACCGGTCACGTGGCAGAGCTGTATCACGAAGGCTTTGTGGCCAAGCGTCTGGAGTGCGGCGCGGTTGTCGCCGCCGCCCCTGCCGAGAATGTGCGCCGTGAGCGTCCTGCCCCCGGTGACGTGGTGATCCTATTGGGCGGTCGCACCGGTCGTGACGGCATCGGCGGTGCCACCGGCTCCTCCAAGAGCCACAACATGAAATCCCTGACTACGATGGCGTCCGAGGTGCAGAAAGGCAACGCCCCCGAGGAGCGCAAGATCCAGCGTCTGTTCCGCAACCCCGCCTGCACCCGGCTGATTAAGCGTTGTAACGACTTCGGAGCCGGCGGCGTGTCTGTCGCCATCGGCGAGTTGGCTCCCGGTCTGCGTATCGACTTGGACGCCGTGCGTAAGAAATACGACGGTCTGGATGGCACTGAGATTGCCATCTCCGAGTCCCAGGAGCGTATGGCGGTGGTTGTCGCCGCCGAGGACGCGGACTCTTTCATCGGTCTCGCCCAAGCGGAGAATCTCGAAGCCTATCGTGTGGCCATTGTCACCGAGGAGGAGCGTATGGTGATGACCTGGCGTGACCAGACCGTTGCCAACCTCTCCCGCGCCTTCCTGGATACCAACGGTGCGGTGAAGCACGCCGACGTTGAGGTCACTGAGAAAGACTTGACGGCACTTAGTCGTCCGATGTATACTTCTTTACGTGAGATGGCCGCCGACCTCAAGACCGCCGACCAACGTGGTCTCATCGAGCGTTTCGACTCCACCATCGGTGCGGGTAGCGTGGTGCTGCCCTTCGGCGGTAAGCGCCAGCTGACCCCCACCCAGTCCATGTGTGCCACCCTGCCCATGCTGCCCGGCCAGTCCACCGACACCGCCAGCGTGTTTGCCTGGGGCTGCGATCCCGACCGCCTGACGGTGGATCCCTACACCGGTGCTCACGCCGCCGTGTTCTCCTCTGTGGCCAAGTTGGTGGCCGCCGGCTGTGACTATAAGCTGGCGTATCTCACCCTGCAGGAGTTCTTTGAGAAGTTAAAGACCGAGCCTGCTCGCTGGGGCAAGCCGTTCGCCGCCCTGTTGGGCGCATTGGATGCCCAGTTGGAGCTGGGTGCCGCCGCCATCGGCGGTAAGGACTCTATGTCCGGCACCTTCCTGGATTTGGACGTGCCTCCCACCGTGATTTCTTTCGCCATCGCTCCCATCAACAAAAATGACGTCATTACCCCCGAATTTAAGGCGGCGGGTAACCCCGTCTACGTCTTCGGTCCCACCGAGGAGACCGCCGACAGCGTCAAGCAGGCGTGGGATCAGTTCCACACCCTGTGCCAAAGCGGCAAAATTCTCTCCGCTTGGGCGGTGGAGAACGGTCTGGCCGAGGGTGTCATGAAGATGTCCTTCGGTAACCATATCGGCTTCAAGTCCGAGGCGGGTCTGGGTGAAAACTGGCATCTGTCCTTCCCCGATTTCATCCTCGCTGAAACCGCCGAGGAAATCGACCTGCCCGGTGCCCTGCGCTTGGGTGTTACCACCGCTGACGGCATCATCGACCTGGACGGCGACACCGCCGCCATTGACGAGCTGTACGCCCTGAACACCGCCACCTTGGAGGATGTCTATCCCACCAAAGCTAAGGAGTCCCGCGATATTCCCCCCACCTTTAACTACACCGAAAAGAGCAACCTCGCTCCTGCTATTAAGGTGGCTCGCCCCAAGATTCTGATTCCCGTATTTCCCGGCACCAACTGCGAGTACGATTCTGCCCGCGCGGTA
>JAZNED010000023.1:0-5182 GCA_045588425.1 Acutalibacteraceae bacterium
AAGCGCGAACTGTCCGGACAGTTGATCGAGTATCAGCTTTGTCAGCAGATGGCCCGCCGTTTGGCGGTGGATTACGTTGGCGGTGATCTCTTTATCCGCGAGGCAGAAGAGGTGGAGCCAGATATGACCTACCGCCGTACCCATAAGGCGGAAGAGATGTTGGACGCCTTTTTGTCCGCCGCAGGACGCGGTAAGCGGCGTATGCCTCCTCCCGCACAGGCGTTCCACGGCATCGTGGCTCGCAAGATTGTGCCGGTATCCACCAAGATTGCGTACGTGTTGCGTAAACTGTACACCCGTGGTAAGGTGGCGTATCAGTCCTTGTTCAAGAATGCAGAGACCAAATCGGATTTGGTTGCTACATTCTTAGCGCTACTGGAACTGATTAAGTCCAAGCGTATCAGCGTGGAAGGTGAAGGTGCTGACCAGCAGGTGCATATGCGTCCGCCGGAGGAGTGGGACACTA
This sequence comes from Acutalibacteraceae bacterium, assembly GCA_045588425.1. GTDB lineage: Bacteria > Bacillota > Clostridia > Oscillospirales > Acutalibacteraceae > UBA5905. Next base: position 467 of record JAZNED010000023.1, read on the forward strand.
CCGTTCCCGAGGAGTTTGACGAGGAAAACGAGCACACGGAGGTGCTGACAGATGGAAATTAAACAGTATCAAGCCGCTATTGAGGCCATTTTGTTTGCCAGCGGTGAGCCGGTGCCGGTTTCTCGTTTGGCGCTGGCACTGGAATTGGATGAGGAAACCACCCGCCGCATTGCGGAGGACTGGGCGCAGGACGTCAACACCCGCGACGGCGGTATGACCGCGTTGCGTTTGGATGACCAGTATCAGCTGTGCAGTAGCAAGGCGTATGCCGGCTATGTGCGTAAGGCGATGGACATCCGTCGTAATACGCCGCTGTCCCAAGCGGCGATGGAAGTGTTGGCAATCATCGCGTACAACCAGCCTGTGACCCGTCCCTTTGTGGAGCAGGTGCGTGGCGTGGATTGCAGTGCGGTTATTCAGGGCCTCCAGCAAAAGGGACTGATCGAGGAAAAGGGCCGTATGGACCTGCCCGGTCGTCCGTTGTTGTATGGTACTACTGCCAATTTTTTGCGGTGCTTTGGTATCACCTCGTTGGATCAATTGCCGCCTTTGCCTCAGAAAGAGGACAATACCATGCGCGAAACTACATTGGACGAGATGTTGATGGAACAACATTCTGCAGGGGAAGGCGTATTCGGCCCCGATGACGAGGATGAAGCCATATTTGACGGAGGACAGGAGGAATAATCCGTGTGGGTTTTGTATGGCCTGCTGGGTTTGATTGCGTTGATTGTCATTGTGCTGTCGATACCGATATGCGGCCGCATCACTTATGACGGCAATGGAGAGCTGTATACACATTTTCATATGTTGGGCGTGCCTGTGACGGGGTTACCGCTGTTTGACCTCAATCTGTTCAGGCCGTCTCACAACGGCAGAAAAACGTCCGGTAAGTTGAAAGAACAGACCATTGCCAAGTTAGAGGAAATGGTGGAACTGATGAAGCAGGACGACGTGGCGGGGACGATGTACTTTTTCTGCGAAGTGGCTAAGCTGGCGGCAAAAACGGTTGGACGTATTTTGCGGTCGGTGAAGGTGAAACAGATGGATCTGCAGATGCTGATTGCGTCGGAGGATCCGGCTGATACCGCTCAGCAATACGGTCAGGTATGCAGTCTGTTGTATCCTGCTTTGGCGGGTATTGAGCATTTGGTGCGTATTCGCCGCCGCAACTTGAGAGTGGAACCCAACTTTTTGTTGGAACGAAGCAACGTTTGCTTTGATCTGCGTTTGCGGATTTCCTGGTGGCGTTTGTTGTATGCCCTGCTTGCACTGTCTTGGGGCATTCTGATGATAGAAGACGAGCAAAATAATCCCCAAATCACAAAGGAGGTTTCTTAATATGAACAGCAATGTAGAAGGTTTGATGGGTGTTTCCGTAGAAAAGATCCGCGAGATGGTGGATGCCAACACAGTGATCGGCACTCCGATCACGCTGGATGACGGCGTTGTCCTTATTCCTGTGTCCAAAGTATCCTATGGCTTTGCTTCCGGCGGTTCCGACCTGCCCTCCAAGACCCGTTCCGATATGTTTGGTGGCGGCGCCGGCGCCGGTATCAGCATTACCCCTGTGGCATTTCTGACCATCAAGAATGGTGAGATTAATTTGCTGCCTGTGGTTTCTAAGCCGGATACGCTGGATCGCTTAGTATCTCTGGTACCGGAAGCGGTGAACAAAATCTCTGATATTCGCAAGAAGAACAAAGAAGACAAGACCGAGAAATAAGGAGAAGTATCTCTATGGCACTGGTACGCCTGCAAAAGGTGTTGTCCGAGCGTGGCGTGGCCTCTCGCCGTAAGGCAGAGGAGCTCATCGCCGAGGGACACGTGAAAGTAAATGGTCGCGTCGCTCAACTGGGCGACAAGGTGGATGATCGCAAAGATGTCATCCATGTACGCGGAAAAAAACTGGGCGTGGCACCGAAATCGGTGTATATCGCCCTACATAAACCCCGTGGATATATTACCACCATGGCGGATGAAAAAGGTCGCAAATGTGTGGAGGAATTGGTGCGCAGTGTTGGCGTGCCGGTGCATCCCATCGGTCGGTTGGATCGTGAGTCTGAGGGCTTGCTGTTATTTACCAATGACGGCGATTTTTCCAATGCCATCATGCATCCTTCGACCCACGTTCCCAAAATTTACCGCGTCACCTTGCGTCAGCCTATTACCGAGGAGCAACGCCTGCAGTTTGAAGAGGGCGTGATGCTGGATGGTCGTCGCACGGCTCCTTGTGAGGTGCGTATTGTTTCCAATGCCCCCGATCGTTGTGTGGTGGAGATCACCCTCTATGAGGGACGAAATCGCCAGATTCGCCGTATGTGTGAGACCTTCAATTTGGAGGTTATCCGTCTGCGCCGTAACGCTATCGGCAAGGTAAAGTTGGGTATGCTTCCTGTGGGTAATTGGCGGTATCTGACTCCTGATGAGGTGCGCAATCTGGTGATGGCTACCGGCGTCACCAAGAAGATTGCCGCCGGTTATATTAAATACGGAAAGGAGCCTGACCGTGATTACCATACTGCCCGCCGATAAGGCGTTTTTGCAGAGCGTTTCCGCACCCGAAGGTGTAGATGCCATGGTGTTGCGTGACAGCGACGGCTCTGTTTTTGGTCACGCCCTGTTCCGTGTGGTAGAAAATAGGGTAGAGGTGTTGTCGGTTCATACCGACTTGCCAATGATGGCAGAGGGGTTGGTGCGCGCGGTGCTGAATACCGGCGATTGTCGCGGCGCTATCGAGGGCTTTTGTGCCAATGAGACGTTGGTCCCTATGCTTCGTCGTTTGGAGTTTACACCAGTGGAAGGCGGCTATGCCGTATCGCTCGAACAGTTTTTCCGTGGCGAGTGCCACTGTCAATAATTTTATAAACAATAGGCGAAATGCCTTTTGAAAGGATGAATTATCAATGAAAAAGTTCCACATTACCGTAAATGGTAACGCTTATGAGGTAGATGTCGAGGAGATTGGTGCCTCTACTCCTGCGGTTGCTCCTGCTTCCACCGCTGCTCCCACTGCTCCTGCGGCCGCTGCTCCTGCCGGCGGTACCGTTATCACCTGTCCTATGCCCGGCACCATCATTGACATCAAGGTCGCTGCCGGCCAGGCTGTAACTGAGGGGCAGGTGCTGGTTATTTTTGAGGCTATGAAGATGGAGAATGAAATTGTGGCTCCCTGCGCCGGTACGGTTGCCTCCATTAATTGTGTTAAGGGCGACAGCGTGAATTCCGGTGCCGTTCTGCTGAGCCTGAACTGATGGCGAGGTGACGACTATGGCTAAACCCATTAAAATCACTGAGGTTGTCCTTCGTGACGCACACCAGTCCTTGTTGGCTACTCGTATGACTATGGATGAGATGCGTCCCATTCTGGCTGAGATGGATAAGATTCCCTATTTTTCTGTCGAGTGCTGGGGTGGTGCTACGTTTGATTCTTGCATTCGTTTCTTGGGCGAGGATCCCTGGGAGCGTTTGCGTATTATGCGTAAGGAGATGCCTCATCAGAAGCTGCAGATGCTGTTTCGTGGTCAGAATATGCTGGGATATCGTCCTTATGCCGATGACGTGGTGGAGTACTTTGTGCAGAAGTCTGTGGCTAACGGTATTGATGTGATTCGTATCTTTGATGCGCTCAACGATGCCCGTAATTTGCAGACTGCCATCAAGGCTGCGAATAAAGAAAAAGCTCACGTGCAGGGTTGTATCAGCTATACCCTCAGCCCTGTGCATAATAACGAGTATTATGCGGGATACGCCAAAACCTTAGAGGAGATGGGTGCTCATTCCATCTGTATCAAAGATATGGCTGGCTTGCTGACTCCTTATGCTTGCTATGACTTGGTCTCTCGACTGAAAGAGTCCGTTTCCATCCCCATTGACATCCACAGCCATTATACCGCCGGTCTGGCTTCTATGTCCATTATGAAGGGTATCGAGGCGGGTGCCGATATCATCGATACCGCTATGAGTCCTTTGTCTGTGGGTACCTCTCATATGCCCACCGAATCTCTGGTTGCCGCTTTGCAAGGCACCGAGTATGACACCGGTCTGGATCTCAATCAGCTCAACGTGGTGCGCTCTCATTTTGCTCAGTTGCGTGATAAGTACGTTACCGGTGGCCAGATCAGCCATAAGTCTATGGGCGTGGACGCCAACACTCTGCTGTATCAGGTGCCCGGCGGTATGTTCTCCAACATGCTGGGTCAGCTGAAGGAGGCCGGCAAAGAGGATAAGCTGGACGAGGTATTGGTGGAGATTCCTCGCGTGCGTGAGGATTCCGGTTATCCTCCTCTGGTGACCCCCACCAGTCAGATCGTGGGTACCCAGGCGGTGTTCAACGTCATTTTGGGCGAGCGCTACAAGATGGTAACTAAGGAGTTCCGCGGTATGATCCACGGCGATTACGGTAAGACTCCTGCTCCCATTGATCCTGAATTTTCTAAAAAGATTTTGGGTGATGACGAGCCCATCACTTGCCGTTTTGCGGATACTTTGGCTCCTGAGCTGGAAAAGCTGAAGGAGGAGGCCGCTCCTTATGTAAAGCAGGAGGAGGACGTGCTCACCTACGCGATGTTCCCCCAGGTGGCTCCCAAATTCTTTGCCGCCCGTGACGCAAAGGAGGACACCTCCGCGCCCTATACCCCCGAGGTTGTTGTCACTCCCATTAACTAATGCAAAACCCCAGGCTGCCCAGCGCCCGGGGGGGGGTTTTGGTGTTTG
>JAZNED010000024.1:0-2334 GCA_045588425.1 Acutalibacteraceae bacterium
GCATCGTATAAATCTTGGTCCGTAGCGGCCAAATTTTCTTCTTCTACAGTGTCTCTGCGTGTCATGGTTCGAACGGTCAAGTCCTTGTATGCGCGACGAATACACTCCCAAATCTCGTCCGTCACCACCATGTGTCCACCGTCGTCCCAAAATTTTTGGGCTGCAGCTTGAACCGCGGCAAGATCATAAGCATAATTACACATCCTTGCCCCCTCCTTTGTCTTTTTCATTGTATCTCCTTGCGAGAATTTTGTCAAATTTTACGGTGCCAAGAAGAATGTGGACTCTTTCTTTACATTTGGAGCAATCTGTGATATACTTGACGATATATATCGTTTTGTGTCGGGGAGGAATCCGAAATGGCTATCTTAAAATGTAAAATGTGCGGCGGTGATCTGCATATTGCCGAGGGCGTCAGCGTCTGCGAGTGCGAATATTGCGGCACCAAGCAGACCGTCCCCACCGCGGACGACGAGAAGAAAATCACCCTATTTGCCCGTGCCAACCGCCTGCGCTTTAACAACGAGTTTGACAAAGCCGCCGGTGTGTACGAATCCATCGTGGCGGATTTTCCCGAGGAGGCAGAAGCCTATTGGGGTCTGGTGCTGTGCCAGTACGGTATCGAGTACGTGTACGACCCCGCGACAGGGAAAAAGATCCCCACCTGCCATCGTTCCTCCTTTGAGAGCGTGATGGACGACAACAACTTTGACCTGACGCTGGAATACGCCGACCCTGTCGCCCACGATGTCTACCGCGAGGAGGCCAAGCAGATTGAGGAGCTGCGCCGTGGCATCATCGCGGTATCCTCCAAGGAAGAACCCTACGACATCTTCATCTGCTATAAAGAAACCGACGACAAGGGCGAGCGCACCATCGACAGCGTGATTGCTCAGGACGTGTACGCCGCCCTGACCGAGAAGGGGTATCGGGTGTTCTTCTCCCGCATCAGTTTGGAGGACAAGCTGGGTGCGGAGTATGAGCCGTACATTTTCGCGGCGTTGCACTCGGCGAAGGTGATGTTGGCCTTCGGTACCGACTACAACCGTTACAACGCCGTGTGGGTGAGAAACGAGTGGAGCCGCTATCTCCAACTCATCGCCAAGGGTGAGAAGAAAACTCTCATCCCCTGCTACAAGGGCATCGACGCCTACGATATGCCCAAGGAGTTTGCCAAACTGCAGGCGCAGGATATGGGCAAGGTGGGTGCTATGCAGGACCTGCTGCGGGGTATTGAGAAAGTGCTGGGAAACAACCAGCCCGCCCCCACAACGAGCAACGGTAACGTCGCCGTGTTGTTGGAACGAGTCAATATGTTCTTAGAAGACGCGGATTGGAACAATGCCGACGAATATTGCGAAAAAATCCTGGATATAGACGCCAAATGTGCCGCCGCCTACTGGGGCAAATTAATGGTAGAACTCAAGGCCAGAAATCTGGAAGAACTAAAGAACTGTTCTGCCCCCTTTGATAATCACATTAACTTCCAGAGAGCGATGCGTTTTGCCAACGCAGACCAAAAAGCGGCATGGCAAGGTGTGGTGGATTTTATTGACAGCCGCAATTTGCCGACAGCGTACAAGCAAGCCACACAGATGATACTGTCCGCCACCACCGAAGCCGCATGCAAACAAGCAGCGGCGGCGTTTACACAACTCAACGATTACAAAAACGCCAAAGAAATGGTGCAGATATGCCTCGAAAAAGCGGCCAGTTATCGCCGCCTTTTCGAGCAAGAAGCGGCAACGAAAGACCAAACATATTTTGCCAGCCTCCGCAACATGGAAGAAGGCACGGTGGATTCTTTACAACAAGCTCGTATGGGATTTCGGCGCATTGCCGGCTGGCGGGATTCCACTTCGAAAATCGCAGAATGCGACCGACGGTTGGCTGTGCTCGAAAAAGAAAAAGAAGTTCAACAGAATCTACGACAGCTGATCGGACGCATTGTTTTAGCGGCCGTTGTGGTTACCATTATCATAATTGGTATAGCGGCTTCTTAATGCTTTGGAGCTGTTATCATACGTTGCTATTGAAGATGATATGATGTTTTGGGAGCGAGTAACATGGCTATCTTAAAATGTAAAATGTGCGGCGGCGATGTGGAGCTGGCGGGGGACAAGACCTTCGGCACCTGCGAATACTGCGGCTGTACCATGACCTTCCCCAAGGTGGACGACGAGCAGCGTGCCCCCGCCTTTAACCGCGGCAATCACTTCCGCCGCATCGGCGAATTCGATAAGGCGTTGGCGGTGTATGAGCGCATGGTGCAGGAGGACGACACCGACGCGGAGGCCCACTGGTGCTGTGCCCTGTGCCGCTTTGGCATCGAAT
>JAZNED010000025.1:0-32513 GCA_045588425.1 Acutalibacteraceae bacterium
GACGCACCTTTGCCATCATCTCCCACCCTGACGCGGGTAAAACCACCCTGACCGAAAAATTCCTGCTGTACGGCGGCGCCATCCAGCAGGCCGGTATGGTTAAGGGCAAGAAGAATAATAAGCACGCCGTTTCCGACTGGATGGAGATCGAGAAGCAGCGTGGTATCTCGGTCACCAGCTCGGTGATGCAGTTTAACTATAAGGACTATTGCATCAACATTCTGGACACCCCCGGTCACCAGGACTTCTCGGAGGATACCTACCGCACCCTGATGGCGGCAGACTCCGCCGTGATGGTGATTGATGCGTCCAAGGGTGTGGAGCGCCAGACCATTAAGCTGTTTAAGGTGTGCCTGCTGCGCAACATCCCCATCTTCACCTTTATCAACAAGATGGATCGTGAAGCGCGTAATCCCTTTGACCTGATGGAGGAGATCGAGTCTGTGCTGGGTATTCGCACCTATCCCATGAACTGGCCCATTGGTTCGGGCAAGGAGTTTAAGGGTGTGTACGACCGTCAGAACAGCAGTATCATCGCCTTTACCGCCAATGACGAGAACGCCAACGCCCAGCATGAGGTGGCGGCCACCCGCGTAGACCTGAAGGACGACAGCCTGAAGGATATGATCGGTCCCTACCTCCACGAGACCCTGATGGACGACGTGGAGCTGCTGGACGGTGCCGGCTACGAGTTTGATATGGACGAGGTGCGCCATGGCCGCCTGACCCCCGTGTTCTTCGGTTCGGCGCTGACCAACTTCGGCGTGGAGCCCTTCTTGCAGGAGTTCCTGAACATGACCACCTCGCCGCTGCCCCGCAAGGCGGGGGATCGCGAGGTGGATCCCTTCGGCAAGAATTTCTCCGCCTTTGTGTTTAAGATTCAGGCCAATATGAACAAGGCACATCGCGACCGCGTGGCCTTTATGCGTATTTGCTCCGGCAAGTTCGAGAAGGGCATGGACGTGTATCACGTGCAGGGCGACAAGAAGATGCGCCTGAGCCAGCCCCAGCAGTTGATGGCGGAGAGCCGCGAGATCGTGGACGAGGCTTATGCCGGTGACATCATCGGTGTGTTTGACCCCGGTGTGTTCTCCATCGGCGACACCATCTGCTCCGGCGGCGAGAAATTCACCTTTGAGGGTATTCCCACCTTTGCGCCTGAGCATTTTGCGCTGGTGAGTGTGGTGGACACCATGAAGCGTAAACAGTTTGTCAAGGGTATCAGCCAAATTGCCCAAGAGGGTGCTATCCAGATCTTCCAGGAGCTCAACGGTGGTATGGAAGAGGTCATCGTGGGTGTGGTTGGCGTGTTGCAGTTTGAGGTGCTGGTGTACCGACTGAAGAACGAATATAACGTGGACATCCGCATGAACAACCTGCCCTATCAGTATATCCGCTGGATCGAGAATGAGGATATCAACGTGAAAGCGCTGAATCTCACCTCCGATACCCGCCGTATTCAGGACCTCAAGGGCAAGAAGCTGCTCTTGTTCACCAACCCCTGGAACATTACCTGGGCTACCGATCACAACAAGGAACTCATCCTCTCCGAGTTTGGCAAAAACGAGGCGTAAGAGGTATGATGTAAGCGCTTACAATCCCATAAAATAAGGAGTCCCGCACCGACAAAGGTGCGGGACTCCTTTTTCCTTTTAACAGGACAAAAGCCCTGTGCGTATGCTGTTAGGGCAGGGTGTAAGCGGCAAAATCGTAGGTGCCGTCGGGGTGGTAGAGAATAAAACTGTTTGTACCGCCACTGACACAGGCGGCGAGGGTTTCGCTGACCTGTTTGGCGGTGAGATCGGCTATCGGTAACAGGGGGGATAGGGCGGTGTCTCCAATGTCCGGACCCTGCACACGCAGAATCATCTGTTCCACCGCGTCCTGCACCTTGGTGGTGATGGTGGGGCAGGCCACCGTCGAACCAAAGGTCAGAGGATTGCCGCCGTACACCTTAGTGTCGGTGGCGAGGGCAGAGGCGGAGGTGCAACCCAACAGCATAGGGCAGGCGTCACCCAGTGCGGAGCGGGTGTCCGCAATAAAGGCGGTCAGCGTGTCGCTCTTGCTGACGGTGGCGGCGGTTTCGCCCAGATAGGCGCTGCTTAACTGCAGGGGGAACTGTACCCCCTCCAGCATGACAGCGGCGGCACCGGCGTCCTTTACTTCCGTTGCTAAGGCTTTCAGATAGGCGTGAGCGGCGTCGGAATAGGGATTAAGCCACTTTTTTCCGCCGTTGTTGGGGTCACCATCGTACCAAGCCCAAGAGTGATTTTCTTCGTGGGAGATACGGGCATCGGTCAGCGCCTTGGCCGCCGCGTCGTCGCAGAAAGCGTATAGGCGGGGGATCGGCTGCAGGCCGCAGGTGCGTATCGTGTTAAACAATGCCGTCAATCCGTCGGCGGTAAAGGCGTCCGACGTATAACTGCCCACTTTTTGAGCTTGGGACGAGGCAAAACGATAGTACAGATTGCCGTCGGCATCCTTTAGGTCAAACACCACTGCGTTAAAGCCGGCCTTACGGGCGGCGGTGAGGGGTGAGGATAGATCTTCCTGCAACAAAGCGGAATGCGGCAGATAGAAAGCGCGAATCCGATCCGGCGACAGGGGAGTGTCCGCCGTCGGCGGGGTGTCAGCAGGGGGAGTGATGTCCTCCGGGGTGGTGTTCGGCTGTGTGGTTGGCTTGTTGGCGGACGGCTTTTCGTCCTGGGCCACTGCGTCGGTGGCAGGTTTGTGTCGGTCGCGTTCCATCACCGCCTTGGCGGTGAAGAAGCCGGCGGCCACCATCGCCACGCAGAGAAGAATGCTGCCGAAGGTTTTAAGTGCCGGATGTGCCTTTTTCTTATGAAACACCGAGCGGCGGGGACGACGCAATTTATATTGCATACTTCATACCTCCCGCCGATTACATCAGAATGGATTCGGAGGCAAAGCCCATCAGCGCCAAGGCCAACAGACCCACGTACAGAAGGGTGGAGGGCATGCCGCGGAACGCCTCCGGCATATCGGGATTATCCATTCGTTCAATTCCCTCGGCGGTGAGCCAGGTGAGCACTGCAAAACTGACACAGGAGCCGATGGCCAGGCCAATATTACCCGCCAAGTTGGTACCGAAGTGGGCGTTGCACACCAGAGCGATGCCGGTGACCAGATTGTTGAAGGCAGCCATGGGCATCAGGCGATTGACGCGGTTGTAGAATTTGGGCAGGAACAGCATCAGCAGCAGCGATGCGACAATATACAGCGCCACCGTGATGGCCACCATCATAAAGGGTCGCCACAGGTTGTTCATATCGGTGCCGAAGTGCTGATCCAAAGGATAGGCGATGGATACCGTCAACACCGAAAACACCGCCATGATAGCGCTGAACAGCCAGATGCTCTTCGGCTTTTTCACCATGTGCAGCATCACAGAGGAGCCGAATCCGGTGGTGAGAATCACGTTCTCCAGTAGCGCCACCGACACGAAGAAGGACATCAACTCCGCAACGTTGGGATGGATGCTCGTTAAGAATTCTTTCATTCTTCATCCTCCTCCTTTCTGTGGAAGAAGGCGGAAATGCGCAGGCGGGACCACTGCAAAGCAGCGGCCAGCAAACCCAGCAGAATGAATGCCACAAAGGGGGTATCGGCGTGGGGCAAACGCCAAGAAATATCCACAGGATGATTCCACAGCGTACCATAGGCCAATATCTCACGCAGGGCAGAGACGCCGCAAATCACCGCGCCGAAGCCCAGAGTGCTGCCTAAAGCGTCCACCACGGTGGAGACCGGGTGGGCGATGGAAGAAAAGCCCACAGTGCGTGCATACAGCATATTCACCGCAATGAGAGGGATGAAATGGTGCAACTCTGTGGCGTATAGCTCTCCGGAAACGTAATGGGACAACACAAAGGTGGTTCCCACCAGCAACAAGGAGGCCAGCAGTACGTATATTGCCGGACGTAACCACTTAGGCAACCAAGGAGCCGCCAGAGCCATCAGCAGGCTCATAGGCAATAGAACCGCCGCGGTACAGATGGATAGAACCACGCCGTTTTGCAAGGTGGTGGCGGCACCAATGACGGGACACAGACCCAACGCCTGAATCAACACGATGTTGTTGGTGACGGCGTTCTCCACCAACAGGTTGGTGGTACGCCAAAATTCACGCTTGACTTTTTGACGTTTACTCACCCAGCTCCACCTCCTTTCGCTGACGCAGCTTGTGGGTCAGGAAATACCACAAATGCCAGCTCCAGCGGTCGATAATGGGAGAAAAGGCGTTCATCAACAGAACGGCAAAGCAGGTACCTGCTTCGAAACGACCAACCCGCTGCAACAACATCACCATACAGGCCGACAGGACGCCGTATACCAACCGTCCCAGCCAAAAACGAGGAGCGGTGACGGGATCGTTGATCAGAAAGACACCGGCAAACAGGATGTAGCCGCTGCCCAATTCCAGCAAGAAGGAGTTCAGTTGATTGGATGCGGACAGAGGAAATGCCCAAGCAATGAGGGCGCAGGTGGCGAAATACGGAATAATCACCCACGGGGAAGCGGTGCGTCGCACCATCAGATAAGCCGCCAGAGTCAGCAAAATTAAGAAGGCGGTGGCACCGATGGGGCCTGCAAAGTTGCCCAGCAGGATATTCATGGGATCCATGTTGGGGAGGGCGTGGTTCTTCAGCTGATCGGCCAGCGACGCTTCGGGGAAAATGGTGCCAGGTTCGATGGTCATGGTCAGCGGGAGATGAGCGCCACTCTCGATAGCGGGATAGGTGAACATGTGGGTGGGGAAACAAAAGGTCAGCAGAGCCAGACCTGCCGCTGCAGGGTTAAATACGTTGCGGCCGGTGCCGCCGAAGGGAGCCTTAGCTACCACGATGGCAAAGATGACACCCACGATAGGCACCCATAGATCTACCATCGGGGACATCAGCAGACCTATAATTAGGCCGGTGATGGCGGCGGTGCCGTCCAAAGCCATGCGCAAAGGACGACGGCCGATGAAGCAACAAAGGGTTTCGCAAGCCATCGCCGTAAGGCAACTGATGAGCATAATCAGCAGGGGGCGCAGACCGTAGGTAACTGCGGAGAAGATGCCTAATACGATGCAGATTAGCAGAACATCCAAAATCATACGGTTGGCGCGATGTTCGGTACGCAGATAGGGTGCAGAGATGTTATTCATGGTCATCCTCCCCCCAATTCAAGAATACGGTTGCTTTGGTTTGCCCTGCCTCCATAACCTCCCGTGCTACGTCACGGCCTGCGGGACAGATGTAGGAACAGACGCCGCAACCATCGCAGTCGGACGGACACAGGTGTTGTAAGCGCTCGTAGTGCATATTCTCCGAGCGACGGACGATCTCATAGGGCAACAGGCCCTTGTGACACACCTCGGCGCAACGGCCGCAACCGATACAAGGACCGGGAGCACGGACGCGTCGAGGCATCATGGCCAGTAGGGTGGTGATACCCGGCAACAGAGGCGTGTGAGGATCGGAGTTGGGAACGCCGGTCATGGCGTCTCCGAAAATCATACGATAGGTGCCCTGTGCCTGACAGGCGGAGAACATGCCATCCACATCGGCGCCGAAAGGCACCCGCAGATTGCGAGGAGCAGGCAAGGCGTCACCGGCCACGGTAACCACCGTGTGGGTGTGGCGTTTGCCGAAACGCACCGCTTGCGCCAGAGCCAAGCAGGCCTGTACGCCGATGCGATAGGTTTCCATACCGTAATCTGCAAAAACGGTGACGGGGTATTCATCACCCACGGTGTATACTTTAGAACGTCCCACCGCCTTTTTGAGGGCACGGCGGCGTCGTTTGGGCAACATGGTGGCAATGTGATAGCGGGTGAACCGGATGGCCTTGGCGGCCAATTGCAGGCCGTCCATCACCATGCGGGGATCCTCTTTCAGTACCGCCCAAGGAGCGGAGCCGTAGATGTCGTTGGCGGTGCCGTCCGCCACCAGTACCGAGTGGAGGGGGGTCAAGTCGTCCTCCGTCACCTGCCAATGAGCCAACTTCTCCCACAGTGGGATGCCGTCCAGCTCGTCGTAGACGGCGGCCTCGCGGGCAATTTCGATGATGGTGTCGGGGGTCAATTCCTCTTCGGTGCGCAGGGGGATGTGTACCTCATTCGTGCCATCAGCGCGGATATCGGCGCACTGGAGAGGACCGTAAATGGGGTGATGAATCATCACCGTGCCCTCGATGGTGCCGCAGACAGTGGATACTACCGGCATATCGTCCATACGACACAGTTCTTCGCCCTGCTTGACAGGAGCGTCGGGGGGGAGCTGCGCCAGCGGAAATACCGTATCATCCACAGCCACAGGCAGACGCACCATGGCCGGAGTCAGCTCTTCTATACCGCGTTCTAACGCTTTTCCTTTTCGGAAAGGCAACACAACGCCTCGTAAAAACAGTTGCACTACATTCACACCTTTCTGTGAATCATTACCGTGGATAATTACCAGTTGATTTTGGTATCCGTTACCCACTATGATGAAGAAAAACGAAACGGGGGGATACTGTGAAGATCGAACCGATCTCCAATGGAAATCTGCGCATTTGGTTGGCAGAGGATGAAATCGAAGAATGGGGACTGGAGGACAGCCGCTGCAAGGGCGTTCGCCGTTTGGTGCGGCACGCCCTATCGGCGGTGGGACAGCGCTCTGCCCCGCGTATGTGGGCAGAGATGATCCCCGTGGAGGGGGGGTGTGTTCTGTTGGTAAGCCGCGCTGTACATAATCGCCGTCAGCCCATGGTATACGCCGTGGAGGCGGAGGTGCTGTCGCAGATATACGCCCGCTGGCGTTCCGCCGCGGAAGAAACCGCTCAGGTGTATGCTGTGGAAGACGGCTATCGGGTGGTGCTCTATGGGGAGCAGTCGGACGCGCTACTACGGGAGTATGGCACGCCGCTGGGATGCGGAGAGGGGACGGCGGCGCATATTGCCGAATACGGCGAGTGGGTAGGAACCGTTACAGCGCCTGCACCTGCGCCACCAGAGAGCGGGGATCGGGATCATTGAAGACCGCGCTTCCCATCACGGCAACGTCCGCGCCTGCAGCGGCGGCGATGGGGGCGGTGGCGGCACCGATGCCGCCGTCCACCTGAATGGACACCGATAGACCGCGGCGGTCAATCTCCTGCCGCAGGGCGGTGACCTTAGGCATCATATCCTCCATAAAGGACTGACCGCCAAAGCCGGGTTCCACCGTCATCACCAGCACCATGTCCACCAGCTCGAGGTAGGGAAACGCCTCTTCGGTGGGGGTAGCGGGCTTGAGGGTGATGGCCGCTTGCTTGCCCAGTGCGCGAATATCCTCCAAGGTTTCGCGGATGGGGTCGTCGCACTCTAAATGGATATTGATCAGATCCGCGCCTGCCTTAGCGAAAGCGGGGAGCAGGCGACGGGGATGGGTCATCATCAGGTGTACGTCAAAGAATAGGTCGGTATGAGGCCGCAAAGCGGCAATCACGGGAGGACCGAAGCTCAGGTTGGGGACGAACACGCCGTCCATCACGTCCAGATGCACCATATCGGCACCGCTATCTGCCACAAAGCGCACTTCGTCGGCGGCGTGGGCAAAATCGCAGGTTAGAATCGACGGCGATACTTTCATAAGCTTGTCCTCCTTATTGGTTACAATTACATTTTAGCGAATTATGGGGGAAAGGTCAAGTGGGGGTATTATCCAGCAAGGACAGCACCTCAGAGATGCGATGAATGCTGGGGATATCCTCCGCTGCGGGAATATGGCGGATGGGGTGATCGGCATCCCAATCCCACACCTTGCGGATGGGGGTGAAACCGGCAGCACGAGCACCATCCAAGTCGTTAATGGGATGATCGCCCACAAAGAGGCAGGCGGTGGGGGGGACACCCAAGCGTGCCGCCGCCATACGGAAGATGCGGACGTCCGGTTTTTGGATTCCTTCGTCCCCTGCCAGCACCACCAAGTCGACATAGCGGCGCAGACCGCTGTGGTCGATTTTGTGATTCTGGGTACGGGGGGTGCCATTGGTGATGATGCCGATGAGATACCCTTTCTGCCGCAGGGCAGTAAGGGTATCGTATACGTCGGGGTGGGGTTGCCCCGCCGCGGCAAAGGCGCGGATCATACGCAGAAGCGAGGTCTCTACGTCGGTGGGGGTTTCCGGCGGCCATTTCTCAAGGAAGTGGGCCAGCATATCCCGATAATAGATGATTTGACCGTAGTGACCGCGTTGGAAATAGAACATTTCCTCGCTGCGGGCGGCTACCTCTTCCTCCGAGAGGGAGGGGTAGTAATAGCGTAAAAAAGCGGACAAGCCTGCGCGAAATGCGTTGTCGCGGGTGTCCAACGTATCGTCAAAGTCAAAAAATACGGCCCGAATGCCGTTGGTCTGCCCTTCGTCAAAAAGGGAGGAGGTGGCGGTGACGTCTCGGTCAATCTGCGCCTTGAGTTCTTCCAGAGAAGAAAATTTTTGCTCGGGGCGGAGGTAGGTAAGAGGATAGACACGGGGAGACGTGCCGTATAGGTCACCGGTAAAGCCGATGATGTAGGTCTCGGCCAAGGGGGCATCGGTGCCCACGGTAGGACGCAGACCGATGTTGGTGACGGCGGGATAGGTCTCGCCGTCAAACTGCACGCAGGAGGCGTAGACACCGTAGCGCGGGCAGGCGAAGCCGACAGGTAGGGATTGGTTGATGGTGGGGAAGCCCAGTTTGTTGCCCAAGCGTTGCCCCTCCATGACGGGGGTGTGCAGGCAATAAGGACGTCCCAGCAGACGGCGCGTCATGGTCATATCGCCGTCGGCGATATATTGGCGGATGGCAGTAGAACTGACGGGGATGCCGTCAATGTCAATCTCGGGGACGATGGTAACGGCGATGCCTACCTCGGCGCACAGCTTGGTCAGCAGAGCGGTGTCGCCCTGACCACGGTAGCCGAAGCGGTAGTTGTAGCCGCAGGATACCTTGACAGCACCCAGTTGCTTCTTTAGGATTTTATGTACGAAGTCTTCGGGGGAAAGGTGCTGTACGGTGGAAAAATCCACCCGAAACAGCTCGTCCACACCCATCAGTTTCAGTAGGTGCTCCTCCTCTACCTCGTCACACAGCAGACCGTTGATGGTCTTGGTGTGGATGGTGGCAGGGTCAAAGGTGTAGACCGCCACGGCGGTGTCGTCTGCGATATCCGTGGTGGCAGACAGAATCACCTGACGGTGGGCAGGATGGAGTCCGTCAAACAGACCCAGCGCCACCGAACGGGGACAAGAGGGGATATTTTCGCAAGAAAGATAGGTTTGCATACAGACTCACCTCCTAAAAATGATTGTAAAGTAGAAGGGATTTACACCTGTAATAAGCAGGTCATTTTCAATTCGCCGTCGGCGGGAGTGCCGAGGGCGATGCAATTTCCGTCGGGATCGTAGACGCGGACGGGACCCTCCACCTTAGCGCGCACACGTTCCAGTGCCAGTGCGCCGCCATTGCGGAAGCGGGCGGCTTGGGGAGCGGAAACGGTGACGGCGGGGTAGGCGGCAAGGGCGGATTCTAAAGGAAGCAGGTGGTCGGTGAGGGTGCTTGCCTCGGCCAGTTCCTTCGCCTCGTCGATGGTGATGCAGGCGGCGAGGGGATACCCTGCTGCCATGGTGCGGCGCAGGGCGGTCATCACCGCGCCACAGCCCAGTGCACGCCCTAAATCGTCGCACAGGGTGCGGATATAGGTGCCGGAGGAGCAGTGGCAGGAGAGGGTCAACAGACCCTCTTTTTCGTTATAGTCCAGCAGGGTTAGTTCGTAGATGGTGACCGGTCTTGCCTCCCGCTCCACCTCGATGCCCTGACGCGCCAACTCGTACAGACGGACGCCGTCTTTTTTGAGGGCGGAGGTCATGGGCGGTATCTGCAGGATGTCGCCACGGAAAGCGGGTAAAGCCGCCTCTACCTCGGCTAAGGTGGGAATGGGTTTGCCCGTTTCCTCCACCTCACCCCAGACGTCCAGTGTGTCGCTGACAGCGCCGAAGCGCAGGGTGGCGGTGTAGCACTTATCGTGGCAGGGAAGGTGATCCAGTAGCTTGGTGCCGCGACCGATCAGCAGGGGAAGCACACCCGTTGCGTTGGGGTCAAGAGTACCGGCGTGACCGACCTTTTTCTCCCCCAACAGGCGGCGCACAATGGCAACGCACAAAAAGGAGGTCATTCCCTCCGGTTTATCGATACATATGATGCCGTCCATGGAATGTCCTCCTTTCGGTGTTGTTCCACGGCAGTAGCCCCCTCCCGTGAGGGAGGAGGATTACTGGGTGGGGTCTTCTTTTTTGATACGGTTGATGGTGGCGGCGATACTGGCGCTGTAAGCGATGGAATCGTCTGCCACAAAGCGCAGTTCGGGGGTGTGACGCAGACTCAGGGCATAGCCCAGCTCCCGGCGCATATAGCCGGCGGCGGACTTGAGTCCCTTGACTGCCTCTTTGGCGGCGTCGAGACCGCTCATAGAACTGATATACACGGTAGCGTAGGATAGATCACGGGTGACGTCCACGCGGACGATGCTCAGGAGAGAGCCGGACACGCGGGGATCCTTGACGGTGCGCAGAATGGCGGTCAGCTCGCGCATAATATCCTCTCCGATGCGATCCATACGATAGTTGGGCATAGTATAGCCTCCTTTGTAAAAAACTTGCGAAGCAAACATCACGCGACGCAGTCGTACATCACGTGGCGGTAGCCACGCATCACTTATCACTTTAAGTGATGCATTTGCCTGCGGCAAACGAGATGCATTCGTCTGCGACGAATGTGATGCGGTTGCTCACAAGCAACCGTGATGCGTTTGCTTGCGCAAACGATTAATCTCTGTACTCCTCGATGATATAGGTCTCGTAGATGTCGCCCTCTTGAATGTCGGTGAACTTCTCCAGACCGATACCGCACTCGTAACCCTGGGCAACCTCTTTCTGGTCGTCCTTAAAGCGCTTCAGGGAGATCATCTTATCGTCGCCGATGATGATGCCGTCACGCACGATACGCAGCAGATCGTTACGGTACACCTTGCCGTCCAAGATGTAGCAACCGGCAACCAGACCCACACCGGTGATGCGGTAGACCTGACGCACTTCGGCACGGCCGTGCAGCACTTCACGGGTCTTGGGAGCCAACATACCCTTCATGGCGGTTTCTACCTGCTCGATGGCGTCGTAGATGATGCGGTACATACGCATATCCACGCCGGCATTGTCAGCCGCCACCTGAGCCAGAGGATCGGGACGGACGTTGAAGCCGACGATGATGGCGTTGGAAGCGTCAGCCAGCATGACGTCGTTCTCGGACACGGCACCGACAGCACCGTGGATAACGCGCACACGGACCTCTTCGTTGGTCAGCTTCTCCAACGACTGGGTCACAGCCTCCACAGAGCCCTGCACGTCGGCCTTGACGATGATCTTCAACTCCTTCATCTCGCCCACGTTCATCTGATCGAACAGATTGTCGAGGGTGACCTTCTGGTACTTGCTGAACATCTCTTCCTTAGCTTCGGTCTTGCGCTGCTCCACCAGTTCGCGGGCCAGACGCTCGTCGGACACGGCGTTGAAGATGTCACCGGACACAGGCACTTCGGCCAGACCCATAATCTCGACAGGGACAGAGGGACCGGCCTCATTCAGCTTGCGGCCGTTCTCGTCGGTCATCGCGCGGACGCGGCCGACGGAGGTGCCGGCCACCACTACGTCACCGGCCTTTAGGGTGCCGTTCTGCACCAGCACGGTGGCGATGGGACCGCGACCCTTATCCAGACGAGCCTCGATGACGGTACCCTTAGCGGCACGGTCGGGGTTGGCTTTGAGTTCCTTCATTTCCGCCACCAGCAGGACGTTCTCCAGCAGGTCGCTGATACCCATACCGGTATGAGCGGACACGGGCACGCAGATAGCGTCGCCGCCCCACTCCTCGGGCACGATCTCGTGCTCGGTGAGCTGCTGCATCACCTTGTCGGGGTTGGCGGTGGGCTTATCCATCTTGTTGATGGCCACAATGATGGAAACGCCTGCGGCCTTGGCGTGGTTGATCGCCTCAATGGTCTGGGGCATAATGCCGTCGTCGGCGGCAACCACCAGAATGGCGATATCGGTGACCTGCGCACCGCGGGCACGCATAGAGGTAAAGGCGGCGTGACCGGGGGTATCCAGGAAGGTGATGGACTGACCATTCACATCCACGCGGTAGGCGCCGATGTGCTGGGTGATGCCGCCGGCCTCACCGGAGGTGACGCTGGTCTTACGGATGGCGTCCAGGATGGAGGTCTTACCGTGGTCAACGTGACCCATAACCACCACGACGGGGTCGCGAGGAATCAGGTTGTCGTCCACGTCCTCGCTGTCATCGATGATGCGCTCCTCGATGGTGACGACGACCTCTTTCTCCACCTTGGTGTGGAACTCCTCTGCCACCAGATAGGCGGTGTCGAAGTCGATCTCCTGATTGACGGAAGCCATTACGCCCAGCATCATCAACTTCTTGATAACCTCGGCGGAGGTGGCCTTCAGACGGGCAGCCAGCTCACCGACGGTGATGACGTCGCCCACCTGAATGGTGGCCTGCTTCTTCTTGCGCTCCATATCGATACGCTTCAGACGTTCCTGCTCGGTCTCCTTGCGGCGAGGCTTCTTATACTGCTGCTTGGACTTCTGATTGATCTTCTGTTTCTTGATGCCGCTGCCGTCACCACGGACGTGGCTGGAGGTTTGGGCCATCATATCGAATTTCTCGTCGTACTTGTTGGAAGCCATCTGCTGAGGCTTGCGGGTATCGACGGTACGGCGCTCCACCTCGGCCTTGGGCTGGGGAGCGGCCTTCTGAGCTTGCTGAGGCTTCTGCTGAGGCTTGCCGGCGGGGGCTTTACCCTGCTGGGGCTTCTGTTCGACCTTGGTGGTGGGAGCAGTCTCCTCGGCGGCGGTCACCACCACGGCAGGCTCCTCTTTCTTGGGCTCCTGCTTGGGCTTGTCGTTGGCGGTGGCAAAATAAGCGTCCAGATTATCGGAATTGTGCTTTTGGGTGTAGTGCTCAAAAATTACGTTCAGTTCCGGCTCCTCCAGAGCGGTAGCGCTCTTTTTGCCGGCAAAATTGTGGTCAGCCAGGATAGCAATGATCTCTTTGCTCTGTACGCCGAAATCCTTAGCTACGTCGCTGACTTTGTATTTAATCATCATAAAGCAACATCCTCCTTTAAGTGGTAATCGTTTTCATCATAGCGGTGGCGAAGCCGCGGTCGTCGGTGGCGATGACGGCAACGGGCTTTTGCATCCCCAGAGCGGCAGTGAAGGCATCTTTGTCCTCCGCAACCTTAACCACGGGGCAGGTCTTACCCTCGGCGGCAAAGCGCAGTTCCTTCTCCGTTTTGGGAGAGCAATCCGACGCCAGCAGTATGAGCTGGGTCTTGTCTGCGAGCAGGGCTGCCCGCACTGCGTCAAAGCCGATGAGGATGTGTCCGGACCGACGGGCGATGCCCAGCAGACCGCACAGTTTGTTATTCACCCTGCATCATCTCCTCTTCCAATCGATCGTAGATCTCGGAGGGGATGGCACAGGCAAAGGATCGCTCCAACGCTTTGCGCTTGCGGGCGGTGCGCAGACAATCAATGCTGCGACACACGTAGGCGCCGCGTCCGGCCTTGCGACCCGTCAGGTCCATGGACAGTTCGCCCTCGGGGCTACGTACCACACGGACCAATTCGGTTTTGGGTTTCATTTCGCCGCAACCGCTGCATTTACGCAGAGGTAATTTGCGTTCTTTTGCCATGGGTATTCCTCCGATACTCTGTGTTAATTAATCTTCGTCTTCGCCGTAGAATCCGCTCTCGGGGCGGATGTCGATCTTCCAGCCGGTCAGCTTAACAGCCAAGCGGGCATTCTGACCCTTGTTGCCGATGGCCAGGGACAGCTGAGCGTCGGGCACGGTGACGCGGCAGGCCTTGGCACCCTCGGGATCCATCTCCACGCCCAGCACCTTGGCGGGAGCCAAAGCGGCGGCAATGAAGGTGGCGGGATCGTCGCTGTACTCTACGATGTCGATCTTCTCGCCGCCCAACTCCTCAACAATGTCGTTGACACGAGCACCGCGCTGACCGATGCAGGCGCCGACGGCGTCCACATTGGCGTCGTGGGACAGGACAGCCATCTTGGTGCGGCTGCCGGCCTCACGGGCGACGGACTTGATCTCCACGGTGCCATCGAAGATCTCGGGCACCTCGTTTTCGAATAGGCGGGTCACCAGACCGGGATGGGTGCGGGACACCAGAGCACGCAGGCCCTTTTCGGTCTCCTTAATGTCCACCACGTACACCTTGATGTGAGCGCCCTCGACAATCTTGTCAGACTCCATCTGCTCGGACTTGGGCAGGACGGTCTCGCCCTTGCCCACCTGGATGGTGGCGGCACCGCTGCGGGGATCCACGCGGGTGATGACGGCAGAAACCAGTTCCTGATTACGGCGCTGGAACTCCATGACCTGCTGGTTTTTCTCCGCCTCACGGATGCCCTGACGGATCACGTGCTTGGCGCTCTGGGCGGCGATACGGCCGAAGTGCTTGGGATCCAGCTTGATGTCGATGGACTTGCCGATCTTAGCGCGCTTGGTGTACTGCAGAGCCTGATCCAGGGTCAATTCGCGCTCGGGATCGGTGACCTCTTCCACCACGTCCTTGCGGATGATGACCGAGAACTGACCCTCATCGGGATTCATGGTGACGAGAATGTTCTCATCGCCACCGAAATCCTTCTTGACCGCCACCACGATAGCGGCGCGGATACGCTCCATCAGGTAGTCGGGCTCGATGCCTTTTTCTTTGGCCAGCATTTTCAGTGCTTCGAAAAATTCTACGATTTCCTTGTTCGTCATGATATTAACCTCCGTTTAGAGTTATTTATGCTTCTTCATCGTCGTCCCACACGTCGATAGCGTGGACGGCGGCAACCAACTTTTTATCGAATGTCAGGGCTTCGCCCTCCTCGGTCTCGATGGTAAAACCATCTTCCCAAGAAATCAGCAGACCGGCCAGTTCTTTCTGTCCGTTTTCGTCGGGGCGGTAGAACTTCAGCGTGACGGGGTACCCCTTGTAGTAGGCAAAGTGCTCAGGGCGGGTCAGCTCGCGGTCAGCGCCGGGGGAGGTGACCTCCAAGCAGTAGGACTGGGGGATGGGATCCGCCTCGTCCAGCACAGGGCTGAGGGCGCGGGAGACCGCCACGCAGTCGTTGATGGATACCGGCTCGTCCTCGCGGTCGATAATCACCCGCAGAATCCAAGAGGCACCCTCTTTGAGAAAGCGGATGTCCCACAGGATGAGTCCCAGTTCGGCGGTGATGGGCTCAGCCAGCGGTGCTACCGCACCGGCAATGCCGCCGGGAGCGGCGTTTTGTTTTGCCATATTGCATCTCCTCTCTGACAATAACAAAGGAGCGGGTCGCCCCACTCCTTTCCGTCAATGAATATTCACTGTGCATAGTATACCACGGGGTGGCAAAAAATGCAAGCCTTTTTCCGATTTTTATAAGGTATGTATAATATAAGGAGTGGCGTGTCACCGATTTGTAAGGATGGCACAAAAAAACACCCCTTACCGTGGGGTAAGGGGTGGGGGGTCATCGCTTTTTCTTCTTAGCTTGGACGGTGAGGGCGGTTTCGCCACTGAGGTACATAACCAGCAGTCCCAGCAACACCATAATCGAGGTGCCGTAGACGATGACGGGGAAAATCTCCTTGTGAATGAAACGACAAATAAGAGCGCCGGTGTCGCCACCGATAATGAGGGCGGTAACAAAACCGAAGAAGGTGAGGCCGCCGGCGAACAGGCCAATCAGAATGCCATAGCCAAAGACAGTGCGGAGAATAGCGGTGATTTTGTCAACGATCTTTTTCATGTTGCATCCTCCTTTACAGTCCCAGAATGGGCAACCAACCCATCAGGACGGCTACCTGAAGAACAAATTGGGCGGCAACCCACCACAGATTGTTCTTAAACGTTTTGCTGAAATCCGATTCGGCCAACGTCATACCGGCGTACATACCTAGACCCAAGGGAGGGGTGATGCCGCACATCACGCCGCAGATGCAGGGGAGCATGGCAGCGGACAGCAAGGGATCACAGCCGGCATCCGCCAAAATCTTAATAAAGACAGTACCGAAGATAACTACCAGAGAAGAACCGGGGACCACCATGCCCAAGAAGCAGGTGATGGCGCACACCGCCAACACCAAACCCAACTGACCAAACTGCCAATTGCCAATGAGGGTAGCCATCTGCTCGCCTACCTGTAGGTCGGCAAACAACTCGCCCAGCATATAGCCGAACACACATACACCGATGGCAGGAGCGATGGCCTTGATGCTGTTTGAGAACATATTCGCCATTTTGGGGATGGTGACCTGCTTCTTATCCTTGGTCACCAGTACGGTGAAGATGGCGGCGATGCCACCCACAAACAGCAGGACGCAACTGGACAAAGCTTTTGCGCCATCTGCACCCAAGCGGTCGGTAAAGAAGGTGTCCTTGAAGAGAGCATCGGCAATAAAAGGAGCTAAAATAATGATGGGTAACAGCAAACCTTGCCAACCCTCTTTGATGGTCTTTTTCAGGCTGGGGACTTCCTCTTTGGACATGGGAGCAACCTTATAATACTTGCAGAATGCCCATACCATCAACAGACGCTGGGCAATGAAATAGAACGCAATGCTCCACAGCACAATCCAAAACTGTCCGGTGGAAATATCGGTGCCGGCAAAAGCAGCATAGGCACCCATTGCCGCTACAATGTTAGACGAAGGAGGAATCATATTGCCCATATAACTGGCGTTAGATTCGATGTTGGCGGCTAATTCAGCAGGAAATCCCGACTTCTTCATAGCGGGGATGGTGATGGAGCCGGTGGCCATCACGTTGCCGGGTCCGGAGCCGGACAGCGCACCCATAAAGGCGCTGGCAACCACAGCGGCATAGCCCGCACCACCGGTGACGCGACCGATGACCGATAAAATCACCGCGATGCAGCTGTCCACAATCTTGGTCTTGGTCAGTAGGATGGACATTGCCACAAAGGCTACCATGGAATAGATGAGATTGGTGGACAGAGCACCGTCGATGTAGGACCAGATGCTATCCCACTTATTATTGATCGCTACCAGTAGCACAAAACCCAATGCCACCGCCTCATAGATCGGCCGTTTCATGAGCACAAACCATATCAAAATTACTGCTAACAACAGAATCAGACACCAGATACCCGCCGGAACAGCGGCAAAGATGCCTGTCAGCCATTCAAAAAACACAGCGCTCACTCCATTTCTTAAAAGTTATACAACATATTCCTAACGAGTTATATTGTAGCAGGTTTTAAAAATTTGTCAACTGTTTTTTTGAAATTTCAGTTGGCTCTTGCCAAAAAAGAACAGGAGCGGTATAATAAGAGTGGAATATATCCTATGTGCATTCGGTAATTGCGAAAGGGTGAGGATATGAATAGCAGACAGATGCAATATGCAGTGGAGTTGGCGAAGGATCGCAACGTGTCCCAGACTGCCGAGCGGCTGGGGATTACGCAGCCTGCGCTGAGTAAGCATATTTTGGCGTTGGAAAAGGAGCTGGGGGTGAAACTGTTTGACCGCAGCACCAGCCCTATGAGTTTGACAGCGGCGGGAGAGCACTTCCTCGACCAAGCGCAGGAGCTTCTCTATCGAGAGGAGCAGTTGCACCGCTCGTTGGAGGCATACAAGAGTGGTGAGAGTGGACGGCTGGAGATTGGTATTTCCCCCTTCCGCAGTTTGTACATGATTCCCGACGTGGTGCGGCAGATGCGGGAGAAATACCCCGATGTGGAGGTGGTACTCCACGAGCCGGCCAGCGATCAGCTGCGCGCTGAGGCGGCAGAGGGTAAATACGATTTTGCTGTAGTCAATCTGCCGGTGGATGAAACGGTGCTGGACGTTATCCCGTTGGAAGCGGATGCTATGGTGTTGGCGGTGCCTGCCGCCATGGCGAAAGATATGCCCGAGGTGAAAGAACTGGATTTGGCGGCGTGTGCTGACCTGCCCTTTGTGACGGTGGGACAACCTCAGGAGATGCGGCGGCAGTTTGACACTGCCTGTACCGCGGCTCAGTTCCGTCCTCATATTGTAGCGCAGGTGACCGGTCTTGCCTCGGCGTGGGCGCTATGCCGAGCGGGGGTGGGGGCAACGCTGCTGCCGTTGCAGTTTGTGCGCCATTACGGCGGACAGGATAGCGTGGTGCTGTATACTCTGCGGCAGGCTTTGCCGGTGCGTCAGCCGGTGATTGTCGCGCGGCGGGGACAGTATCTGTCCCCCTATGCGGAATACGCTATTCGCTTATTGACCGAACAGAAAGGATGATGGGATATGAAGAAGGTATTGTTGCTGGGTGACTCCATTCGTATGGGGTATCAGAACGATGTGAAAGAGATATTGGACGGTGAGTACGAGGTGATCTGTCCCGAGGATAACGGTCGCTTCGCCGCCTATACTCTGTGGCAGGCCAACCAGATGTTTAAGTGGAATCCCGATATTGAGTTGGTGCACTTCAATAACGGCTACTGGGATATGAATATTGAAGCGCCGATGACCGAGGCCATTCATCCTGTGGGAGAGTACGTTAATTTCTTGCGCCGTATCGTCAAATTGTGCCGCGATTGTGGAGCTAAGGTGGTGTTTGCCACCACCGTGCCCATCTTGGAGGCGGGTGCCGCCGGAGATAACACCGGTGTGGAAGGCACCATCAACTACTCCAATGAGTGGGTGAAAGAGTACAATGCCGCCGCCGTAGAGGTTATGAACGAACTGCAGGTGCCGGTGAACGATCTATACGCCCTGTGCATGGAGGACGACCGTCGCTACAAGTGTGAGGATCTGCTGCACCTCTCTGCCGAGGGCAGCCGTCGCTGCGCCGAACAAGTGGCAAAGTACGTGAGAAAATACGCGGAATAAGCAAAAGAAAACACCGTTCACTGCAATGCAGTGAACGGTGTTTTTGTGTTTAAAGATTAGCTGAAAGCGTTAGCCAGGTCAGCCAAAGCCTGAGCGGTATCCTTACAATCTTTGCAGAAAACACCGGTCTCACCATCGACGGTGATCTTAGTCTTCTTACCGGATTTCTCCTGCTGGCACAGATCGCAAGTGAACTTGCCGCAAGCGGTCAGCATAGTAACCATAGCGATAACCACAGCAATAACAGCGATAAACTTCTTCATAAATTTTTCCCCTCTCTTTTTTGAACATGAACGGATTTGTTTGTGCATATTGCATATTGCATATTGCACAAATATAATGTACCACAAGATTGAGTGATTGTCAAGGAATTTATAAATTGAATATAAGCGAATACTATAAAAATGTTGTTTTTGTGACGTGAAGGCATATAGCTTTACGGGGCAGAAACCCTTGAAATTACAGTTTTTTCTTCATCAGCCCGTGTTTGTTGCAATAGAGATAGAGGAAACCGCCGCCGCGGAGAGAAAAGCGGGTTTCGGCGTTGCCCTCGGGGTAGAATTTTACCATCTGCAGGCGATCCATGGTTAGGTGGGCGATGAAGGAGATGTAATGATCCTTGGTCATCGGATGGGGGACGGTGACAAAATATTCGTCCTCTACCTTTTCGATGGTGAGGGGATGGTCTGTGTCGGTGGCCTCTGCCTCCAGCGGTGGCAGGGGAATACCGCAACAGCTCATCACCGCATTGCCGGTGGCGTGGAGGATATTGCCGCACAAGGGGCAGATGTAAAAGTGGGAGCGGAGAAGATTGGAGGAAACGTTGCGATTTTGAATCACGTTGCCGGTCATCAGCTCTGTCACAGACACCCCTAAGGCACCGGCCAAAGGCTGGATGAGGGTGATGTCCGGTAGTCCTTTGCCGGTCTCCCACTTAGATACCGCCTTGGAGGTGACTCCCAGTGTCTTCGCCAATTGGGCTTGTGTAAGCGCTTTCAGTTCCCGCAATTGTTTAATTGTGGCGCCGGTGACATAGGGATTCATCATCATCACTCCTTTGTCTTGTAGTATAGCGGTTGGCACAACGTTTGACAACCTACTTTGCGTGGAATGAAAAGCCACCCCGCCGAAGGTGGGGTGGCTTTTGAAACGTTAATAGCCGATCCAGACGCCGAAGAACAGCACGGCGATGGAGGTGGCAAACAATAAGAGTTGCAGTTTCCAGGTCCATTTGAGCCATTTCCAGTAGGATACATTAGCCATGGACAGACCGATGAGCAACACAGGGTTGGTGGGGAGAATCACGTCGGTGAAGCCGTCCGCCATGCAGTAGGTGAGGATCACCAGTGTGGGGGAAATACCCAAGGCGGCGGTGATGGGCAACACAATGGGCATCACCAGGAAAATCTTGGCAGAGGCGGAGCCGATGAACAGCTGTAAGAATAGAATCAGTGCGTAAATCAGAAGCACCGTTACGTAGGGACCTTTGCCCACCAGCATCTGCAGTGCGGCGTTCATCACCGTGTCCAAGATGTTGCTCTCGTCCATTACCAGTTTGATGGAGGAGGCCAGAGCGATCATCAGCACCGCAGGCAGCATGGCGGAAGCACCCTTGAGGAAGTGGCTCAGTACATGGGTGAACTTTTTGCATACTACCTGACCGGCGATGAGGCCGGCAATCAGGAAGCTGGCTGCCAGAATGGGGATGGCGAGGCCGGAAATCGCCCGAATGCAGGCGACGGACACCAGCAACACGCCTTGAATGGCGAAGAAAATGCCGTAGGCGCGGAAAATACGATCCTGATCTGCAGGGAGCTCTTCCGTTTCGCCCAGCAGATTGTCCTGCTTTGTACGGTCGGTCTCATAGGTGAGGGAGAGGGTGGGATCCCGCTGAATCTTTTTGAGATAGTTCATCAAAAAGACGCACACAATCAAGTAGACGATGCCGAAGAACACCACCCGCAACCAAGCACCGGAGGAGGTGGGGATGTCCGCCAACTGAGCCGCCGTACCCACCGAGAAGGGGTTGGTAATGGCGGTGGAAAAGCCGAAGCAGGCCGCCATCAGACAAGCACCCAGACCCATCATGGTATCCATCTTCATAGACAGCATAAACACGATGATCAGCGGCAACAGGGTGACCAGCTCTTCAAACATACCGAACAGGCTGCCGAATAGCATAAAGATCAGCACCGTGATACACACCACGGGACCGCCGCGATCCCGCAGACGGCGCATAATGCGCACAATAAAGACTTTGATACCGCCGGTCTTTTCCAACAGGTTGAACACACCGCTCATCACCAGCAAAAACACGCTGATCATAATGATGTTGAGCGCGTCTGCCGAGGCAAAGACGCGGGCGGGAGCGGAAATCACCCGCCAAGGGGCGATGCCCTCTATCTTGCCGGCGGTGTAGGTATCGGGGATGATGTTGCCGGCGTCGTTTCGAGCAAATTCGCCCTGAGGGATGAAATAGGACAGAGAGCCGCAGAAAATAAGCAGCACCACCAAAATCGCCACCACCGTGATAAAGGAGCGGAGATTGATATTGGAATAGGCCTTTTCCTTTTTCTTCGTTGCATACTTTGCGATCGTACGCATAACATTCCTCCTCGTGAATGGGGACTGGTTACTCTACCTCATCGTGCAGAATCATAGAGGTCATATACCAATCCACAGCCGATCGTTTATCCTCCGGCACGAAATACAGGATCTCGGTGCCGTCGTAAACCTCAAAGTTTTCGCCTGCGCCGAAGAGCAAGCGGTAAATCCGTTGCAGGGAGAAGGTGAGTTCCACCTGCTTGCCGTCCTTAGTGCCTGCGTAGGTCAAACCGTCGCGGTTGAGGGTGCATACACCCTTGCCGCCGTGGCGGGTCAGAGTCTTGCCGTCGCCGGGCAGACGCAACTCCACCTTAGAGGTGAGGGTGTAGGTGGGATCGGCTAAGATCTCCTGTTTCAGCAGGCCTTTTTGCCAGTCGTACCAGTCGGCAAAGTTGTGGAAACGGAAATCGTTGGTAAAGGCGTAACGGTCGTCTATTGAGGTCAAACGGCCGCAATGCTCGCAGAAAATGTCGCTCTTTTTGGCGGAGAGGGTGTGCTTTTTGCCGCAGAGAGGGCAGGTGGTCAGCACGTTTTCCAATCCCTCGGCCATCCGCTTGGAGCGGTAATGGATGTGGGGACGCTCAGCCAGCCACGCAAATTCGTCATAGGTCAGGCGCTGTTCGATGCGCTGTTTGATGTCATCCAGGGAGAGGGACGCCACCTCTTCGGCGGTGAACAAGATGTCCAACTCTGCCTCTACCACCGAACCACGGCGTAACCCCTTGCCCCACTTGGGATCGGCCAAATAGTCGCCGCCGATCTTGACGGTGTAGACGGGGACACCGGACTTTTTGATAAAGGAATAGGTGCTCTCCTGAATATCCTCAAAGCGACCGACGGTGGACAGGCGTGCCTCCGGCATCATGGCCAGAATCTCGCCGCCACGCAACACGGTCAGGCAGTTCTTGACGTTTTCTATGTCGGCGGTAAACATACTCTTGGGGAAGGCACCCACGTGACGGAGCAACCAGCCCAAATACTTGTGATAGAAATACAGACGTGCCACGATGAAGTGGGGCTTATATTTGCGCAACAGGGCGGCGGCGTAGATAAAGTCGATAAAGGAGCCGTGGTTGCACAGCACGATAGCGGGCTGTGCCGGCTTGCCGACCTTATTTTTCACCTTTAGGCGTACGCCGTTGAGCCACAGATAGGCGCGCACCCCGACGTAGAGCACGATCATCAAGAAGTTGTTGACCTTGCGCACCTTGGTCTTGGAACGATGACTGTGCTTGTCGGCGTATTCGTTTACTTTGGTGAACAGCTTGTCACGCAGCAGGAACATCACGATGAGCAGAAGAATCAGAACGCCGAAAAGGCACAGGGCGATGACGGGGTGGGAGGCGATGGTCAGATAACCCAGGCCTACGCCGATGCATACGGAGGGCAGTGAGCCCAGCATCGTGACAAGGATATACCGGCGATAAGACATTCTGGTGGTGGCGGCAAAGAAACAAATCATGCCATAGGGAATGGCGGGTAGGAAATACAAAATGAAAATGATAATGGTGCGCACGCTGGAGGTGGCGATTTTCTCCATGTCCAGCTTCAGTTTTTTCAAAAAGAAGCGGTGCAGGCGATTGCCGAAGATGCTGTGCATCATATACACCAAGGTGTTGCCGATGAACACACCGGCCATACAGCACGCCAAGCCCACGGGGAAGCCGAAGGTGAAGCCGGCCAGTACCTGCGCCGGCTCGGCAGGCAGGAAACCGCACACTACCTGCAACATGGCCAGTACCGAGGCGGTGATGTAGCCTCGCCAACCGAAATCCATTAGGCGGTCGCGCAACTCCTCGTTGGAGAGATCCTGAACAAACAGACTGCGCAGCAGGTCCAGGTTGCCGCCGGAAAAGGCGAATAGCATCAGCAGTGCCAACACCGCCGTCACGCCCAATGCAATATACAGTTTTTGCTTGATACTCGGGCGTAACGCCATCTGCGACACCTCCCCGCATTTTTCTACAGTTTAGCATTATAGCATAGTTCGACAGAAATTACAACCTTTATTTATATTACATATAAATGAAAACACCCCTCGGCTATTCCGAGGGGTGTTTGGTTATGTGTGTTTGCGATTCAGCAGGACGCCTACCAATATAATCGCCGCAAAGACGATGAGGTACCACGCACAGCCCCAGCCGTGGCTGAAGATGCTGGCGATAATCATAAAGATACTGCCGCACAGTGCTAACAGCGGCAGGACAAAGCGGCGGACTGTCGACTGATCCTTTTCCTTACGCATCCACTGGATCAGGATGGGCAGGTACAGCAGATAGATGGTAATAATCGGCAGCTCGGAGGAGTCAAAGACAAAAGGTCCGGTCCATACCTGCGCCAAATTCGCCAGATAGAAGTAGGCAAGCCAAACGAGGATCAGCAACAAGCCGACCAGTGCGGAGGCGGTGGGCATATTGGTCTTGGGGTGGATGCGGCTGAGGGTTTCCGGCTTTGGTCCTTCGCCACGGGCGGCCACGGCGTACATACCGCGGCTGCAGGCCAGCATCAGCCCATTGACGGTGCCGAAACAGGAGATGGCAATAAACAGCTTGAGGACGTTGCCCAGTGTGCCGCCGAAGATATTGGTAAAGGCGATGGTGGCACCCTTGTCGATGAGGTCTTGGTTGATGGCACCGCCTGCCACGCCGATGTAGTAGAAAATGTATACTGCGGCGATGATGATGCCGCCGATAATCAAAGCGCGGGGGAGATTGCGCTTGGAATCCTTGATCTCCGCGTTGATGGAGGTGGCGATCATCCAGCCCTCATAGGCGAAGGCGGTGGAGCAGATGGCGGCGAAGAGCGGATTGCTTGTGGTGGTCGATACGGTGGCGTTGGTCTGAAAATTCTCGGTCAGGGTGCCGTTGATCAAACCGTAGATGATGCCCACAACCGCCATCAGCACTAACGGAATCAACTTAATGATAGTGGTGCCGGTCTGGAAACGGCCTGCCAGCTTGGGGGATAGCACATTGAGGGCAAAGGCGAAGGCCATGATTACTAAACTGAGCAATAGGCAGGTGCGACCGGTGGGGGAGGCGTCGATGGCGTGATGGGGGCTGACGGCAGCGACAAACTCCAGCGTGTAGCGGGAGGTGACCCAGCACAGCACCGAGGTCATGGCGGGGAAATAGATGGTGGCTACAAACCACCCCATTACATAGCCGTAGCGCTTGCCGACGGTGGCCTCGGCGTAGTCTACCACGCCATTGACCTTTTCATATTTTTGTCCCATAAAGGAGAAGGTCAGCAGACAGACCATCATAATGATGCCGCCGATGACCCACGCCACCACGCCCAGCGGCATATCGCCGCCGGTCATAGTCAGGATGTCCTGTGCCTTAAAAAAGACGCCGGATCCGATGACGATGCCCGCCACCATACAGATGGCGGTGAACAGGCCGTATTTGCGTTCAAGTTTGTTGGACATAGACATTACCTCTTTCGGGGTGATGAGTATTAGTTGTATAGGCAGCTGTTACAATACAGACGGTCCGAGGCGATACTCTTGCCACAGTCCTGACAGGTGCCGTAGCCCAGACAACGGTCGCAATAGATACGATTGGAGGGAACGCTGGTGCCGCAGTCGCGGCAACGGCCGCTGCCGTAGTCATAACTATAGTCGTAGTCATAGTCATAACCGTAACTATAACCGTAGTCATTGCCGTAGTCATTGTAACAATCGTCGCATAGGTTGAGATAACTTACCTCGTGTTCGGCACCAAAATCGTCGCAGAGGTCGCATCGCTCGATGCTGCAACCGGATATCGTACAGAACAGGGCAATCAGCAACAGAAAAGATAACAGTCTTTTCATATTTTCCCTTCCCATAAAGTGTTTTTAAGTTCAACGACAGTATAGCATATAGTTTCTTGGTTGTAAACACAAAAACTCCGCCGAGATAGTGCGGAGTTTTCGGGTTGAACATTATTGTACTTTGGTGCCGCAGTTGCTACAGAAGGCACCACCGGGGATGAGAGGGTTGCCGCAACGGCAACAGAAAGCGGGCGCGGAGGTGGGCTGCTGGGGAGCAGGCTGATATTGAGGGGCGGGAGGTTGGTATTGCGGCGGCATATTCTGCGGAGCATCTGCAGGATAACGGGTGACGTTTTCCACCAGATACTCATAGATGTTGCACACTACCTGCTTGTTTTTGCCCCAGTCAACAATCTGAGTGGGCATACAGCACTCGGAACGGATTTGCAGATTGGTAACGGCGGGGCCGACGGGGGTTAAGGTGATGTGGACGTTCTCGCCCCAAGAGGTAAAGGTAACGCCGTGGCGGAATTGGAACATAACACCGTTGTAGGTAGGAGACTCGGACTGGATAGATACGTTCAAGCGGCTGCAAAATGCGGGGTCGCGGATTGCGGCCAAAAGCTGATGAATGGTGGCGTTTATGGTATACGTTGCTTCGTGATTGGCGGCCATAGTGTACTTCTCCTCAATTGTTAATCTATGTTGTTAATCTGACATCATTATAGGATGGTTCGATCGAAATTGCAACCTTAAGAATTTTCCTGCGGCACTGGAGTTTGCGAAAATAGCGTATGATCTCTCCGTCAAGCTCAAGGGAGTGGAACATCCCGATACAGAAAAACTGTTGTCCATGGGAGGAAATTTGCACTTCATTGTGAGCAGCGGACGGCATGGTGATTGACGTTGCGCACCACGTTCTCCCGAATGTGATGTAATGAGTTTCCATGGCTATAGAAAACCCCCTATTGTAGGGATTGTCCTACAATAGGGGGTTTTGTCTATGGTCCGTTTTTACTGGACTTGTTCAGTTCCAAGGGGTGTTTTGGTTGGTGATTAGTATTCTCGGACAGTGCCGGCATAGAAATCACGGGTGGTAAAATTGCCGGAATTGTCCACATCGACGTATACCCACCACGTTGCCGTCCAACTGTTGACATCCCAGCCCTTGCTGCGGACGCCGCTGACCGTGCCCTTGACGTAGTAGACGCCCTTTTTTCGTTTTTCAATCTTGTCGACGGTGGGAACACCGCCGGCAGTGTCATAATCATATACTACTTTCCAGGTTTCGCACTCGTCTTCGTAATAGGCGGTCGCTTCTTCGAGAGCAACCTTCTTAATCTCTTCTTCGTCTACACCGCAGGCGGTGAGGGAAAGCATACAGGCGAGAACCAAAAGTAAAATTCCAATTTTGCGAATCAGGGAGAATATCTCCTTATCCATTACAGATCCAGCAGATTGGGATCCACCGGCTCCACGACAAAGGAGTTGGCCCAGAAGCCGGGCTTGATGTACACCTTGACGTAGGCGACGGGGTAAGCGGGGGAAATGGTGACCTGCAGGTCGCGGCATTTGCGGCTCATACCCACCGCGGAGTGGATGTTGTAGGTGCCGAAGCGTAGCGGCAGGCGGAGTAACTCGCGGTTGCCGATGTGGCCGTAGGGCTGGCCATTGAGGTACAGGCCAAAGCCGCCGGCGATGCCGTAGGGGGAACCCTGGCGATAGACATAGATGCAGCCTTCCTCTACCAGACCCATGGGCTGTTTGCACTTAGGGCAGGGCTCGTTGATGGCGTATACGTTGTTCGCTTCGCCGCAGTGGGGACACTTGATTCTGATTTTTGCCGACATAATCATTCCTCCGTTTTTACATTTTTTGGATTACGTGTATTTTACCATCAAACCACTCGTCTGTCAACACGGCAGATCGGCGGAAACCTTTACATCTCATCAACCCCTCAGATAGAGGGGTGTATGGTCTTTAGCGCACCATCTCGTCATCGAGAATGCGGCTTTTATTCAGTGCGGGGAAACGGCCGGGAAGCAAGGAATAATCGTCATAGACGGTATAGGTAGGGGGGATGATGGCATCGCGATTCGCCAAGTGGACGTCGTAGTCCTTGAGCCACCGGCTGTTCAGGACCATCTTAACAACACCGGGAATCACTTCTTGCTTGGATACGATCGGTTCGCCGCGATAGGTGAACCGATCGTTTTCGACGTATCCTGTTACGCAAGAATAGTGAGAACTTCGTTTGGTTTGCGGGTTGGGGGCGATATTTAGATAATTGGACAGTTGTGCAACCTTAGTGACACTGCTCACCTGATCGGCGGGCAAATTTTGCAGACACATCGCTACCACAGCAATCAACTGACGCAAATGTTCCGCCGCTTCTTTGGTGCATACAATGCCGTAGTTATCCGCATCCGCTTTTAGAATCAGGCGTTTGTCGGTCAACGGTCCCTTGTGCAACGCGTCGGCGATGATGGCGGTAAAATAGATGGCATTGACAGAGTCTTTTGCCGCGGAAAAGAACATGGATTTCTTCCACATATCAATTTTATCCGACAAAGCCTCGGATACGGTCTCTTCGGTGCAGACGTCCGCTTTCTTTTTCTTGAGGCTGTGGCAGACGATATGTTTGCGCAACGAGCAATCGGATGCTGCCGCAAATTCCTCCTGCAAGCGTTGCGGTAGGTTGTGCGGCTGGGTATAGTCTTCGTTCAGCCAGCAGGTCAGGAAGGATTGACATAGCGCGGTTTGTTCGCCAATATCGGTAACCCCCTCCTGCATACAAAGGTCGATGAAACCTCTGGCCAGCACGGTGAGAATGGGGCGGATACCGTTCAGACCGTTGATGATATTGTCGTTGCGGAACAGATTACCGTAGTCTTGGGTCAGGTACAGTTGATATTCTTGTTTCTCATTCAGCATCGACGTCACCTCCCAGTGCGTGCATCATTTGCTTTTCGGTAAAGATGTTCCAGAAAATATTGATTTTCTCCGCCTGCGGGGGATACAACCGCCGGATGAGGGTGATGGGGGTATCTTCTTCGTTGGGGTCGAGGCCCTCTGCTTCGGCCAGATCTTGTTGTGCCATCTTTATCAACGCTTTATCGAGACTTTCCTAGATTTGGAGTGAACACAACGGCGCCCGAGGCAAATCGGCCTTGGGCGCCGCATTTTTCATAGGGGTATGCAATTTACACACCAAAGTGAGACACCCTGCGCAGGGGGTCGGTAGCCGGCGGTTCTTGAGGTGGTGACAACAGATAGACCGCAGGACAAAGACGACTTGAAAACCCATTATAATGGGTGTATAATAAGTCGTATAGATCGAATGATGGAAGTGAACCTATGAAAGACGACAAAGAAATGCTGGGCACAGCCCCCATCGGTAAACTGCTGTTTCGATTGGCGGTGCCGACGGTGGTGGCGCAGATTATCAATATGCTGTACAATATTGTGGACCGCATCTACATCGGCCACATCCCGGGTGACGGCAGTTTGGCGCTGACGGGCGTGGGCGTGTGCATGCCGATTATTATGATTGTGTCGGCCTTCGCGGCGCTCATCAGCTCCGGCGGTGCTCCGCGCGCCTCTATCGCCATGGGCAAAGGGGAGGAGGATACCGCTGAGCGGATTATGGGCGGGTGCTTCGTCCTGCAGATGATCCTCTCCGGGGTACTGACGGCAGTTTTGCTGATATGGAATCGAGATTTACTGCTGGTATTCGGTGCCAGCAAAAACACCATCGGCTATGCCGTCGATTATATGAGCGTGTACGCGGTGGGCACTCTGTTTGTGCAGTTCACGCTGGGCATGGGAGCCTTTATCACTGCCCAGGGATTTACGCGAATCAGTATGCTGACGGTGATCATCGGCGCGGTGACCAATATCATCTTGGATCCCGTATTTATCTTTTGGCTGGATATGGGGGTCAAGGGTGCGGCGTTGGCCACCATCCTGTCCCAGGCGATTTCCTGCGTATGGGTACTGGCCTTCCTGTGCGGCAAAAAGACACATCTCAAGATGAAACGACGCCATCTGCGGTTGGACGGTAAGCTGATTTGGCCCTGTGTGGCGCTGGGTATGGCCACCTTTATTATGCAGAGCAGTGAGAGCGTGATTTCCGTCTGCTTTAACACGTCCTTGCGGGATTACGGCGGCGATATTGCGGTGGGTGCCATGACCATCCTCACCAGCGTGATGCAGTTTGCTATGCTTCCGATGCAGGGCATCGCCCAAGGCGCTCAGCCGATTCTCAGCTACAATTTCGGCGCCAAAAACACCGACCGTGTGCGTAAAACCTTTCGCATGTTGCTGGTGACCTGCCTAACCTACTCTTTTGTGATTTGGGCGGCCATTATGCTGATGCCGCAGGCGTTTGCGGGGATTTTCTCCCCTGACGCCACGTTGATTGCGTTTACTGCCAGGGCGTTGCGTATTTACTGCGGCGTGCTGTGTATCTTCGGTATTCAGATTGCCTGTCAGATGACCTTTGTGTCCATCGGCAGTGCGGTGTGCTCCATTACCGTGGCAATTGTGCGTAAGTTTGTGCTGTTGTTGCCGTTTATCTATCTGCTTCCGCGTCTGGTGGCAGATAAAACCACCGGCGTGTATCTGGCGGAGCCGATTGCGGATGTAATGGCGGTTACCTTTACAGCGGTTTTGTTTGCCGTACAGTTCAAAAAAGCGCTGAACGCGCAGAAGAGCGAATAAAAGAAGCAAAGAAAACTCCCCACCGATGGCTCGGTGGGGAGTTTGTTATAGCTTATATACCGTCAGGGGTGAGCAATTACTTGCTGCCCTTGATAGCGGCCTGTGGTGCTATCAGCAAAAGGGGGAAATTATTATTTTTCGCAAATAAACTTCCAGTTATTTGCTACAGATGAGGGCATCAATTCTCCAAGAGTCTGTGCATCGCGAATGAGTTCCTTTTCACCTAAGTGGAAAAAGAAAAATTCTCTCACGCCATCATTATGTCCAAGTTGAAATTCCAGTTCACCCTTAAAATACGGAAATACGGGTTTTAATCTCTCGTCAATCGCCCAAACAAAAGCAGAATCGTGCTTTATAATGCAATCGATTATCCACGCTTCTTTTTCTTCAAACCACATCCAAAAAGATTTGGCAGCATCTACATTCATTTCTTTTTTAGCAAAAAGTGAAAACATTTTTTTGCTCCTTTTAATAAAAGTTGTTTTACATATTATGTCATACAAAATATACATTTGCAATAAATAGAAAAATCCGCCCGATTTTCTTCAGGCGGATAATTGAATACTAAGATTATTTTGCCAAAATAGGTTTTCCTTCTGCATCAACCAAAACAGTAATACCTGTTCCGCTAGGAGCCCACTGATGTACCAAATACTGTACGCCAGTAATTCTATCAGCAATAATGCAGATGTATTGCTTAAAATCACCACTACCAATAGTTTCCTCATGCATTTGCACAAAACGGTTTCTGTCTCCAAACATAAAATACACTCCTTATAAAATAATATATTAGGTAGATACCTTTAAAATATTTATAACATTATTTTATTCAGAAGTCAATACTTATTTTTGTTTGGGATACTTATCCCCTCGGATTTCTCCGAGGGGATAAGTTTTGCTTTATAAACCTAATTACTTAGACTTAATAGCGGCCTGAGCGGCAGCCAGACGGGCGATCGGCACGCGGAAGGGAGAGCAGGACACATAGTCCAGACCGATCTTGTGGCAGAACTCGACAGACACGGGGTCGCCGCCATGCTCACCGCAGATACCGCAGTGGATGGAGGGACGAGCAGCCTTACCCTTAACGATAGCCATCTCCATCAGCTGACCAACACCGGTCTGATCCAGCTTAGCGAAGGGATCGTTCTCATAGATCTTGGTGTCGTAGTAAGCGGACAGGAACTTACCGGCGTCGTCACGGGAGAAGCCGAAGGTCATCTGGGTCAGGTCGTTGGTACCGAAGCAGAAGAACTCAGCCTCAGAGGCGATAGCGTCAGCGGTCAAGCAAGCACGGGGGATCTCCATCATGGTACCGACCTCGTACTTCAGCTCCACGCCGGCAGCAGCGATCTCAGCGTCAGCGGTGGCAACCACAACGTTCTTAACAAACTTCAGCTCCTTCACCTCGCCGGTCAAGGGGATCATGATCTCGGGAACGATGTTCCAATCGGGATGATTCTTCTTGACGTTGATAGCACCGCGGATAACAGCGGCGGTCTGCATCTTGGCGATCTCGGGATAGGTGACAGCCAGACGGCAGCCACGGTGACCCATCATGGGGTTGAACTCGTGCAGAGAAGCGATCAGAGCCTTGATGTCGGCAACGGTCTTGCCCTGAGCAGCGGCCAGAGCGGCGATGTCGGCCTCCTCGGTGGGAACGAACTCGTGCAGAGGGGGATCCAGGAAGCGGATGCAAACGGGGTTGCCCTCCAGAGCCTCGTACAGCTTCTCGAAGTCACCCTGCTGATAGGGCAGGATCTTCTCCAGAGCAGCCTCGCGCTCCTCAACGGTGTCGGCGCAGATCATCTCGCGGAAAGCGGCGATACGATCGGCCTCGAAGAACATGTGCTCGGTACGGCACAGACCGATACCCTCGGCACCCAGCTCGCGAGCCTTCTTAGCGTCGGCGGGGGTGTCGGCGTTGGTACGAACCTTCAGAGTACGGAACTCATCAGCCCAAGCCATGATGCGGCCGAACTCGCCGGCGATCTCAGCGTCAACGGTGGGGATGATGCCATCATAGATGTTACCGGTGGAACCGTCGATGGAGATATAATCGCCTTCGTTATAGGTCTTACCGGCCAAAGTGAACTTCTTGTTCTCTTCGTCCATGTTGATCTCGCCGCAACCGGATACACAGCAGGTACCCATACCACGGGCAACAACGGCAGCGTGAGAGGTCTGACCGCCGCGAACGGTGAGGATACCCTGAGAGTACTTCATACCCTCGATGTCCTCGGGGCTGGTCTCGAGACGAACGAGAACGACCTTCTCGCCCTTCTTGCCTTCTGCAACGGCATCCTCTGCGGTGAAGACGATCTTACCTGCAGCGGCACCGGGGGAAGCGGCAATACCCTTGCCGACGGCCTGAGCCTTCTTGAGGGCAGCGGCATCGAACTGGGGATGGAGAAGCATATCAAGGCTCTTAGCGTCGATCTGCATGAGGGCTTCTTCCTCGGT
>JAZNED010000026.1:0-4731 GCA_045588425.1 Acutalibacteraceae bacterium
ACTTTTGGTATAGTTAATAATGTGTAAATGGTGGAATGGCATAACTATGCCCATTTCATCATGACAGCAAGTTATTTTTTCGAGAGGAAGAGTGAAACACATGCGTAAGTTTACTAAGATTCTGCTTCCCATGCTGTGCGTCGTGGCTCTGCTGACCTGCACCTTTGGTTCCTTTGGTGCTGTGTCCGTATCCGCCAACGCCTCTGCGGCTAACAGCATCCTGACGAAGTACGACGTCGATTCCTGGAACGGTATGAAACAGACCGGTAAGGCAGGCGACAGCATCGTCACCGCTTGGGATATCCTGGAGGTGGACGGCGTCATCAACGGCGTCTGGATTCCCTGGCTGACCCACTCCTGGTTGGGTTCCAGCTTGGCTCCCAACGATTTGGAGAGCTACGATAACTACACCCTGTCCGATGGCACTGTCAAGGACTATTGGCAGAACATGAACGAAGTGGGTATCGATAAGTACGACAACACCCAGCTGGAGATGGAGATCTTCAACCTGAAGGCTCTGGGCTACAACGCTATGGCCTACGCCGGCTCCCCTTGGGGCGAGGGTCGTCAGAACGACCTGAACACCTGGGAGTGCACCGGTGTCAAGGAGGAGTATCTGACCAATATCCGCCGCTTCCTGGATATCTGCCGCAAGGTGCAGATGCCCGTGGTGTGGTACATCCACTTCCACTCTTCCGCTGTGCCCGGTTATTCCAACCTGGATATGTGGTACAAGATTGCTCAGGTTCAAGGTCATAAGCCTTACGCCGATTCTTATGCCGAGAATTTCGTCAAGCCCGTCTGTCAGGTGCTGGCTGAGTACCGCGACGTGGTGGTGATGTGCGGCATCGCCGACGAGACCTTCAACGAGATCAACGACTCCGACCTGGGCGATAAGTTCAACGAGGGCGACCGTGAGCAGTATGGTGTTACTCAGGAAGACTCTATGTACTTCCACGCCAAGATTGGCCAGATGGTCAAGCAGGTGATGCCCGATATGCCCACCACCTGCGCCGACAACGCCGATTATTACGCTATGTACGGCGACGCTATGTTGGATATGCCCGGTCGTAACCAGTACTCTTCCGGTGAAACTCCCAGCACCTCTGTTGAGGAATCTTTGGCTACCGGTCCCTTGATGGCGGGTGAGTACGGTATGGGCGGTTCCGCCGGTCAGTACACTGAGGAAAAATGGGCCACCACTATGATCGGTAAGCGTGATGCCCACATCGATGCCGGTTACAGCGGCTTCTTCCAGTGGGCTTACGAGCCGAACTTCGCGACGGACGAATCCTTCAAGCCCAATGGCAACCAGATGATCGCTCCCGGCGGTAACAGCCCCTACGACCTGCGTGAGGGCGTTTGGGACGGTTATTACTGGGCGATGGAGAATCTGGGCACCGGCGATACCGGCATGCCCTCCGCTCTGTACTATTGCGGCAGCACCATCACCCTGTCCTCCAAGGGTTCTTACGCCGGTAAGGGTAAGGTGTATTGGATCCAGCCCGAGGGTCAGACCGGCTACACGGTGCAGCGTTGCCTCAACAATAGTGGCAGCTGGACCACCGTGGCTACCTCTGGTGCTACCATTGACACCGCTACCGGTAGTCATCGTTATATGATCACCGACAGCTCCGCTCCCAGCAGCGGCACTGTGCAGTATCGCATTACTGTCAACGGCAAGACTTCCTACACCAACGTGTGGACCTACTAATCGAAAGGAGGACACTGAATTATGAAACATTTTAGAAAAGTTAGCGCCGTCCTCCTGTCTATCTTGATGGTAGCGGTGATGTTGCCCTCTTTCCTGTCTTTTGAGTCGGCTCCCGTAGAGGCTGCCGAGGCCGGTGTGGTCACCAACGGCGATTTCAGCACCTACGAGTCCTACACCGGCTCTTCCGGCCAGACTGCCTATAAGGCCGATGGTTGGGACGTGCGTGACTGGGGTGTCACTATGGGTGCCTCCGGTCAGAGCGGTAGGGGTGTCCAGTTGTCTAAGGATAGCAGCCACAAGGATGCTGTCTCTCTGACGCAGGTGGTGCCTGTCAACACCAACGCTACCTACACCTTCTCTTTCTACGCTAAGGCCCCCAAGACCGACTGCGACTACGTGGCTTGCTTCACCTACTCTCTGGATCTGGGTGTTGCCGCCGGTGACTGCAACACCTCTCTGGTGTCTAAGGCTACCATCAATCCCGGTGGCACCAGCTGGAAGCAGTTCACCTATACCGTGAACACCGGTTCCAATAAGTACTTGAAGATTCGTTTCATCAGCACCGGTGTCGGTTCCGGTGACTCCTATTTGGATACCGTGGCTTTGACCGTGGTCAACGCCGGCGATACCGGCACTCACGCTAAGCCCTCTTTGACCGGTTTTGGTACTGAGAAGAACCGTCCTTCTGCCTCTAGCGACAACGTGATTGTTCAGCCCGGTTTTGAGTCCACCACCAATGCCCAGTGGAACACCACCGACTTCCTGAAGCAGGGTGTGTCTGTGGTCACCAGCGGCGGCACCGATGGTGATGCCCATTCCGGCAGCAAGTTCCTGAAGTATTATCACGGCTCCGTCGGTTACACCGATTGGCCGATGTTCGAGATTACCTGCCCCACCGCCGGTGAGTACGTCTTCTCCGCTTGGGTGCGTACCCCCACTCTGTCCGCCAGCAACGTTGGTGCTGCCAGCATCGGCATTATCGACCGTGACACCAATAAGTTCCTGACCTACGGCAACGCCGGTGGTTCCTACGACGGTCACTACTCGAACCCCGAGACCCAGTTGCGTTCCACTGCTACCGATGACAACTGGCACCTGCGTTCCGTCACCTTCTATGTGGGCGCCAACAACTCTAATGTCAAGATCGGTATGTACGGTCTGAAGTCCACCATGTACGTGGACGACATCTCCGTCCACCTGCTGACCAAGGGTGTGAAGTACGAGGGCAACCAGACCGGCACCTTGTCTGCCAGCACCTCTGTGACCAACAAGTTCTGCGAGTCCGACAACAACCTGATCCCCGACTGCAATATGAACGGCGATCCTTCCGAGGAGTTCTGGACCATTGGTGCTTCCGGCTGGAACAACGGCTTCCTGGAGTTCAACGAGGATGACACCAGCGCTGCTCACGGCAACACCCTGCACTTCAAGGGTACCAGCCCCGCCAGCAACAAGACCTATCGTTACATCAAGTTTGTCTATGTGGAGCCCAACACCTCCTACACCGTGTCCTTTGACTACCGTGTGGTGAAGACCGGCAACCCCCTGATGTTTGTGGATAACAACATCGTGAAGAATGCCACCTTCCACACCCCCAACCTGGGTTCCGCCAGCAATAGCTGGCAGACCTATTCCTTCACCTTCAATACCGGTAACTACAACCGTATCGGTATCGTGTTTAAGGATGGTTCCGGCGAGGCCTATTTCGACGACTTCCGCTTCTTTAAGACCTCCGACGGTATCGCCGACGAGCCTGCTGAGGAGTTGTTCCCCACCCTGAAGCACAACGCTGACGGCGTGGTTCTGGAGAGCCGTATGGAGATGGAGAGCGGCAAACTGGGTCTGGCCTTCCTGTTCAACCTGAAGGTAACCGGCGCTACCCGTGTGGAGTGGTCTAAGGACGGCGACAAGAACACCTTCTTTAACGCTGACTTCACCAACGCTAAGGTGGATCCCTTCGAGGATGGCGGCTCTTACAAGCTGCTCAAGGCCGGCGCGGTTGTCACCAACAAGGCCGAGGTGGGTCAGGATGAGAAGGCGTTCAATCTGGATAATTTGAACAGCAATCTCGTCATTGACGTGCCCGGCACTAAGACCCTGAAGC
The DNA here is from genome assembly GCA_045588425.1 of Acutalibacteraceae bacterium. Taxonomy (GTDB): domain Bacteria; phylum Bacillota; class Clostridia; order Oscillospirales; family Acutalibacteraceae; genus UBA5905. The sequence continues at coordinate 3,819 of JAZNED010000026.1, forward strand.
TGTTCTACACGCCCGAGGGTGATATGATCCACTATGCTGTGCGTGTGGCCAACATCCCTGAGTCTGCTATGGGCACTGTGATCTACATGCGTCCCTACTATGTCTTCGACTACAACGGCACCGAGGTCACCGTCTACGGCAACATCGTGTATGACTCTTACAAGAAGATTCCCGACATCAACGATGGTTGGCTGGAGTGGGACTAATCCCTTGAAATCAACTAATTTCTAAGCACTGAAAATATCCCGCGTGCATTTGCACGCGGGATATTTTATGAACGTTCGGACGATTCCCCATCTATCAGAAAGAGGATTCTACTATGGACATAATCAACAGTTTTCTGCGCTCTCTTTCGTCGGACGCAGGTACCGCGCTCTATAATTCCACCGGCACCATTTGCTATGCGGCGATGGCGGTGGTGGTGATCTTCTATCTCGTGCGGATGAAGGTGAAATGGCTTGACGCTCTCAAGGGGCTTGCCATCGCGGCGATCGCTTACTGGTTCTGTGGCTACGCCCAGCATTTTGTCACCTGGTATCGGGTAGGTTTTGCCCTTGACAACTATTTCCGCACCGCCAACATTGCGCTGGCCTTCACCCTGCTGCCGTTGGTGGCGTGGCTGTGCGCCAAGACCTTTAACACCTCTGTTGGCTTTGCCGGCGACGTCACCGCCTTGACTTTGCTGGGGATGCACGTGCCCGGGCGCTCCGGATGCACCTTTACCGGCTGCTGTTACGGTTTCCCCTGCGAGTGGGGCATTTACAGCCGCCATACCGGGGAAAATCAGTTCCCCGTGGTTTGGGTGGAAAGCCTGTTCACTCTTGCTATTCTCATTTTTATCATTGTGCGCATTTGCCGCAAGGGATACGTCCCCGACGGCAAGAATTTGCCCTATTTCCTGCTCTTGTACGGC
>JAZNED010000027.1:0-39585 GCA_045588425.1 Acutalibacteraceae bacterium
GTTTATTTCCAATTTTTTTACAATGTGTTCACACAAAATGTATACATAGAAGTGGTATACTGTAGACAGAAATTGGCATAAGGAGGTTTTATCCATGAAAAAACGCATTTCCTTAGCACTGGTTCTGGTTTTCCTTTTTACTCTAATGGTCGGCTGTGGCAAACAGACCGCCGCACCGTCGAAAGAAGAAGCAAAAACAACCGCAACCACAACCGCAACCACCAAGCCGACGATGCAGGTGGAAACAGAGGTGTTTGACGACACCGATGAGGCCTATGACGGTGTGAAGATTCAGTTGTCCGATGAGGGCATCACTGTGGATGGCGAGGCGATCGCGGCCGATGCCGGCAAAGCGGTGTATGCCGCCAACGACATCGTGTATTACGAGAGCGGCAAGGATTTCACCTATGGTGAGGGTACAGATAAAGATGCTCACACCAAGGTGCAGGCAGATGCTCATACCGTGGTGCATATCGCCAAGGCGGGACAGTACGTGCTCAGCGGCAAACTGACCAAAGGACAGATTGCCGTGGATCTCGGCGATGATGCCGAAGACGATCCCAACGCGGTGGTGACGCTGGTGCTGAATGGGGTGGATATTACCTGCGAAGTGGCTCCCGCGGTGATTTTCTATAACGTCTATGAGTGCGGTAGCAAAGAGGAATCCACTGCTACTAAGGACGTGGATTTGACCGCCGCCGGTGCGCGGGTGATCCTCGCCAACAACAGCGAAAACAAGGTGAACGGCTCTTATGTGGCCCGCATCTATAAGCCCGGTACGGTGGAGCTGACCGAGGACGGCACCACCGTTGCAGATGCCAAGAAATTGCACAAGTACGATGCGGCGTTCTATTCCAAAAAGTCCATGCGGATTCAAGGCGGCAATAAGGGAAATGGTAACGGCAAACTGATTATCAAAGCCGAAAATGAAGGCTTGGACAGTGAACTCCACCTGACCATTGACGGCGGTATCCTTGATATTGAGTCGGGCAACGATGGCATCAACACCAACGAGGACAACATTTCTGTTACCACCATCAATGGCGGTCGGCTGTCCATCCTGGTCAACGGCTCTACCGGTGAGGGCGACGGCATCGATTCCAACGGCTGGCTGGTGATCAACGGCGGTACGGTGTTGGCACAGGGATGTGGCTTCAGCGGTGATGCGGGTATCGACTCGGACAAGGGCATTCACATCAATGGTGGTACGGTGATTGCCAGCGGCAATATGCTGGATCGCATTGAAAGCGGTGGGCAGGCCTATGCCACCTATTCCGGCAACCGAGCCAATGGGGAGCATACCATTTACTTGAAGGATAAAGACGGTAATGTGGTGGTGACCCATACCATCGTCAACGCCTATTCCATCTTGGTGGTGTCCTCTCCGGTGATGGCGGAAGAAGGGTACACTGTATGGGATGGCGATACCCAGCTACAGGCCGGCAACGGGCAGGGCGGATTTGGTCCCGGCGGTATGATGCCGCCTGACGGTAATCGTCCCGCTCGTCCCACCGGTGATCGCCCCGAACGACCGGATGGCATGGAGCCTCCCGAGGGGATGCCTTCCTTTGAGGAGAACCATCAGCCTGTATAAAGACGAAGAAAAGACCGCTGTCGGTTAGCCGACAGCGGTCTTTTTTGCGGTCAAGTCTTGCCAATCGGTGCGGGTAAAGCAACCGAGGAGGGTAATGAGCAGACAGTAGACAGCGATAAAAACAAGGCATTGAGGTAAGACGGTGACAATGCCTGCTATAGTGGGAATGAGCTGATTGAACCCCCATACGCAACACCCCGCCACGACCGCCGCAAAGGTGGGACGTATCACCCAACGTCCCCAATTCATCGGTGTGCGGCTGACGGTGAGCAAGCGGGACGTGCTGAGAGTGGCGGTGAGCAGATTACTCACTAACATCACGTAGAGAAAGCCGGTCAGCCCAAAGCGGGGGAGTAGCAAATAGATCAGCCCGATGCGTACTGCTGAATCCGCCACCGCAAACCACAGAGAATGCACTTGTTGGTTTAGTCCCTTGAGCATCCCCGATACCACGCTGTCCAGGTACATTACGGGGGTAAGCGGTCCGAGAATTTGTAGCAGCATCCCCACCAAGGAATCGTGGTATAACAATACACCCAAAGAAGGTCCCAAGGCGGTAAAGATGCCGCCCACCAAAATGGAACCTAACAGGGTGACGTGGAGGGTGCGCTCCACCAAACGCGTGACCTGTCGCCGTTGACCCAAAGCGTGAGCATCGGACAGTTCGGGTATCAGCAGTCCCGATAGGGTCATCAGCAGGGCAGAGGGAAAGAAAATGAGCGGCAAGGCCATTCCCTTTACAGCTCCGAATTGCGCCAATGACAAGGCATCTGAGCAGGTGTAGAGGGTCAAACAAGCGGGAACGAGGAAATTCTCCACCGTCCGCAAAGCGGTGGTGAGGTAGCGTCCCGCAGTGATAGGAAGAGCGATATGCAGTAGGGGTTTGAGCGTTTTTTGCGGAGTCGTATGGGTGCTGTGCGGGAGTTGTTTGCGATCGCGACGGTAGGCGAGGTAGAGATAGATACACGCCACTGTTTCGGAGAGGGCATCTCCCACGATGATGATGACGCAAGCTCCCGCCAGCGAGCCGTCCCAATAGGCAGATAGCATCCACAAGATACCGCCGATACGGACAGACTGCTCCACAATTTGAGATAGGCAAGGCGGCCACGCTTTGCGCCGTGCCATAAAGTAGCCTTTGATGCAGGCCGACACGCCGATAAAGGGCAACGCGATGCCGCTGATGGACACCGCAGGGACAGCACGGGTATCACCCATCCAACCGCCAATGAGAGGTGCACCTATGTATAGCAATGCGGCGGAAACACCACCGACACCGAGACACAGGAGAATACTCAGCCGCATCAGGCGACGGACACCGTGGTCGTCGGTTCGGGTGAGCCGCTCGGCTACTAAGCGGGTCACAGCGGTGATCAGGCCGCCGGTAGCAAAGGTAGCACCGAGGATATACACCGAAAACACCAGTTGGTACAGTCCCATTCCTTCCGCACCCACCCGATTGGAGATGAAGATGCGGAAAACGATGCCCAATAATCGTAGCAGGAGAGAGGTGGCGGTCATCACCGCCGTGTTTTGATAAAATGCACGTTTATTCAAAGAGAGCCTCCGATGGAATGTTGTTATACAGCGTAGCAATGGTGTTCCAAGTAGCGGTGTCGGTTTCGCCGGTCGCGGGCAATCCTGCCCATTCTTGAATCCCTCGCACCGCGTAGGTGGTGGCAGGAGTATAGAGGCTGTCGGGCGGCGTGTAGAGGATGTTGTTGTACACCCGCGCCAACCGCCCGATCATGGCGTTGAGGAACAGAACGGGATCACCGCGATCCCCCTCTGCAAGGGGTGTACTGCCTTTGCCCACAATAGGGGTGGGCGGCTGTGCCGCCGCCGTGATGGCGGTGTAGGCACGGTAGAGAGCATCCCAGGTGGCGGCATCCATCCGACCGGTGGGGGGAAGTCCCTCCTCCTGCTGGAATTGGCGTACCCCTTCCGCTGTAGCAGGACCATAGTAGCCGTCTTGGGGGACGGTGGTGCTGCCCTGACGGACACGCTGGATGGTACGTAGATAGCCCTGTAATTCGATGACGTAAGGCCGTCTATCCACTGTGATGTCGTTGTCCAGTAGGCTCATTGGTTCACCTCCTCACCTAATTCCGTGCCGGGGTATTGTCCTATGCGTTGGGCGTTGCCGGTGCGTAGATCCGAATAGAGGGAGGCAATGGCATCCCACGTCGTCACGCCTACGATGCCGTTAACCTCCAACCCAAACTCTTGCTGAAACGCCTCCACCGCTTGCACGGTTTCCAAGCCGTATACGCCGGTGACGGCAGGAGCGGGAATGGTAGGGTAGACGGTGGCTATATAGTCCAAATATTCCTGAATGGTGGCCACGTCTTCACCCTGAAAGCCCGCTTGCAGCACCCGACCGGGGAAGAGGATGATACCGCCGTCAATGAGATCGGTGGAGGTGCGAATGCTCTCGTAGGCATCCTCCATGGCCTGCCACGTCTGTCGACCTACCAGACCGTCTACCGTGAGTCCAAACTGCTGCTGAAAGGCACGAACAGCGGTCTCGGTGGCTTCGTCAAAGGTGCCGTTGACGGCAATTTCGGGGATGGTGTCATAATAGGCGGCGATGACCGCAAGGTAGTATTGCATCACCCGCACGTTATCGCCGGTGTCACCGAGGGAAAGCAGTTGCTCAAAAGCGCGGGGAAGTTCGTCGATGCGGATGCCCTCGCTGTCCAGCTCGCTGAGCCGCTTGACGGCGTTGAATAGATAGGTGATCCGATACCACGTCGCATTGCCAACGATGCCGTCTTCGGTGAGGCGGAACAGCCGCTGAAAGGCACGCACTGCCTCTTCGGTGTCCACGCCGAAATTGCCGTCGGTGGGATGGATCTTGGGGATGCTTGGGTAGTTGGTGGAGATGCGGTTGAGGCGTATCTGAATCTGCTGGACATCGTTGCCGGAATCCCCCAAGCGAAGCGGTCGACCGGGATAGGAGGGTTGCCCGTTGCGCACGGGAGCATCGGTGACGATGTCGATGTCGTCGCCGTAGAATTGGGTGAGGATCTCATAGGGACCGAGACCCTGTTCGGCAAGGGGAACGGTACCCCATTGGCTAAGTCCCGGGCAGGTGGATGTAGTGCCGTTGCAGTATTGAGTGAAATACGGTTCGACGCTGCCGCGGCGTACTACGTAGGAATTGAAGATGTCGTCCACGATGTCACTGACCGTGTCGTAGATCTCTCGACCGGGCACAAAGGCTTGATCAAATTGGGTAGAATTGGTGATGTCAAAATCGTAGCCCTGACTGCGATACCACTCGGTGTAATAGCGGTTGAGGGCGTAGGAGATCTGCGCGTAGATGTTGGCCCGCATAGCCGCCTCCGGCCAGGTGGGATAAATCTCGCTGGAGGCCACGTTTTTGATGTAGTCGGGAAAGTCCACGTAGATATTTTCCGCGTTGGAGGAGGGGGTGCCGAGATGCACCACAAGGGTGCGGGGGATGAACGGTGTTCCGGTCATGTGTGAGCCTCCTTTACAAGTTGGCAGGTCCACCTGAGGTGAATTCCTGCGTATTGTTGGCATCCTTGCCGGGGAGAATGGGGGTCAGCGCCACCGGTTGGGTGACGTAGTTGTCGCCATAGACAGGGATGTTGCGGTGCTCCACCGGCTGAAAGCCATCGGCGGTGACGCGGACGGCGTAGGTGACGTAGGGTTGTGCTACACCCGGACGTAGGGTGAGGGTGGGGTCTACCGACGGCAGGGTGACGACAGGGGTAAAGCCGTCCCGATCGGTGGTGAGATTGGCAAAGATGGTCGGTGTACCTTCGGTGGATTGGGTGACGATCACCCGCGCGCCCTCAATCGGCTCGGCACCGCCGCCGGTGAAGGCGAACACCCGTAGATAGCCCACGAAATCGGCGGTATCGAGAGGGGCCGGTTGCAGATTGGGTTCGGGTGTGGAAGGGGAGATGGCCGTTTTGTCCTGCTCAATATTGGGTTCGGGATACCGACTGTCCAACCAGTTGTCCTCGGTGGTGATAGGAGCGGGGGAGGGGGTGGCTTTTTGGTACATCTCCAGCATCTGCCGCCGATAGGCTTCCATCACGTCGTTGTCGGGTGTGTAAGTCATACGAATACCTCCAAAAATCGTGAAAATTGATAAGAAAATGCGCACTTTTGCCCGTTAAAGGGCTGTGGTGGCGAAAAATCGCGAAAATTCGTGTTATTTGGGAAATTTCTATTGACATTTTGGTGCAAAAAAACTATAGTGGTATCTGTCATTTAATATCCAAAATAGAGAATGATGCATCTAAGCAAACCATTTTGCATCTGCCAAACAGCGCCGCAGTCGTCCGATTCGGAATGATTGTGAAAAACCCTTTGCGGAGGGCGTTGCCACAGCGGATGCGTCTGTCGCTATACGGCAGAGAACAATTACCGCAAAGGGGGATGTATTATGAACGAAAAGAAAATCATCGAACTCAAAGACATTGCTGTGTCCTTTGATGGTGAGCCGGTGCTCAAGAATCTTAACTTGAGCATTTCCGATGGTGAATTTGTCACCCTGCTGGGTCCCTCCGGCTGTGGCAAGACTACCACCCTGCGTATTATCGCCGGCTTCATCACTCCGGACAATGGTGATGTTTTTTTTGAGGGAAAACGCGTGAACGACCTGCCTGCCTACAAGCGGACGGTCAACACTATTTTCCAGCGTTATGCGCTATTCCCGCATTTGAATGTATATGAAAATGTAGCCTTCGGTATGCGGGTGCAGAAGAAGAGTAACCAAGAGATCGAGGAGACCGTCACCAAGATGTTGGCGCTGGTCAACCTGAAGGGCTTTGAGAAGCGCTCTGTGGCGAAACTCTCCGGCGGTCAGCAGCAGCGTGTGGCCATTGCTCGCGCACTGGCCAACAACCCTCGCGTGCTGTTGCTGGACGAGCCGTTGGCCGCTCTGGACCTGAAGCTGCGCAAGGATATGCAGACCGAGCTGAAGAACATCCAGAAGAGTCTGGGTATCAGCTTTATTTACGTTACCCACGATCAGGAAGAGGCTCTGTCTATGTCCGATACCGTGGTGGTGATGGATAACGGTGTCATCCAGCAGATCGGCACTCCGCAGGATATTTACAATGAGCCCCAGAACGCCTTTGTGGCGGACTTTATCGGTGAGAGTAACATCCTGGACGGCGTGATGCTGGAGGATTACCTTGTGGAGTTCTTCGGCCGTAAGTTTAAGTGCTTGGACGCCGGATTCGAGAAGAACGAGCCGGTGGATGTGGTTATCCGTCCCGAGGATATCGATATTGTAGAGCCTGCCAAGGGTCATTTGACCGGTTTGGTGACCAACGTCACTTTCAAGGGTGTGCACTACGACACCATCGTGGACTTCAAGGGCTTCAAGTGGTTGATTCAGACCACCGATTTTTATCCCGAGGGCAGCACCATCGGTATTGTGCTGAATCCTGAGGATATTCACATCATGAAGAAATCCGCCTATTCCGGCATGTTCGGTGACTACAGCTCCTATTCCGAGGAGTTTGACGAGCTGGGCGACGCCGTGGCCGCCGCCGAGGCGGAAGAGGAGGCAGAGGGATGAAAAGTCGCACCGCTGCCACCCCCTTCGCTCTGTGGATGAGCATCTTCACCGTGGTGCCGATGGCTATCGTGGTGTGGTTTGCCTTCACTGACGAGAACGGTGCTTTCACTTTGGTGAATATTGCCCAGATCTGGCAGTATGCAGGTACCTACGTGGACTCCATTTGGATGGGCGCGTTGGCCACCGTGATCTGCTTGGTTTTGGCGTATCCTGTGGCGTTGAGCATCTCTCGCAAGAGTGAGCACATGCAGCGCACGATGGTGATGATCGTGATGCTACCCATGTGGATGAACTTTTTACTTCGTACTTATGCGTGGATGAGTTTGTTGGAGAACAACGGACTAATCAACCAGTTTTTGCGCCTGATTGGGATTATCGGTCCCGAGGCTTCCTTGAAAATGATTAATACCGACGGCGCCATCGTGTTGGGTATGGTATACAATTTCCTGCCCTTTATGATTCTGCCGCTCTATTCCGTGATGGCCAAGTTGGACACCCGCGTCATTGAGGCGGCTCAGGACCTGGGCTCCAACAACTGGCAGGTGTTCCGCCGTGTGATTTTGCCGCTGAGTGCGCCCGGTATCGTGTCGGGTGTCACCATGGTGTTTGTGCCGGCGGTGTCCACCTTTGTCATTTCCAAAATGTTGGGTGGCAGTAAGTACATGATGATCGGTGACGTCATCGAGACCATGTTTGTGGGCGATGGCTGCAACTATAACGTGGGTGCAGCTTTGTCCCTGGTCCTGATGGTGCTGATGCTGCTGTGCATGTCCGTGATGCGGAAAGTGGACAACGGCGAGGATGAGTTAGGGGGTATGATGGCATGAAAGTACTCTCTAAGATTTACAACGGTATCATCTTCACCTTCCTGTATGCGCCTATCGTGGTGCTGATCGTCTATTCATTCAACGATTCCAAGCACCGTGTCAAATGGGGTGGCTTCACCCTGGATTGGTACAAGGAGCTATTCAACAACGAGCTGATTATGGAGGCACTGTGGGTGACCCTGCAGATTGCGGTACTGTCGGCCATTATTGCTACCGTCATTGGTACTATGGCGGCGCTGGGCATCTACAGCATGAACGGTCGCCTGCGTAATCTGATGATGGGTGTCAACAATATCCCTATGGTGAATCCCGAAATCGTCACCGGTATCTCCATGATGCTGATGTTTGTGGCGTTGGGTGCGGTTATTCCGGCTCTTAAGCCGGGTTTTCTCACCCTGCTGTTGGCGCACGTCACCTTCTGTATCCCCTACGTGGTGTTGCAGGTGATGCCCAAACTGCGACAGATGAACAAGCACATGTATGAGGCGGCACTGGATCTGGGTTGCCGTCCCGTGCAGGCGTTTTTCAAGGTGGTGCTGCCGGAGATCATGCCCGGTGTCATTACGGGTGCGCTGATGGCGTTCACCATGTCGCTGGATGACTTTGTGATCAGTTACTTCAATAGTGGTGCCAGCGCACAGAACCTGTCGGTCACCATCTACTCCATGACCAAAAAGCCGGTCACCCCCGAAATCAACGCCCTCTCGACGTTGATGTTCGGTGCGGTGCTGTTCCTCCTGCTGGTGGTGAATATCCGTCAGGTGCGGGATTTGAACAAACAAAAAGAAAGGAGATAACGCCTTGAAACGATTGCTGTGTCTGTCGTTGGTGCTGGTGATGGTCGTCACCCTGTTCAGCGGCTGTAAATTCGGAAAAGATATCGTCACCCTCAACGTGTACAACTGGGGCGAATATATCTCCGATGGTAGCGATGGCCTGATGGACGTTAATGCACAGTTTGAAAAAGAGTTTGGCGTGCGCGTCAACTACAAGACCTATGAGAGTAATGAGTCGATGTACACCTTGCTGGAGAGCGGTGCGGCGGAATACGACGTGGTGATTCCCTCCGACTATATGATTGGTAAGATGATTAGAGAGGGGATGCTAGCAAAGCTGAACTTCGATAATATCCCCAACTATAAGTACATTGATGAGAAGTATAAGGGTTTGGAGTACGACCCCAAGAATGAGTATTCTGTTCCCTACACCTGGGGTACGGTAGGCATTTTCTATAATTCGGAAAAGGTGCCTGCCGCTGAGGTGGAAGCAAAGGGATGGGACATTCTGTGGGACGAGAATTATAAAAAAGACGGAATCTTTATGTTTGACAACGCTCGCGATTCTTTCATGATTGCCCTCAAAAAGCTGGGGTATTCCATGAATACTACCAATCCCGACGAGTGGGAAGCAGCCTATGCGGCGCTGGAAGAGCAAAAGCCGCTGGTACAGGGTTATTTTATGGATCAGGTGTTCCAAAAGATGACCAACGAGGAGGGGGTATTGGCACCTTATTACTCCGGCGACGGTGCCAATATGATCACCGGCGAGGATGGTAACAGCAAGATTAAGTACTACATCCCCGACGGCACCAACCTGTTTGTGGATGCGATGTGTGTGCTGAAGAACAGCAAGAATAAGACGCTGGCGGAGGAGTACATCAACTTTATGTGCCGCACCGATGTGGCGACGGCTAATGCGGAGTATATCTGCTATTCCACCCCGCACACCGAGGCATTGAAAAATTTGAGCGCGGAAGTGCGAAACAATCCTATGTTCTATCCTCCCGAGGAAAAACTGAAAAACACCGAGGTATATATCACCCTGCCCGAGGATACCATGAAGCTACAAAAAGATCTTTGGATCAAGCTGAAATGCTATCGTGAGGATCGTCCAACCTGGTGGCCATTCCCCAATTAGTGACGTATCAAGCGTCCTGACGAGAAATCGTCAGGACGCTTTTTTGTGTGCATAAACCCCGTCCCCGCGTCATAAGTCTGTACAAACGATGAATGAGCGGAGGAACAGCTATGGAAACTGCCAGCAGATTATATAAAGATATGGCCGCCAGAACAGGTGGGGACATCTATCTGGGGGTGGTGGGACCGGTGCGAACCGGAAAATCCACCTTTATTAAGCGGTTTATGGACGTGTTGGTGTTGCCCAACATGGAGGATGGGGTGCGTCGTGAGCGTGCTACCGACGAGCTGCCCCAATCGGCGGCAGGACGTACCATTATGACCACCGAGCCTAAGTTTATCCCTGAGCAGGCAGCACAGATTGCGCTAGACGGGGTGTCCAATACTCGTGTTCGGCTCATCGATTGTGTGGGATATATTATTCCGTCGGCGTTGGGGTATATCGAAGAGAATCAGCCCAGAATGGTAAACACGCCTTGGTATGAGGAGGAAATTCCTTTCAACATGGCGGCGGAAGAGGGGACGCGGCGGGTGATCACCGACCATTCTACCGTGGGGCTGGTAATCACCACCGACGGCAGCATCACCGACCTGCCCCGTGAGGAATATGCGGTGGCAGAGGAACGAGTGGTACGGGAACTAAAGGAGTTGGGCAAGCCGTTTACGGTGTTGCTCAATGCGGTGGATCCTCATGCGCCGGCTACAACACAGATGGCGAAAGAACTGACCGAAAACTATGGTGTGCCGGTGGTACCGATCAACTGCCAGACGATGACCGAACAGGAGATGCAACAGGTGCTGGAGGCGCTGCTGTCCCAATTTCCGATCTGCCAGGTGGGTTTGGTGCTTCCGCGATGGCTGATGCGACTGGAGCGTACCCATCCGGTGCGGTGCGCGGTGCTGGATGCCGCCAAGGAGGCGTGCACTCACGTGAAACGTGTAGGACAGGTGGAGCAAATCGCCCGCGCTCTGCGTTGCTGTGAGCACGTAGAGGCAGCGGTGCTGGACGAGGTGGATATGGGTAGTGGTATAGCGACCCTGACGGTGACGTTGCAGCCGGAATTGTTCTATGGTATCCTTAGTGAGACCACCGGCTTGGATATTCCCGACGAGGGCGCACTGATGGCAGGGATGATCGAGATGGCGGCCATTCGCAAGAAATACGAGAAGATTCGTGCTGCTTTGGAGCAGGCGGAGCAGACCGGCTATGGAATCGTGATGCCGGAGATGGAGGAAATGACGCTGGAGGAGCCGCAAATCATCCGTCAGAGCGGGCGGTATGGTGTGAGGTTGCGGGCCTCGGCACCTTCTATCCACCTGATGAAAGCGCAGATCGAAACGGAAGTCAGCCCGATCGTCGGTACCGAGCGGCAGAGTGAGGAATTGGTGAGCTATCTGTTGGGGCAGTTTGAGGAGGAACCGACCAAGATTTGGGATTCCAATATTTTCGGCACGTCGCTGTACGGCTTGGTGAACGAGGGGTTACATAACAAACTGTTACACATGCCGGAGGAGGCGCGGCTCAAACTGAAAGAAACGGTAGAACGCATCATTAACGAAGGGTGTAACGGTCTGATTTGCATTATTGTGTAAGGAGTTGTAATGGTAATTCATGATGAGACCCGTGTGCAGGCGTGGACGCAGGCGCGGGAGAAGAATCAAGAGCAAGAAAAAAGGCATCCGGCTCTGCACCTGTCGGTGATGGCGGTGCAGAGCATTGCCTGCTGTGTGGCGGTGCTGTTGGCATTGCTGCTGCGGATGGCGGGAGGGGATGCCTATCAATCGCTGCGGCAGAGTTTTCAGAAAGGATTGGCGCGCAATGAATGGGTGACTGCCATGGCGGTGTTATGGGACGGCGATCCGTTGGAAAAGACGGAAGCAGAGAAGGTGGCCGATGTAAAGGGCGAAACCTTTACAGAAAATAAACCTGTGCAGTTGACGGGTTTGTCGGTGGCGGTGGAGGCGATGGCGCCGCTGGAAAGCGGAACTCTTACTTCCGGCTACGGACAGCGCATACACCCCATTAACGGGACGGAGGAATTCCATTCCGGAGTGGATGTGGCGGCGCCGTTGGGTACGGATTTAGTGGCAGCCTACGATGGGGAAGTGGTTGAGGTGGGGGAGAACGAGCAATTGGGAAAGTTCATCCGCCTCAGTCACGGAAACGGCATTGAGATTCTTTACGGACATTGTCAGGAGGTTGTGGCGATGCAGGGGACGGTGGTGGAAGCGGGAGAACGGGTGGCGTTGGTGGGCTCTACGGGAGTGTCCACGGGGAGCCACGTCCACATCCGCGTGAGCGTAGACGGTACTGCCTGCGATCCGGCTACTTTGTTACCCATCCATCGCTATGCTTGAGTGGCGGTTGTGGGGAGTGCGCTGCCGGGTGAGTTTGCTGTTTCCTGCGTTGATAACGGCGTTGCTGTTATGGCAACCCGATGGGTTGGCGGTATCCTGTTTGCTGGCGTCACTGATTCACGAAGGGGGACATTTACTGGCGATGTTGTTGCTGGGTGTGCCGCCGCAGAATTGCACGTTGGGCGCCTTCGGCATGCGGATAGACTTGGACAATCCATTAGTGGATTACAGGAAAAATTTACTGATTTCTATAGGGGGGCCGCTGGCCAACGGTTTGGCGGCAGCAGGACTATTGCTGTTAGACTCGCCGGGTATCGCGCTGGTGCATATGGTATTGGCAGGACTGAATTTGTTGCCCGCAGCCGCGTTAGATGGGGGAGAGATTCTGCGGTGTGGACTGTGCCTGTTGGGGTTGGAGCCGTTGGCACGACCGGCTTTGCAACTATCGTCAGCATTGGTTCTGTTGCCGTTGGCCGCGATGGGTTTTTGGCTGTGTTTTCAAGGAAATAACCTGACCTTACTGATTGTCAGCGGCTATTTGGTGGCGTTGGTATTTTTTTCGGACAAATGTGAAAAAAACTCTTGACAAGATGCCGGGGTACTGGTATAATCATCGGGACGAAAGAAGCAGAGCGTTGCCCGCTCTCACCCCCGGATCTTGTTCCAAAGGGTTGATATGGATTGATTCCTGCCGCATGCGTGTGGTGGGTTTCGGTTTTGTGCGGGCAGCTTGGCTGTCCGCTTTTTTGTTTGTGAGGGTAGAGCAACACATCCGCATCCCGTTTTAGGGAAGGGAATTTTGCTCTATCCGCGTTAAAATGCTCGCGAATACATCCCGTATTCGCTGCGCTTTGTGCCTTGATAGAACAAAATTCCCATTTCCCTAAAATCAAGGACCTCAAAGCGAGTACATTTCGAGGAGTTTTCATTCTCTTTGCTCGAAGTAAGGCTGGCGCCTTGCGAGGGCGAAGAGAGTGAAAAGAACCGAAATTCACCGCTTTGAGGCGGGGTTCGGATTTGTTACTCTACCCTATAGGAGGTGTTTCCGATAGCAAAAAAAGAGATGCAGATCAACGAGCAGATTCGTGATAACGAGGTGCGTGTGATCGGTGCCGACGGCGCCCAGCTGGGTGTCATGTCTGCCCGTGAGGCACAGCAGCTGGCCGATGAGGCCGGTATGGATCTGGTCAAGATCGCCCCTACTGCCGTCCCCCCCGTGTGCCGCATTATGGACTACGGTAAGTACCGTTTCGAGCAGGCCAAGAAAGAGAAAGAGGCCCGCAAGAATCAGCACGTGGTGGACATCAAGGAGGTTCGCCTGGGTCTGAATACCGACGTGGGTGACTTCAACACCAAGGTTGCACAGGCTGAGCGCTTTGTGAAGCATGGTGATAAGGTCAAGGTCAACATCCGCTTCCGCGGCCGTGAGATGGGCCACCCTGAGAAGGGTCTGGAGTCCATGCAGCGTTTTGCTGAGGCCTGTGCTGAGTTTGCCGTGGTCGAGAAGGCCGCTAAGCTGGAGGGCAGAAACATGCTGATGTTCCTGGCTCCCAAGCCTGCCAAATAAGCAGGAAAATCAATATCGTTGCGTACAGGGATTTCCCTGTTTACACAAACCAATTAAGGAGGACAAAACAATGCCTAAGATTAAGACGCACAGCGGTGCGAAAAAGCGTTTCAAGCTGAGCAAGACTGGCAAGGCGATCCGTGGCCATGCCTACAAGTCTCACATCCTGAACAAGAAGACCACCAAGCGTAAGAGAAACCTGCGTAAGACCGTGGCTGCCGACAAGACCAACCTGGCCACCATCAAGCGCCTGATTCCCTACAAATAATCGTTAGAGACGGAGGTATATAACTATGGCTCGTATTAAAGGCGCTATGATGACGCGCAAGAGAAGAAAGAAAGTGCTGAAGCTGGCTAAGGGCTACTTCGGTGGCAAGTCCAAGCTGTTTAAGACCGCTAAAGAAGCGGTTATGAAGTCCGGCCAGTATGCCTATATTGGTCGCCGTCAGCGCAAGCGTGATTTCCGCCGCCTGTGGATCGCTCGTATCAATGCCGCTGCCAAGATGAACGGCATGAACTACTCCACCTTCATGAACGGCCTGAAGAAAGCCGGTATCACCATGAACCGCAAGATGTTGGCTGAGCTGGCTGTTTCCGATGCTGCTGCTTTCACCGCTCTGGTGGAGAAGGCTAAGGCTGCCCTGTAATAAGATAAAATTGCGTCTAGCGAAATTCGCTAGGCGCAATTTTTGCTTTTTCCGTGTGGCGGATTCTGAATATATCGTTGTAATTTTAGGTGTTTTTCGTGATGGGAGAGATCAATTTATGACTGTCACAAGTAAAGATAACCAGTGGGTTAAGGAGTGGCGACGGCTGAACGATTCCGCCAAATATCGGCGGGAGACAGACCTGTTTGCCATGGAGGGAGCCCGTTTGTGCGGGGACGCAGTGCGTTCCGGCATTACATTGAAGGCGGTGCTGTATACTGCCTCCGCGTTGGCGGTTTATGGCAATGTCGTAGAGCCTTTGTTGGCTGCGGCTGACGTGGTTGTGGAGATTAGCCCGGAGCTGAGCCGCCACATGAGCGATACAATTAACCCTCAAGGCGTATTTTGTATCGCAAAAATGCTTGACAATTCGCTTATAATAGATAAAATAAATACAATAGGGACTTATAGTGCGTTGGAGGATATCCAGGACCCCGGCAATATGGGTACGGTGATCCGTACGGCAGAGGCGTTGGGTCTGGATGGTATCCTGCTCTCTGACGGTTGCTGTGACATCTACAATCCTAAGGTGCTGCGTGCCAGCATGGGCGGTGTGTTCCGTATGCCGCTGATGCGGGTTGGAGATATGGCACAGGCGGTGGTCACTCTTCAGGAGAAGGGGTTGACCGCCTTTGCCTGCGTTGTGGATGCGGCTGCCACCCCCATCACCGAGGCGGGGATGGGTAAAGGCTCTGTGGCTATCATCGGCAACGAGGGTAACGGTCTGCGTGCTGATACGGTGGCCGCCTGCAAGCGCCGAGTGACCATCCCCATGACCGGTCGCGCCGAGTCCCTCAATGCCTCCATGGCGGCGGGCATCATCCTGTGGGAGATGTGCCGCGATAAATAAGATAATCGTGAAGGGGAGTGGAGCATGGACAGCCGTTTGTACTGGATTTGGCTGCAACAGGTATTGCCTGCGGGTAGCCGAGCGGTCAGCGATCTATTGGACGCCTTTGGCCATGCGCGCACGGTGTACAACGCCACCCTCGATGATTATAAGAAAGTGGGTTTGTCCGCTGAGCTGTGTCTACGGTTGGCGGATAAGTCGCTGGAAAAGGCTCACCGTATCCTCGACCGTGTGTTGGAACTGGGCGACTGGATGATAACCCCCGAGGATGCGCTGTATCCGCTGTGCTTGCTTCACAGCACGGCTCCGCCTGCGGTGCTGTATGCGCGCGGCGTGATGCCGGATTTGGACAGCACTCCTGCGGTAGCGGTGGTGGGTACCCGTCACGCAACCCGAGAGGGGCTGTTGGAAGCCCGTGCTTTGGCGGCCGGATTGGCCGCGGGAGGTATGGTGGTGATCAGTGGCGGTGCCGTGGGTATCGACGCGGCGGTTCACGCCGGTGCGTTGGATGGGGGAGGAGTCACCATTGTAGTGATGGCCTGTCCGCTCAACGTAGACTATCCTGCGGAGAATGCCGCCCTGCGTCGGCGGGTTGTAGAAACGGGTGGCTTGCTGCTTAGCGAATTCCCGCCCGACGAAGAGTACACGTGCGATTTTCACATTCGTAACCGCATTATGGCAGGGCTCAGCCAAGGTGTGTGCTTGGCGCAGACACCCGGACGTAGCGGCGCAAGAATTACTGCTCGCTTGGCGCGGGAGAATAACCGTGAGGTATTCGCTCTGCCCGGTACCTTGTCGGGACACCGTTACGACGGCGCCCACAAGGAGATTCAAAGTGGTGCCACACTGGTGATTCGTGCCACCGATATCCTGCGTGAGTATGCACCCATGTATCCCGGTTTGCTGGATTTGGAGGCGGCGGAAGATGCCCAAAGAATAGTCGAGGGACGACCACTGCCCAAAGCTGAGGAAACGCCGAAAGAGGAAAAATCTAAGCGGGAGAAAAAGCAAAAACGTACTACTTCACGCCGTAAGAAAAGTGAAGAACCTGCAGTCGAGGTGACGGTAGTTTCCACCGTCTGTCCCGATGGTGCCGGTGAAGCGGCGCAGAAGGTGTATACGGTGCTGACCGCACAGCCTCAGCCGGTGGATCTGCTGGCAGAGAAGGCGGGGATGTCGATCCCCGTTCTGTTGGCGGCACTCACGGAATTGGAAATGTTCGGCTGTGCCACGAATTGTGCAGGCCAACAATATATGCGTAGTTAAGCGATTGGTTCGTTTTCGATAGGAAGGAAGGTTTTTAATGGCAAATTTGGTGATTATGGAGTCGCCTGCAAAGGCGAAAACCGTCAAGAAGTACTTGGGTAACGATTTTGAGGTGGTGGCCTCCATGGGTCATATCCGCGACCTGCCCAAGACTTTGCTGGGTGTGGATGTGGAGCACGGTTTCCGTCCTCGCTATATGGATATCCCCGGCAAGACCTCGCTCATCCGCAGTCTGAAAGAGATGGCCCAAGAGAGCGATCGTATCTATCTCGCAACCGACCCGGACCGTGAGGGTGAGGCCATTGCATGGCATTTGGCGCAGGTGTTGGGTGTGCCTGTGGAGCAGACCAGCCGCGTGACCTTTAACGAGATTACCCGCACAGGTGTGACTGTCGGCATGGCGAATCCCCGTTCGCTGGATATGAATTTGGTGAACGCACAGCAGGCGCGTCGTGTGTTGGACCGTATCGTGGGCTATAAGCTGAGCCCCTTCCTGTGGAAAAAGGTGCGTAAAGGCCTTTCTGCCGGTCGTGTGCAGTCGGCCACCGTCAGCTTGGTGGTGGATCGCGAGCAGGAGATTCGCGCGTTTGTTAGCGAGGAATATTGGACGCTGGATGCTACCTTGTCCGTGACCGAAAAAGGTCGTACCTTCCCGGCTCATTTCTTCGGCACTGCCACGGATAAGATTAAGATCACTACCGGTGAGCAGGCTCAGGCGATCCTGGACGAGCTCAAGGGTGCCACCTATGTGGCCGAGAGCGTCAAGACCGGCACCCGTAAGGTAGCGCCTGCGCCGCCTTTCACTACCTCCACCATGCAGCAGGAGGCCAACCGTAAGCTGAATTTCTCCTCCCGCCGTACCATGAAGACGGCGCAGGAACTGTACGAAGGTGTGGAGGTGGCCGGTATCGGTGCCACCGGTTTGATCACCTATATGCGTACCGACTCTCTGCGTATCTCCGATGAGGCACGTAAGGCGGGTAACGACTATATCCGCAGTGCTTTCGGTGCAGAGTATCTGCCTGCCAAGGCACGTGTGTTTAAGCAGAAGAGCACCGCTCAGGATGCCCACGAGGCCATCCGTCCCTCTGTGCCTTCCTTGACCCCGGCCGAGGTGAAGGATTCCTTGACCTCCGACCAGTATCGACTGTACAAGCTCATCTGGGAGCGCTTTATGGCCAGCTTGATGGCCGACCAGATTCAGAACACCTGCCAGGTGGACATCACCGCTGGCAAATATGTATTCAAGGCATCCGGCTACACGGTCAAATTCGAGGGTCATACCGCTCTGTACGTGGAGGGTAAGGACGAGAAGGATGACGAGAACAAGCCTCTGCCTGTGATCAAGCAGGGCGATGTGCTAACCCTGCGCAATATCGAGGGCAACCAGCACTTCACCCAGCCACCCGCACGCTATACCGAAGCCACGCTGATTAAGGCGATGGAAGAGAATGGTATCGGCCGTCCCTCCACCTACGCTCCCACCGTCAGTACCGTGCTCAACCGCGAGTACGTGGATCGTGACGGCAAGAGTCTGAAGCCCACCAATTTGGGTGAGGTCATCACCCAGCTGATGAAGGAGCAGTTCCCCGAGATCGTTGATTTGGATTTCACCGCCCAGATGGAGCAGAAGCTGGACGGCGTGGAAAACGGTAAATCCGATTGGGTAAAGGTGCTGGACGGCTTCTACGGCGGCTTTGTGAAGAGTCTGAAAAAGGCCGAGGAAAACCTGGATAAGGTGAAAGTGCCTGAGGTGGAAAGTGACGAAGTGTGCGAAGTGTGCGGTCGTCGTATGGTTATCAAGACCGGTCGTTATGGTAAGTTCCTGGCTTGCCCCGGCTATCCCACCTGTAAGAATACCCGCCGTATCGTGGAGTCCACCGATGGTGTTTGTCCCAAGTGTGGCGGTGCCGTGGTGGCCAAGAAGTCTAAGGGGGGTCGCAAGTTCTTCGGCTGTGCCAACTATCCCAAGTGTGATTTTGCCACCTGGAACGAGCCGACTAAGGAACTGTGTCCCAAGTGCGGCAAGACCCTCTTCCGCAAGAAGGGCAAGACAAACGGTCTGGTGTGTCTGACCGAAGGCTGTAGTGAAGAGAAGTAAGATGATTTGAGAGGAGCATGACCGATGGTGACGGTGATCGGTGCCGGTTTGGCAGGCTGTGAAGCCGCCTATTCCGTGGCACAGCAGGGCATTCCGGTGACCCTGTGGGAGATGAAGCCGGAGAAATATACCCCCGCCCATCGTCATGGTGGCTTTGCCGAGTTGGTCTGCTCCAATTCGCTGAAAGCACGACGTATCGAGAGTGCCGCCGGTCTGCTCAAAGAGGAGATGCGGCGGCTGGGTAGCCTGTGTGTGCCGGTGGCCTATGGCTGTGCCGTGCCGGCAGGTGGCGCCTTGGCGGTGGACAGAGAATTGTTCTCTGCAGAGGTCACGCGACGTATTAAGGAACATCCCTTGATTACGATTAAGCAAGGTGAAGTCACCGCTATTCCCGAGGAGGGGGTGGTGATTATCGCCACCGGTCCGCTGACCAGTGAGCCGTTGGCGGATGCCATCGCTGACCTGTGTGGCGGTGGGCTGTCCTTTTACGATGCGGCGGCGCCTATCGTGACCGCCGACAGCGTGGATATGAACAGTGCTTTCCGCGCCTCCCGCTATGACCGTGAGGAGAGCGGGGAGGGGGATTATATCAACTGTCCCCTCAACAAGGAGGAGTACGAGGCGTTTCATGCCGCTCTGGTAACGGCGGAGACGGCTCCTCTCCATGAGTTTGATAAATTGCACGTGTACGAGGGCTGTATGCCCATCGAAGTGCTGGCGAAACGCGGAAGTGATTCCATTCGCTTTGGTCCCATGAAGCCGGTGGGTTTGCGTGACCCTCACACGGGACATCGTCCCTGGGCGGTGGTGCAGCTGCGTGCCGAGAATACCGAGGGTACTCTGTACAACTTGGTTGGTTTTCAAACTAACCTGAAGTTCCCTGAGCAAAAGCGGGTGTTCGGTATGATTCCCGCGCTGAAGAATGCGGAGTTTATGCGCTACGGCGTAATGCACCGCAACACCTTCCTCAATGCTCCTGAGCTGTTGGATGCGGCCTTTCGGATGAAGAGCCGTCCCAACCTACTGTTTGCGGGGCAGATGACCGGTGTGGAGGGCTATATGGAGTCTGCCGCCGCCGGTATTTTGGCGGGTATCAACGCCTGCCGTATGGTGCGTGGGCAGGATCCGTTTATCCTGCCGCGGGACACTATGATGGGTGCGTTGGCGGCTCACGTCAGCACCCCCAACGCGGATTATCAGCCCATGGGTGCCAACTTTGGTATTTTGCCGACGCTGGACACCCACATTCGTGATAAAAAGATGCGCTATGCCGCTTTGGCACAGCGTGCTCTGGAAAGTCTTGACCGAGCGATGGCGGCTATGCCCGAAACCATCGTTATGGCAGAAAGTGAGGAGGAATAATATGCGTATTATCGTGGATGCATTCGGTGGCGATAACGCCCCCGTAGAGATACTGAAGGGTGCGGCTATGGCGGTTGCCGCCTATGGCTGTGACATCGTGCTGACCGGTGACGAGGAGAAGATTCGTCAGGCGGCGGCAGAGAATGCGATTTCTCTCGATCACATGGAGATTGTGCATGCCTCTGACGTGATGACCATGGAGGATCACCCCAAGAGCATCCTGCGTGAGCATAAGGATTGCTCTATGGCGGTGGCCCTGCGCCTGCTTGCCGAGGGTAAGGGTGACGCTGTGGTGAGTGCCGGTAGCACCGGCGCTCTGCTGATGGGCGGTACCTTTATTGTCAAGCGTATCAAGGGCGTTTCTCGTCCCGCACTGGCGCCTGTTATGCCCTCCGACGACAAGCCCTTTATGCTGATCGACTGCGGTGCCAACGCAGACTGCCGTCCCGAGATGCTGGTACAGTTTGCCCATATGGGTAGCATCTATATGTCCCACATGTATCCTCGTGAGGGCGGTCCTCGCGTGGGTCTGCTGAACGTGGGTACCGAGGACACCAAGGGTGGCGAACTCCAGTTGGCCACCTTCCCGTTGCTGAAAGAGAGCGATCTCAATTTTATCGGTAACGTGGAAGCTCGCGACGTGCCCGCCGGTGTGGCGGATGTGGTGGTGGCCGACGGTTTCTCCGGTAACGTGCTGCTTAAGACGCTGGAGGGTACGGTGGATATGCTGCTGAAGAATTTGAAGCAGTCCTTTATGTCCTCTCTGCGTACCAAGATTGGTGCGGCGTTGGTAATGCCCGGTCTGCGTGGGCTGAAGAAGAAACTGTCCACCTCCGAGTACGGCGGTGCGGTGCTGCTGGGTGTCAATAAGCCGGTGATTAAAGCTCACGGCAATTCCAAAGCGGCCGGTTTCTGCTCTGCCATCCGCGTGGCCTCTGAGTTCGCCGCCAGCGACGCCATCGCCCAGATTGAGGCGGCGGTGGCCAAGAAAGACGCGGTTGAGGAGTAAGGGCTATGCGCGTATTGGATGTACTGACCGCGCTGTTCTGCCGCAACTACGGCTGTGAGCCGGAGGACGTGCAGATGGACGCTACCCTGGATGAACTGAACATTGCTCCCCGCGAGCGGGAGGATATGGCGGTGTTTTTAGGGGAGATGTACGGCGTGGATATCGACGACGATACCCTCGACGGGTTTGAAACCGTGGAGGACGTGGTTGGTTATGTGGAAGACTATTTGAACGGAAAGGGGTGAGCGTTATGGCGAAGGATTTGACTCCCTTGATGAAGGAAATCGGATACGAGTTTAAGGATGAAAACCTGCTTCGGCAGGCGCTGACCCATTCTTCGTTTGCCAACGAGGGTCACGGTGCGGAGTCCTATGAGCGGTTAGAGTTTTTGGGCGACTCGGTGCTGGGTTTTGTGACTGCACAGTATCTGTTTGAGAAAGAACGCGTACCGGATGAGGGCGAGCTGACCAAACTGCGTGCTGCCGTGGTGTGCGAAAAGGCGCTGTGCAGCTACTCTAAGCAGTTGGGGCTGGGAAAGTATGCTCTGTTAGGTCGCGGTGAGCAACACACCGGTGGTGCGGAGAGACCCTCTATACTGGCCGATATGTATGAGGCGGTTCTGGCTGCCATCTACTTAGACGGAGGTATGGAGCCGGCGGAGAAATTCGTGCTTCGTTTCATCATCCCCGAGGCAGAGACCCAGCGTCGCCGCAAATTTAAAGATTATAAGACCGCCTTGCAGGAGATCGTCCAACAGAACCCCGGCGAGAGGTTGGAATATGTCCTGTCCGGCGAGTCCGGTCCCGACCACAACAAGACCTTTGTCACGGAGGTGCATCTCAACTCCAACGTGATCGGCGTGGGTCGTGGCCGCAGTAAGAAAGAGTCCGAACAACAGGCGGCTCATGAAGCCCTCAAGTTAATGGGCTACGAATAAATCCAAAGGAGGAAGAACGCTTTGGTTTTAAAGGCACTGGAATTACACGGATTTAAATCCTTTCCTGATAAAACCGTATTGACCTTCAGCGATGGCATGACCGCCGTTGTGGGTCCCAACGGTAGCGGTAAGTCCAATATCAGTGATGCCATCAAGTGGGTGCTGGGTGAACAGTCCAGCAAGTCCCTGCGTGGCTCCAAGATGGAGGACGTCATCTTCAACGGTACCGCCCAGCGTCGTCCTATGGGCTATGCGGAGGTATCGCTGGTGATTGACAACACCACTCGTATGTTGGAGATGGACAACGACGAAGTACGTGTGACCCGCCGTTGCTATCGCTCCGGCGGTAGTGAGTATCAGCTCAACGGCGCCACTGTGCGTCTTGAGGACATCCGTATGCTGTTTATGAATACGGGTCTGGGTCGTGACGGCTACTCTATCATCGGTCAGGGTCGTATTGACGAGATCGTCACCTCTCGCGCCAACAATCGACGCGAGATCTTTGATGAGGCAGCAGGTATCGCCAAGTATCGCTATAAGAAAGACAAAGCGGAGAATAGTCTGCGCAAGACCCAGGATAACCTGGATCGCCTGCACGACATTCTGCAGGAGCTGGAGGATCGTGTCGGACCTCTGGAGACACAGGCGAACAAGGCAAAGAAATTCCTGGAATATGCCGGCGAGAAGAAAGAGTTGGAGATCGGTCTGTGGCTCCGCACCATGAACGATTCTCGCGGTATCCTGCGTGATTTGGACGCCAAATTGGAGAACGCCCGCCTGCAGTATGAGGCTGCCGGCAGCTCCATCGACTCCTGCGACGAAGAGGTGGAGCGTATTGCTCTGGCCGCTCAGCAGTTGGAGGTGCAGATGGACGAGGTGCGCCGTGCCGCCGCTGCTCTGGAGGAGCAGGCTGCTGTGTGCGACAGTCAGGTAGCGGTGCTTCGTAACGATATTTTCCATAATAATGAGAACATTCAGCGTGTGGAGGGGGAGATCGCCGCCGCCCGTGAGGGTAATCTGTACATTGACGAGGAGATCGCTCACCGTCAGGAGGATATTGAGGCTCGCCGTCAGTCCATCACCGAGGCGGAGCAGCAGCGACTGGCGCTGACCGAGGAGATGGAATCCTTGGCGCGTAGTAGCGACGAGACCTCCGACCGCATTGAGGCGCTGTCCGCCGATGCGGCCAAGATGGCGCTGGACATCTCCGAGGTGCGTGTGACCGGTGTCACCAACGAGTCCTCTCTGCGTGAGATTACCCTGCGTTTGTCCCAGCTCACCGCCGCCGCCACCTTGCGTCAGCAGGCGGCTGAGGCCGCCGATGCGGAGCTGAAAGACGCCGAGAGCGCTTTTAAGATTTGTGCCGACAAGGTGGAGAGTTTGCAGAATACCCTGTCCGGCTATGAGTACCGCTATCAAAACCGTTCTGCCAAGCTGAACACCGCCAAGGAGGCGCTGGATAAGCAGGGTCTTGACGTAGAGGAGAAACAGCGCCGTGTCCGTATGTTGGAGGAGATGGAGCGGAATATGGAGGGCTTCCAGCTCTCTGTCCGTGCCGTCCTCAAGCAGGCGGAGCGTGGTGCTCTGCAGGGCATTTTGGGTCCTGTGTCCCGCCTGATTCAGGCAGATGCCGAATATGCTCTCGCTATTGAGACCGCCTTGGGTGCCGCCGCACAGAACCTGGTGTGTGAGCGGGAAGAGGACGCCAAGAAGGGTATTCGCCATTTGAGCGAAACCAAGGGCGGTCGTGCCACCTTCTTGCCCTTGACCTCGGTGAAGGCCAATGTGATGACCGATGTTCCCGAGGATGAGCCGGGTTTTGTGGGTCTGGCCAGCGATCTGGTGACCTATGATAAGAAATACGAGGGTATTGCCAAGAATCTGCTGGGTCGTACTATCGTGGCAGAAGATATGGACTATGCCGTGTCTATGGCACGTCGTCACAACTATAAATTCCGCATCGTGACCTTGGACGGTCAGGTGATCAACGCCGGCGGTTCCATGACCGGCGGTTCCACCGTTAAGGGTGCGGGTCTGATGTCCCGCCGCGCGGATATTGAGCGCCTCAAGGCGGAAGCCGTTGAGGAAATGAAGAAGCTGGAAACCGCCAAGGAGCAGTATCGCGTATTGCAGCAGGATGCTTCCGAGGTGGAGGCACAGCTGGTGGGTGCTCGTGGCGAGCTGACCACCGCCCAGGAGGATAAGATCCGCCTGGAGGGCGAGGTGCGTCGTCTGCAGGAGCAGGCTGACCAGAATAAGCAGGCCGCTAAAGAAGCTGCGGACGAGATCATCACCCTCAATGAGCGTGCCGCCGCCTGTCAGGCGGCTATGGATGCCGCCGCCGCCGAGGTGGAGCGCCTGACCGCCGAGCAGAATGGTATCGAGGCTAAATTGGCCGAGCTGACCGGTGGTCGTCAGCAGTTGGCACAGCAGCGTGAACAGCTCTCCGAGCGTATTGCAGAGCAGAAGCTGGCGGTGCTGGGCTATGAGAAAGAAATCGAGGGCTTGGAAACCGCCATTGTGGAGCTCCGTGCCCGTCAGGATGACTCTGCCGGTCATGAGGCACTGCTGAATCAGCAGATTGCCGACCTGCTTAAAACAAACGAGGAGATCGAGGGGCGTATTGCCCAGCAGGAGGCACAGGCTGCCGGTCTGCGTGAGCAGGCGGCGGCTTCGGCCGACGAGATTGCCCGCTTGGTGGCACAGCGTGCCGAGGGCGAGGCTCGTCAGACTCAGCTCCGTCTGGAATCCCGCGAAAAGACCGATGAGCGCGAGCGCATGGGTCAGGAAGTGGTGCGTCTGGAGGAGAAGACCGCCGGCATCAAGCGGGAGGTGGACGATCTGTCCCGCCGCCTGTACGAGGAGTACGAGCTGACCCGTATGGAGGCAGAGGCAGTGGCAAAGCCCATCGAGGATGCCGCTGTGGCCAACCGTCGTGTGGTGGAGCTGCGTAATAAAATCCGTGCACTGGGTAGTGTGAACGTGGACGCTATCGAAGAGTTCAAAGAGGTCAACGAGCGTTATCAGTTCCTCAAGGTACAGATCGACGACGTGGAGAAGACCAAAGAGGAACTGCTCAAGCAGATTAACGAGCTGACCGTGCAGATGCGCGAGGTGTTTATTGAGCGCTTTAAGCAGATTAACTACCAGTACGGCATTGTGTTTGCTGAGTTGTTCGGTGGTGGTAAGGGTGAGTTGCGCCTGAGCGATCCCGACGATATCCTTGGATCCGGTATCGACATGTTCATCCAGCCTCCCGGAAAGGTGATTCTCAATCTGGAGGCTCTGTCCGGCGGTGAAAAGGCGTTAGCCGCTACCGCGTTGCTGTTTGCCATCCTGAAGGTCACGCCTTCTCCGTTCTGCGTATTGGACGAGGTGGAGGCCGCTCTGGACGATGTGAACGTGGATCGCTACGCCGCCTATCTGCGCCGTATGTGCGATCGCATTCAGTTTATCGCCATCACCCACCGTCGCGGTACGATGGAGGAGGCAGATACGCTGTATGGCGTCACCATGCAGGAGCGCGGTGTGTCCAAGCTGCTGGAACTGCGCGCCAGCGAGGTGGAGCAGAAGCTGGGTCTGAAGTTGGAAGGCAACGATAAGGAGTAATTGACTATGGGTTTTTTCAGTAAAATCGGTCAGGGTCTCAAAAAGACCCGTGATTCGTTGATGAACACGGTTTCGTCCATGCTCAAGGGTTTTACCCGCATTGACGACGATCTGTTTGAAGAGTTGGAAGAGATTTTGGTGATGGGTGACGTGGGTGCCAACACCGCATCCCGCATCTGCGAGCAGCTACGTGCGCAGGTGAAGGAGCAGGGGGTCACCGATCCTATGGCCATCCGCGGTATGATGTGCGGCATTGTGTCCGAGATGCTGGAGGGTGGTCAGGAGCTGAATCTGAACACCAAGCCTTCTGTTATCTTGGTAATCGGTGTCAACGGCGTGGGTAAAACCACCACTATCGGCAAGATGGCGGCCAACTTTAAGGCGCAGGGCAAGAAGGTTATCCTCGGTGCGGCTGACACCTTCCGTGATGCCGCTATTGAGCAGTTGGGCGTGTGGGCGGATCGTGCCGGTGTAGATATTGTCAAGCACGGTCAGGGTGCTGACCCTGCTGCCGTGGTGTTTGACACCGTCAAGGCGGCGAAGGCCCGTGGTTGCGACATCGTTATCTGCGATACCGCCGGTCGTCTGCACAACAAAAAGCACCTGATGGATGAACTGGCCAAGATCGGTCGCGTTATTGACCGTGAATTGCCCGATGCCGATAAAGAGGTGCTGCTGGTAGTGGATGCCACCACCGGACAGAATGCCGTTAATCAGGCTCGCGAGTTTAAGTCGGCTGCCGGTATCACCGGCATTGTGCTGACCAAGCTGGACGGTACCGCCCGTGGCGGTGTGGTGCTGGCGATCCGTGAGGATCTGCAGGTACCGGTCAAGTTTGTGGGCGTGGGCGAGGGTATCGACGATCTGCAACCCTTTGACCCCAAGCAGTTTGCCGACGGCCTGTTTGCGGAGGAATAAGTATGAAATTTGTGATTGCGACCCATAATGCTCATAAGCTGATCGAGTTACAGCGCATTTTAGAGCCGCTGGGTATCGAGGGTGTCACCGACCGCGACTTGGGGATTGAATTGCCCGAGGTGGAGGAAACCGGCACCACCTTTGCGGAGAACGCCTATCTCAAGGCGGCTTCCGCCTGTCAGGTGACGGGTTTGCCCGCCATTGCCGACGATTCCGGCTTGGTGGTGGATGCGCTGGGAGGTCGTCCCGGTGTGTACTCTGCCCGCTATGGCGGCGAGGAGGCTACCGACGACGACCGCAACGTGCTGATTCTCGGTGAGATGAAGGACGTGCCCAAGGGTGAGCGCAGTGCTCGCTTTGTGGCGTCGGTGTGTTGCGTGTTCCCCAATGGGGACGTACTGCGTGCTGAGGGCACCTTTGAAGGGGAGATCGGCTATGCACCTGCCGGCGAGAACGGCTTTGGCTACGATCCCATCTTTGTGGTGGGGGATCGCACCTCTGCGGAGATGTCTTCCGCTGAGAAAGATGCCATGAGCCATCGTGGCAACGCATTACGTGTATTTTCTAAGGATTTAGCCGCCTATTTGGCGCAGAATAAATGAGGTAATTGATTATGACCAGTAGACAACGCGCGTACTTACGCGGACTTGCAAATACCATGGAGCCGATCCTGCACGCAGGCAAGGGCGGCATCTCCGATGCGATGATTAAGCAGGCGGACGATGCCCTGGAGGCTCGCGAACTGATTAAGGGTAAGGTGTTGGAAACCGCTCCCGCCACTGCTCGTGAAGTGGCAGAGGAGATCGCCGCTAAGGTGAATGCCGAAGTGGTGCAGGTGATCGGCCGCACCTTTGTGCTGTTCCGTCAGAAGGAGAAGGATTCCCAGATTAAGCTGCCTCGCGCAAAATAATCATAAGGAAATTCCTAAGGAAGGAGGGACGATATGAAGAAGATGGGTCTATTTGGCGGGTCCTTTGACCCGATTCATAAGGGCCACGTGTCTATGGCCTTGCGATTGGCGCAAGTGTTGGAGCTGGACGGTGTGGTGCTGATGCCCACCTTCGTACCGCCCCACAAGATACGGGAGAATATGGCCTCTGCCGCACATCGCCTGGCGATGTGTCAATTGGTGGCAGAGGAATGCCCGCTTTTGAGCGTGTCCGATTTGGAACTCAAGCGTGGAGGTGCCAGCTTTACGGTGGATACCCTGACAGCGCTGTGTGAGCAGTATCCCGATACCCAGTGGTATCTGCTGGTGGGGGCGGATATGTTCACCACCCTGCGCACCTGGCATCGGTTTGCGGATATTGCCGGGATGGCGGTGCTGTGTACCATTGCCCGCGAGGGCACCGACACGACCAAGCTGATGGCGTATGCCGAGAGCTTGCGTGAGGACGGTATTCGTTGCCACGTAGAAACCTGTCCGGTGGAACCCTATTCCTCCACCCAGGTGCGTGAGCGCATCGTGGCAGGGGAGAGGGTGGCCGATTTGGTTGGCGAAACGGTGGAAACCTATATCCTCGACAAAGGATTGTATCGGCAAATCGCTGGTATGAAACAGCAAACGGCTGACGAACAATACATTGAGATCATTCGCCAGCGGCTCAGTGACTATCGCTTTCACCATTCACTGTGCGTGGCCGACGAGGCCAAGCGATTGGCCGAGAAATACGGCGCCGATCCGCAAAAGGCCTATACCGCCGGTATTCTCCACGATATTATGAAAGATACTGCCAAGGATGCCCAACTGCAGATCTTGGCGGATTACGGCGTGACACTGGACGAGGTGGAGCAGGACGCTCCCATGCTGTGGCACGCCCGTTCGGGTGAGGTGTTCTTACGCCATATTCTTGGTGTAACCGATGAAGCGATATTATCCGCAGTACGGTATCATACCACCGGTCGGGCAGAGATGTCTTTGTTAGAGAAAGTGGTGTTTACTGCCGATTTCACCTCTGCCGATCGGGACTATCCCGACGTGGACGTGATGCGTGCAAAGGCGGATAAGTCGTTAACCGAGGCGATGCGCTACGGTGTGGAATACACCATCGGTGATTTGCAAAAGCAGGGTCGCGCCGTACACCCCGATACCTTGATGCTGTATAACGAGATGGTATTGTCTGAGCAGAATGGAGGGCAAACGAATGAATCAAACTAACGGTTATGGGACGAACAAATATGGTTCTTACAAGCCCCCGCAAAAACCGCAAAAAAACCAGGTGAGTTTGGCCGGCGTGGCCAAAACCTCTGAAAAAAAGGAATTGGAAAAAGCAAAAGGACGGTTTCCCGTCGGCAAGGTAATCGCGCTTTCCATGGTGTTGATTATTTTGGTGTTGGCGGGTATCCTGTTGTACCGTTTTGTCAGCGAGTTTTGGTCCGGTACGCAGGAGAAAAAGCCTGCCTTGACTGCCCGTGAGATGGTGGAGTATATCAGTACGCCGGACGATCTGGCGGCGGATGTGTCCTATTATCTGATGGGTGTCACCGGTGCGGAAATCGGCGATTCCATGGATATGTTGGCGGTGATGTGTTACGACCGTAAGGCCGATGCGGTATCGGTTGTGCAGATTCCCGTTGACACCTACATTGACAAGGAAAACGGCTTTGCCGTAGATACCATCGGCGACGTATGGTATAATCCGCAGCCTCTCGTGTTCTGTTCGTCCTGTCGCGAGCGGGTGCCGGAGGAGGAACGGGATGGCGAGATTCACGCTACCTGCGGTGCCAATCTGGAAGAGCATAACGGTTCGGCGACCGGCGATTTGATTCGTATTATCAACGAGCAGTATGGCTTGCCTATTGATAACTATTTCTTCGTTTCCCGTGAGGGGTTTGCCAACTTGATTGACGGCTTTGGCGGTGTTCAGGTGGAGATGAAGAAGGACGTCACCTTGGGCGAACGTGTGTACAACAGTGGTGTGCACAACCTGGATGGTCACACGGCGGTGGAATACGCCATCACGTATAACTACAAGGGTACCCCTGCTTCGGATCGTGAGCGTATGATTCGTCAGCGCCAGGTGTTGGCCTCGCTGTGGAGTAATATGTCCTCCTATACGGAGAAAGAATTGTATTACGTGGATGATTTAGGTGCCACCAAGGGCATTTTAGGTCGTTTGATGGTGGGTAAAACTCCCGTCCGTTTCAACAGCACCTCGTTTGGTCGTGCGCGTATGCTGGGCTTGACCGACAAAGAGGCAGAGAATATCGAGATCTATGAGGCTCTGTCCCGCTTTGTGGTGCAGTTGGGCGAGATTTCTTTGGATCAGGTGACCTTTAGTATTCTGCCCGGTGAGAGTGAAGCCCAAGGAACCACCAAGGTATATTCGGTGAATCGTGCGCAGGTGATTGAACTGCTCAACCAGCAGATGAATCCCTATGAGTTGACGATTGATGATACTACCGTGACGGCACCGCAGGTGACCGAAGTGGCCAACGAGGTAGAACTCGTGACCGAGACACTGGACGGTCAATTGGCGGAAAACGAAGCCACGCCCGAAGAAGAGGAGGAATAAGCGCGTTGAATATTGATAAGATTTGGCAGAGTGCGGTGAATACACTGGACGAGCACAAAGCCACGAATATTAAGGTGTTAGAGGTGGGGGCCATCACCTCCATTGCCGATTATTTCGTCATCGCCAGTGGTAGCAGTTCGACACAGGTGCGCAGTTTGGCGGACTATGTGGAAGAGAAGTTGGCCAAGGAGGATATCCGTCCTCTGCGCAATGAAGGTTACCAAAGTGGTGATTGGATCATGCTGGACTACGGCGACGTGCTGATTCACGTGTTTCGTCGTGAGACCCGCGATTTTTACGATTTGGAACGGTTATGGGTGGATGCCACCGATGTGGATATCGACCCCTATTTGATAAAGCAGTAAGGAGTTTTGACAATGGCACAGTACAATCCCGCAGAAATTGAAGCAAAATGGCAAAAGTATTGGGAGGAGAACGACACCTTCCACACCGACGTGTGGGACTTCTCCAAGCCCAAATACTACGTTCTTGATATGTTCCCGTATCCCTCCGGTGTAGGTCTGCACGCCGGTCACCCTGAGGGCTACACCGCCACCGATATTATGTCCCGTATGAAGCGCATGCAGGGCTATAATGTTCTGCACCCCATGGGTTATGACTCCTTTGGCCTGCCTGCGGAGCAGTATGCGGTGTCCACGGGTAATCACCCCAATGGCTTCACCCAGGAGAACATCAAAACCTTCTCCAAGCAGCTGAAGGAGCTGGGCTTTGACTATGACTGGTCTAAGCTGACCGCTACCTCCGACCCCGAGTTTTACAAGTGGACCCAGTGGATCTTTAAGCGCCTGTATGAGGCCGGCTATGCCAAGCGCATCGAGATGCCCGTCAACTGGTGCGAGGAGTTGGGCACCGTGTTGTCTAACGACGAGGTCATCGACGGCAAGTCCGAGCGCGGTGGCTATCCCGTGGTGAAGAAGAATATGATGCAGTGGGTCATCGACCAGCCTTCCTTTGCCGAAAAGCTGTTGGAGGGTCTCAATGACATCGATTGGCCCGAGTCCACCAAGGAGATTCAGCGCAACTGGATCGGCAAGTCTACCGGCGTTGAGGTAGACTTTAAGCTGGTGGGTGGCGGCGAGTTCTCCATCTACACCACCTGCATCGAGACTATCTATGGCATCACCTTTATGGTGCTGGCTCCCGACGGTAAGATTACCGAGAGCCTGATGGATCGCGTGGAGAATAAGGACGAGGTGCAGGCCTACATAAACGAGACTTTGAAGAAGTCCGATATGGATCGCACCGATATGAATAAGGGTAAGACCGGCTGTCCTCTGAAGGGTGTGTACGCCATCAACCCTGTCAACGGCAAGGAAGTGCCTGTGTTTATCGGTGATTTCGTGTTGGCCAGCTATGGTACCGGCGCCGTTATGGCGGTGCCCAGCCACGATCAGCGCGACTTTGAGTACGCCATCGCCCACAACATCCCCATGATTCAGGTCATCGAGGGTCGCGACGTGTCCGAGTGCGCCTTTGAGAAGCAGGATTATCTGGGTAAGGGTTGCAAGTTGCTCAACTCTGAGGAGTTCACCGGCTTGACAGTGGAGGAGGCCAAGGAGGCCATCACCTGCAAACTGGAGAAAATGGGCATTGCCCGTCGTAAGAATAACTACCACTTCCGTGAGTGGATCTTTGCTCGTCAGCGCTATTGGGGTGAGCCTGTGCCTTGTGTCTATACCGAGGACGGCGAGACCGTGTTCCTGCCCGACGAGGAGCTGCCTCTGGTGTTGCCCGTGCTGGAGGATTATAAGGGTCGTGGCGGTCAGGCTCCCCTGGAGAACGCCGAGGAGTGGAAACACTACGACAAGAACGGTCTGAAGGGTCTGCGCGAGACCTCTACCATGCCCGGTTCTGCCGGTTCTTCTTGGTACTTCATGCGCTATATCGATCCCCACAACGACAAGGCTTTCTGCGATCCCGAGCTGTTGAAGCATTGGATGCCTGTGGACCTGTATGTGGGTGGTCCTGAGCACGCGGTGGGTCACCTGATGTATGCCCGTATTTGGAACCGTTTCCTGTATGATCAGGGTCTGTCTCCCGTTAAGGAGCCGTTCAAAAAACTGGTGCACCAGGGTATGATCTTGGGTGAGAACGGCATCAAGATGGGTAAGCGTTTCCCTGAGTTTGTGGTGAACCCCAGCGACATCGTCCGTGACTATGGTGCCGATACCCTGCGTTTGTACGAGATGTTCATGGGCCCTCTGGAGGTGTCCAAGCCTTGGTCTACCTCTGCTGTGGCCGGTGCGCGTAAGTTCATCAACCGCGTGTGGAATTTCTTCACCGAGCCTGCCAACATCATCGAAGAGGACGACGGCAAGCTGACCAAGCTGTATCATCAGACCGTCAAGAAGGTCACCAATGACTTTGAGACTCTGGGCTTCAACACCGCTATCGCTCAGATGATGGTGTTTGTCAACGAATGCTACAAGGTGGGCACCTGTCCTCGTGAGTTTGCCGAGGGCTTCGTTAAGATGATCTCCTGCATCGCTCCTCACGTGGGCGAGGAGATGTGGCAGGAGTTGGGTCACGATCACACCATCGCCTATGAGTGCTGGCCTACCTATGACGAGGCCAAGTGTGCCGAGCAGAGCTTTGAGATTGTGCTGCAGGTGAATGGTAAGATTCGCAACCGCATCTCCGTGGCCGCCGACATCACCGCTGCCGATGCGCTGGCTCTGGCAAAGACAGACGAGCGTGTGGCTCCCATGCTGGAGGGTATGCAGATTGTCAAGGAGCTGTACGTACCCGGCAAGCTGGTGAACATCGTTGTGAAGCCTATGTAAGTAACCCCTGATTCAATCTTGTTTGTCATTCTCGGTGGCTATTTTTCCGCCAACATCGCCCAAAATGCTCGGTAATACATACAGTATTCCCTGCGCTTTTGGCTTTTCTTGACGAAAAACTATCTCACCGATGATAGCAAACCGCTTTCATCAGCGGTTACGTAAGAGCAAAAACATAAAAATTTTACGAAAAAGCGAAAATTTCTCTTGACTGTTGGGACGTTTTTCGTTATAATGATTTGTGCATGATTGCAAAATACCCCTGCTATATGGCGGAGGGAGGGAAATAAAGAATGTCTGAAGTTCGTGTAAAAGAGAATGAGTCTCTGGACAGTGCTCTGCGCCGTTGGAAGAAGTCCTGCGCCCGCGCCGGTACTCTGGCTGAGGTCCGTAAGAGAGAGCACTATGAGAAACCTTCCGTGCGTCGTAAGAAGAAGTCGGAAGCTGCGCGCAAGAGAAAATTCAAATAATTGCGTAGAAAAAGCGGGCAGAGTATATCTGCCCGCTTTTTGTCATCGGTTTAGAAAGGTGGATTTTCACCCTGTCGGCGTTAAAATGCTCACGAATACAACAAGTATTCGTTCCGCTTTTGCCTTGGCAGGATAAAAATCTCCTCTTTCTAAACTCAAGGTTGTTTTCTTGATTTGAAAGAAGGAAATTACTGTGAGAAAGGAGGAGTCACTGTGTCGTTGTTTTTCCCGACTATCTATCGTCGGCGTATCACCGATGTGACGGCAGAAGATTTGCGCCGTTTGGGTGCGAGAGCGCTGCTGCTCGATGTGGATAACACCCTCACCACCCACGATGCTCCCGACCTGACCGATGGGGTTAAGACGTGGCTGGCAGAAATGCAGGCGGCAGGTTTCTCGCTGGTTGTTGTATCCAATAATCGTGCTGAGCGTGTGGCTCCTTTTTCTGAGAAGATTGGATTGTCCTACTATGCGCATGCCCGTAAACCGTTGCCTTTTGGGTTCCGTGCGGCGGCTAAGCAGGCGGGAGTTTGTCGCAAAGAGTGTGTGGTGATCGGCGATCAGCTTTTCACCGATATGTTGGGTGCCAATTTGGCGGGGATTCCCTCTATCCTGTTGGAACCGATTCAGTTTGAAACCCAGCAAAAATTTATCGTATTTAAGCGCAAAATTGAAAAGCCGCTGCTGAATAGCCGTCGGCAACGGAGAAGAAAGGAGCGAGATTATGGCGAGAGATAAGGCGTTGTTTGGTCCTGCGGGTAATTGTGACGATTTCCACGCCGCCGGCTACAAGCACACAGTGCAGATGTTCCCATGGATAGCACAGCACGGCTTGACCGCCTACGAGTATCAGTGTGGTCGCGGTGTGCGCTTGTCGGCGGAGTCTGCCGCCGCCATGCGTGCTGAGGCGGAGAAATATGGTGTGGAGATTTCGTTGCACGCACCCTATTTCATATCGTTGGCCTCGGCTGAGGAAGAGAAGCGGGATAACAGCATTCGCTATATCCTCGACAGTGCTCGTGCCGTGACCATGCTGGGCGGTGACCGCATTGTGGTGCACCCCGGTGGATTGGGCGGCCGTAGCCGTGAAGAAGCAACGGCTTTGGCTACCGAAACCTTGCTGAAAGCCCAAGCGGCTTTGGATGCCGAGGGCCTGGGTCACGTGCATATCTGCCCGGAAGTGATGGGTAAGATCAACCAGTTGGGTACGTTGGAGGAGGTTTTGGCCTTCTGTAAGGCGGAGGAGCGATTCCTGCCTTGCGTGGACTTCGGCCACCTCAACAGCCGCACTTTGGGCGAAACCAACAGCCGTGAGGCCTATGCCGCCGTCATCGATGCCATCGGTGAGGTGCTGGGGGAGGAGAGACAGCGGTCTTTCCACATCCATTTCTCCAAAATTGAGTACACCGGCGGCGGTGAGAAAAAGCACTTGACTTTTGAGGATGAGGTGTTTGGTCCAAACCCGAAGCCGTTGATGGAACTGCTGGCGGAGAGGGGATTGTGTCCCACGGTAATCTGCGAATCGGCGGGTACGCAAACGGTGGATTCCGCCACCATGAGCCGTCTGTATGGTGAGGCATTAGGATAAGCGGAATTTTTATGGATTTTTTGCTTATAATTCCCATTTTCCATTAAAAAAGGCTTGAAATTTCACAAGATATAGGGTACAATAAAGTACAGTCTGACAATATGGAGGAATAAAATATGATTTCTGCAGGCGATTTTCGTAACGGTGTGACTTTTGAGGAAGACGGCAACGTTTTACAGGTTGTCGAGTTCCAGCATGTTAAGCCCGGCAAGGGCGCTGCTTTCGTCCGCACCAAGACCAAGAACGTGATTACCGGTGCTGTGCTTGAGAAGAGCTACAACCCCACCGCCAAGTTCCCCACTGCTTATGTGGAGCGTAAGGATATGGAGTATTCTTATGCCGACGGCGATCTGCACTACTTCATGGATCCCGAGACCTATGATATGGTGCCCATCAACGCCAGCGATCTGCCCGAGAACTTCAAGTTCGTTAAGGAGAACATGATCTGCAACATCAAGTCCTACAAGGGCAAGGTTATCGGTGTGGAGCCCCCCAACTTTGTGGAGTTGACCATCACCCAGACCGACCCCGGCTTTAAGGGCAACACTGCCACCAACACCACCAAGCCCGCTACTCTGGAGACCGGCGCCGAGATTCGTGTGCCTCTCTTCATTGACGAGGGCGAGGTTGTCCGTGTGGACACCCGTACCGGCGAGTATATGGACCGCGCTTAATTGAACATTTCATACTATTTGGGAGGGTATTGCTATGACCACCACTAAGAAAGTTGCTTACATCAAAGGCCTGATGGACGGCATGAAGATCGATGAGTCTTCCGACAATGGCAAGCTGTTTAAGCTGATTATCGAAGTCCTGGATGATCTGGCCGAAAATGTGGCGGACATTGAAGATTACGTGGCTGAGCTGACCGAGCAGGTCGATGCCGTGGATGAGGATCTCAACGCTCTGGAAGAAGATTTCTACGAGGAGTGGGATGAGGAAGATGATTGCGATTGCTGTGATTGTGATTGCTGCGATTGCGATGACGAGTACTACGATGTGACCTGCCCCTCTTGCGGTGAGGAGTTCGAAGTGGACATGGACACCCTGATGGACGGCGGTGTCGAGTGCCCCAACTGCGGCGAGTCTTTAGAGTTTGACTTCGACGAGGAAGACGCTGAGGACGAGGAGTAATCCCCCAATACAGTCACCGAAAGGTGCGGACGCAATCTTGTGTCCGCACCTTTTTTCTTTGCCGGAAGTGGAGCTTTGCCAAAAACAGAATAGGGGACAGCATTTGTTTTGTGACAAAAATTTAACAATACGTGAAAAAAGACTTGCTTTTTGTAAATGATATGGTATAATATCGTTAGAGAATGTCCCAAATGGGACAAATTCGACAACTGAGCGAACGAAAACGTGGGTTCAGTGACGGATGTGGAGGTGCATACTATGAAATTTGCCTCTTTGTTTTTACTGAGAGGGCTGACCGAAAAAGAACTGGATTTGTGCCGCAGATTGGCGGCAACAGAGGAGAAAACCCACTGTAAAGGAGAGGCCATTTACACACCGCAATCCGCCCAGCGAGCGCTGGGGTTGGTACTGGAAGGTCATGTGCGTGCCTGGCAAGGGCGCGTGGTGATGAACGACCTGCTACCGGGCGACGTGTTTGGCGTGGCGGCGCTGTTTGGTTCGGAGGAGGAATATCCCTCGACCGTAACGGCAGAGAGTGATTGCCGTGTGCTGTATATCCCGCAGGAAACCGTGGTACAGTGGATGAAAGAGGTGCCAAAGGTAGCGGAGAATTACGTGCGGTTTTTATCTGACCGCATTCGTTTTCTCAATCGTCGCCTTTCCACCTTAACCGCCGGGCAGGCGGATGGCAAATTGTGGCGATATTTGCTGGCGCATCGAGATGAAAACGGTGTGGTGTATGTCGCCGATGGCATGTGTGAACTGGCGGAGCGACTGGATATGGGACGCTCCAGCCTATATCGATCGTTGGACGCGCTGACCCAGTTGGGGCGTATCCGTCGCGAGCGTAGAAAAATCATTATTTTAACAACGGAGGAATAAGAGTATGAAACGCATTTTAGCTTTGGTTTTGGTATTGGTTTTGGTGGTCGGTGCGTTTGCCGGCTGCGGTAAGAAGGGCGAGGGTAACGCTATCAACAATGGTAAAGAGAGTGACGACGGTAAGCAGGGCGGTAAGATTAACATCACTGCCATTGCCGGACCTACCGGTGTGGGTATGGTCAATCTGATGCAGAAGAGTGCAGATAAAAAGACCACTAACACCTATACCTTTGACGTGGTTTCCGACCCCACCCAGGCAGTGGCGGCCATCACCAACGGCACGGCTGACGTAGCCGCTGTGCCCACCAACCTGGCAGCTACCCTCTACAAGAAGACGGGTGGCAAGGTGCAGGTGCTGGCGGTGAATA
Source organism: Acutalibacteraceae bacterium (assembly GCA_045588425.1). Taxonomy (GTDB): domain Bacteria; phylum Bacillota; class Clostridia; order Oscillospirales; family Acutalibacteraceae; genus UBA5905. The sequence continues at coordinate 37,349 of JAZNED010000027.1, forward strand.
CGCTGGGTGTGCTGCATATCTTGGAGAATGGCGACAGCATCAAATCCGTAAAGGATTTGAAGGGCAAGACCATCTACACCGACGCGAAGAATAAGGGTGCCAATCCTGAGTATATCCTGCGTTATTTGTTGGAGAAGAACGGCTTGAAGCCCGATGAGGAAGTGCGCATTGAGTTTGCACCGGATCTGGACGCGGCTATGGCCGGCGGCGATGCGAAGATTGCGTTGGTTCCCGAACCCAAGGCATCCACCTATATGATGCAGAATAAGTCCATTCGTCGTGCGCTGAACGTCACCGAGGAATGGAACAAGGTCAGCGACGATGATTGTGCGCTGATGATGGGCTGTGTGATTGCTCGCACCGATTTTATTAAGGAAAATCCCGATGCGATTGCGCTGTTCTGCGAGGAATACGCGGATTCCATCAGCGCGGCCAAGACCAACACGGGGGATACCGCTACTCTGTGCGAAACATATAAGATCATCCCCAAGGCGGCTGTGGCCCGTCAGGCTCTGCCCAACTGCGGTTTGACCTATGTGACCGGCAATTTGATGAAGAAGCAGCTGTCTGCTTATCTTAAGGTTCTGTTTGACTATGATACCAAGGTAGTTGGCGGCGCGTTGCCCGGAGATGATTTCTACTATGCGGGATAAGCTGTGGCGGGTGCTGCGGACGGTTGCGGTAGCGGCTTTTTGGCTGGCGATTTGGGCGGGTGGTTGTTATCTCGCCAATCGTAAACTGCTGTTGCCGCTCCCGTATCCGTGGGATGTAGTAAGGACCCTGTGGCAACTGATGGGGGAGATGTCCTTCTGGGCTGTGGTGGGAACGTCCCTGTTGCGCATTGTCACCGGCTTTGCGTTGGCACTGGTGATGGGCGTGGTATTGGCAATGCTCACAACACGGCTGGCAGCGGTGGATGCACTGTTTTCGCCGGTGCTGTCGGTGATTAAGGCAGCGCCTGTAGCCTCCTTTATCTTTGTGGCTTTTTTGTGGATTAATGCGGAGCGGATGCCGGCGTTTATCTCCTTTTTGATGGTGGTACCGCTGGTGTGGGAAAACGTCCGCCAAGGTATTCTCCATACCGATCGTAAATTGCTGGAGATGGCGCAGGTGTTCCGTTTGAGCCGTCGTCAACGCCTTAAGCACATTCGCTTGCCTGCGGTGAAACCGTATTTGCAAGCGGCGGTTACCACCGGCTTTGGTTTTGCGTGGAAGGCAGGTATCGCAGCAGAGATTTTGTGCTGGCCGGATGATTCCATCGGCTATTATATCGCCGCCGCCAAGAATTCGCTGGAAACGGCGACGGTGTTTGCGTGGACGGCGATGGTGGTGATGCTTAGCGTGGTGCTGGAATGGCTGCTGAGATGGCTGCTGAATCGACGGGAGGTGGAGAAATGAGCATTTTCTTCAAAAACGTTTTCTTTGCCTATAAAAAGACTGCCGTGCTCAGTGACGTCACCTGGCATCTGCCCGACCACGGCGTGGTGTGCCTGTGGGGTGCATCCGGCTGTGGAAAGACCACCGCCCTGCGCTTGCTGGCGGGGCTGGAGAAGCCCGGCGGTGGACGGGTTAGCGGCGTACAGCGGGTAGCTATGGTGTTTCAGGAGGATTGCTTGCTGCCGTGGCGTACCGCTTTGGAGAACGTGACCTTAATCGGTGGCGATGAGCCGCAGGCACGTCATTTGTTGGCCATCTTGGGGTTAACCGAGGCGGAGATGCATATGCCGCCGATGCGTCTGTCCGGCGGTCAGCAACGGCGTGTGGCGTTGGCTCGTGCCTTGGCGGCAGAGAGTGACGTTTTGTTGTTGGATGAGCCATTTAACGGTTTGGACGAGGACACGTGGATGGACGTTGTACCGCTGATTAAAGCGGCGGCGGAAAGCCGTCCGGTGGTGCTGGTGACCCACATCCGCGAGCAGGTGGAAGCGTTGGGAGCCAAGGTGGTACATCTGGGCGAAACCCCGCAAACGGGGGAGTGGCAGGCTGTGGATTTTTTGTGAGAAAATGCTGCCTACCACTTGACAAACCACTGTAAATAGGATAAACTAACAATGCTCCCGATGCGGTAACGTGTCGGGAGATATTTGGGGGCGTAGCTCAGCTGGGAGAGCGTACGGTTCGCATCCGTAAGGTCAGGAGTTCGATCCTCCCCGTCTCCACCAAAAAGGCACACACCCCCATTTGGGGGGGGGGCCTTTTTTTTGGGGGGGGTGGGGGGTGGGGTGGCGGGGTTTTTT
>JAZNED010000028.1:0-4899 GCA_045588425.1 Acutalibacteraceae bacterium
CACATCGCCGGTTTGGTGGCGGCGGGTCTGCACATGAGCCCGGTGCCCTATGCCGACGTGGTGACCACTACCACCCACAAGACCCTGCGCGGTCCTCGCGGCGGTCTGATTCTTACCAATGACGAGGAGATCGCCAAGAAGATCGACAAGGCCATTTTCCCCGGTATTCAGGGTGGTCCTCTGCTGCACATCATCGCCGCCAAGGCGGTGTGTTTCGGCGAGGGTCTCACCGATGAGTTCAAGGCCTATCAGACCCAGTTACTGGCAAACAGCAAGGCTTTTGCCGAGGCTCTGCTGAAGGAAGGCTTTGATCTGGTCAGCGGTGGCACCGACAACCATTTGGCGCTGATCGATCTGCGTCCGATGAATATCACCGGTAAGGATATGGAGGCTCGTTTGGACGAGGTGGGTATCACCGTCAACAAGAACGCCATCCCCGATGATCCCCAAAAGCCCAGCATCACCAGTGGTATCCGCGTGGGTACCGCCGCGGTGACCAGCCGCGGCTTTGTGGAGGAGGATATGATTGAGGTGGCGCACCTGATGGCGCTGGTTGCCAAGGACTTTGACGCCAACGCTGAGACGGTACGCGCCGCTGTGGACGCCCTGTGTGATAAGTGTCCGCTGTTTGAGTAATCGATAAAAAACCGCCCTGAGCTATCTGCTCAGGGCGGTTTTTGTGTGTAATTAGCCGTTGTAGGTGGCGGAGTAGATCTCGTCGTAGATGATGACCTGCTGACCGTCGGCATCCTCATAGATGAAGTAGGCGCGGGCGTAAACGGTGGTGTCTGCTTGGCTCTCGGGGATGTTGATGACACGCACAGCGTAGGAGGCGCTGTCGGGCTCCAAATCCAGCAGATACTTGGCAGACACTTTTATGGTCTTGGCGGAGAGGTTATCCACACTGAACTCGTCTGCATCGGTGCCGATGGCGGTGTCGTTGGACAGCAGAGCGCCAAACTCCACCAGCTTGTATCCCTCGCCGCCGATGGTGACGGTGGCGTTGGCCAGGTCGGCTACGTTGCCGTTGATGGCGGTGATGCCATCGGCCAAGATGGTGAACTTAAAGGCCAGACCCAGACCGGTCTTGGTCTCCTCGGTGCGGCTGGTCTCGCCGCCCTCGATGAGGTCGGGCATCTTGACACCCATCTCTACCAGGGTGAAGTCGTCGAAATAGACGCTCTCGGCGTTGCCGTTGCCACCGCCGCAGATGTTGAAGAAGATCTTATCGGTGTCGGCGGTGAACTTGTACTCCACGTAGGTCCACTCGTTGCGGCTGTACCAGCCGCCGGTGCCCTCGTACATAGCGCCGTCGTTGTTGTCACGCTTGACCTGCACGTTGGCGCCGACAGAGTTTACCTTATACCAGAAGGACAGCATATAGGTTTTGCCGACGGTGACGTCCACCGTCTGGGAGATCATGGTGCCCCAGCCACCGCTACCGGTGGCGTGCATGCCGAAGGCACCGTTCTTGGCGGCGTCCACCGACACGTTGGAGCCCTGCCAAGCGGTCCAGCCGTTCTTGTTGCCTTGCTCGAAATCGCCGTTGATAAACAGATTGTCGGTGACGGGAACCTCCACGTCCTCGGGGATGTCGCCGGGCTGGCTCTCGTAGACGATGGGCTCAGACTTAAGACCCATGGAGTCCACGGCGTAGACAGCAATCTCAAAGGCGGTGTCGCCTGCCGCCAGGGTGTAGGGGATAATGAAGGTGTAATCGTCGGGGAAATCCTCAGGCTGAGGATAGAGATAGAACTCGGAAAGCGCCTTGGTGCTCTTCACAGACTCGGAGGGCAGACCCTTGATGTCGATGACGTAGTGATGCACCATATCGTTGTCGGTGGCGGCGTCAAAGGTGACCACCATATTCTCACCGGCGATCTTGCCGCCGACGTTGGCATCCTCGCCAAAGACGGGAGCGGTGTTGTCAGCGTTAAAGTAGGCGTCGTTGTAGTGATACAGATGGGACTTGTTCTCCAAATCGGGAGCGGGGATGTAGAAGGGCTGCTTGATCACGGAATCGTTGGCAAAATCCAGACGGGTGATCTTTAGGTTGTTGTTCTTATCCACCTGCACCAGCAGACCGTTGGACACGTTGTGGGAATCGTCCATGGTGGTGGAGGAGCCGGTCTGCAGATAGCCGCTCTCGATGGCCATATACTGCACACTGCCGCAGTTGAGGGAGGTAAAGTCTTTCTGATAGATGGTGCGCTCGTCCGCCAAGGGGAAGTGGACGTGACCGCTGAAGGTGACCACCTCGGGATACTCGTCCAGATAGTCGTAAATCAGCTTGCTGCCCCAATGCTTGCCGGTGTAGAGGTCGGAGCCGTAGGTGGTGCCGTAGACACCGGCGTGGACGTAGACGAAGATGGGCTGACCGGGCTTGTCGGCGCGGGCGGCGGCCAGCTCGGTGGCCAGCCACTCCAGATCCTGCTGGATGAACAGCGCCTCGGAGGCGTTCCAGTAGTCCATCATATTGACACCGATGTAGTGGTAGCCGTTGATCACCATATGGCGGTTGCCTCGATTGTGCTGGCTGGAGGGTAGGTCATTGGCGGTGTACTTAGCAAAGTCGGTGTAGAACTGGTTCAGGGTGTTCCACTGCTCCTCTTGGGCATCGTGGTTGCCCGATACGAAGAAGACGTTGGCATTCTCACCCAGCTGGGCGTCGGTGATCTGCTTGAAGGCATCGCCGATGGAGCTGTCGTACACACTGGCGGAGATGTCGCCTGCGATGGTGACGGCGTCCAGCTTGCCGCCGGCGTACTTCTTCAGCAGCTGCAGAGCCTTGTCGTACTTATTGCAGTTGTAGCCGCCCACCACGTTGTTGATGTGGATATCGCTGATGGCGCCAAAGGAAAGAACGATGTTGTCCTCGTCAAAGGCCACGTCGCCCTGCAACAGCTCGCGGAGAATGCGGTTGATGGCGTTGGTGGCGGCGTCCACCTCGTCTTGGGTGGCATCTTTGTTGTTCAGCACCGCCTCAGCGGCGGCGATATCCGCGTCGTAGGTGCTGTCGGTATTGTACTCTTTCAGGGTGTTGATGGCCTCGTAGAGCTTGTCGTAGTCGACGGTTTCCTTGACCGTATATGCCTTCATATCCGAGATGTAGGCGGTGTCACCGGTGGCCACGCTCTTGTAGAACAAGATGGACATCACCGCCAGATCGTCGATGACACCGGCCAGAGCGGGATAGTCGGAGAACTTGAGGTGGTAGTAGCCATTGACGTAGCAGGTGGTCATATCGGTGTAGGAAGCCTCGTAGTTCCAGTAGCTACCCCAGTCGGCGGAGTTACGCATCAGACGGGCGACGAACTTGGAAATCTGAATTTCGTTGCCGTTCTCGTCGGAGAAAGCGATGGCAATGCCGTCGTAGTCGGACAGCTTGCCGTCGGCGGGGTTGGTCAGCTTGTAGGGATTGAGGGTGGAGAAAGCACCGCCGTTTTTCTGGGTGGCAAAGCAGAAGCGGGTGTTGGCACTGGTGGCGGTCAGCTTGACCGACTGGGTGGCGTCGCCCACCAGACCCTTATCCGAGATGGAATAGGTGGCACCGAAACCGTTCATAGAGGCAGCCTCGGCGGCGGGCCAGTTCTGGATGCCGTCCAGCTGTGCATAGGTGTAGTTGCCGCTCTGCGCCGCCTTATACGCGGCGATGCAGGCGTTGATGATGGCCAGCTGAGCGTCTACCTGCTCTTGGGTGGCGTTGCCGTCGTTGATCACCGCAGTTGCGGCGGCGATCTCGGCGGCGTAGGTGGTGGCGTCGTAGCCCGCCAGCTTGTTGACAGCGGCGGTCAGGGCACTCTTGTTGACAGTGCCTGCCTCGCGGTACAGCTCCACCGCAGAGTAGTAGCAGGTGTTTTCGTCGGTGCCGCCGTAGCACAGCATGGAGATGCCGGAGGCGTAGTTCTTCATATAATCGTAGATGTCGGTGCCACCGGGGTTGCCGGCAGACTTAAAGGATTTGAAATCAAAGTAGAAATAACCGTCTGCGTCACGGACGGGAGCGCCTTCCCAATAGCGCATATTGTTGGAGTAGTTGGCACCATTGGTGACACGGAAGGTGATTTTAGTGAAATTGGCAGGCTGGCCGTTGGCGTTGAGTACCGCCACGCGGATGCCCTCGTAGGTGGAATAGTCCACGGCAGAGCCGTCTGCCGCCGCCCACACGTTGCCGGCGGTGCAGGGACCACCGGTACCGTAGGTCCAGTTGACGATGCAGTTGTTGTAGCTCTGAGAGCCACCCTTGACCGCCTTAATGGCCTGGTTGACACCGCCCACGATGTACCCGGTGTCGGTGACCACCGTCAGCTTGGTGATACAGCCGTTGGCATAGCCATTGTTACCGCTGGACTTGTCCAGTTCGGCCTGGGTCCAGGTAGTAAAGCCGTTTAACTTTACTGTGTCGTATGCGCCGGCGGCGTTGACCGTCAAGGCAACGCTGAACAGACTCAGCAGCATACAGAGCGACAGCAGAATGGAAAGGGATTTTTTCATAGTATTGATTCCTTTCTGACTTGTTTTTTGTGGGGAAGCCCCCATGTTATTGTTATAATACCATAAAATAGATAAAAAGCAAACAGATAATCCTGCTTTTTTGTCATATTTTTTAGTTGCGTGGTGAGTTTGCCAAAAATACGCGCTTTCGTCACAATTTGTCTTGTGTATTTATCCGGTGTTGACACACAATAGGTTTGCAAACGCAAAACGAATTTGCGGCGGCAAAACCGCCGTGTGCGACAGAGAGGTGTAACAGTATGGACAACAAGAGCGTAGTGTCCGAGGCCCGCGAGGGTCTGAATCGCTTCAAGATGGAGGCTGCCAGCGAGGTGGGCGTCAACCTGAAGCAGGGTTATAACGGTGACCTGACCGCGAAGCAGGCCGGTTCTATCGGTGGCCAGA
>JAZNED010000029.1:0-9980 GCA_045588425.1 Acutalibacteraceae bacterium
CAAACACACCGCGTGGCAAATACCGGGAATGGACTCCCCCTGCTGGGACGAAGTGGGACTCATCAGCGCCCCCGTGGGGCAAAACAGAATGCGCCGAAACGCCCCCTTTTCCATCAGCGGCAGCAGATGGGCACACAGCACCGCCGCCGAACAGCCACACCCGCTGCCACCGGCGTGCACGTCCTGCCGCTGACGGTCAAAGAGCAGCAGCCCGCAGTCGGTGTAGTTACCGCCCAGCGTCACTCCCTTTTCCTCCAACAGTTGCCGGCACAGCTCGCTGCCCACCTGCCCCAGATCGCCGGTGGCGATGAGATCATAGTCCTTCGGGCTCGTGTCCGTATCCCGCAGATAGCGGGCAATGGTGTCCGCCGCCGCAGGAGCCATCGCCGCCCCCATATTATTCATATCCGTCACACCCAAATCGCATACACGTCCAAAGCAGACGCTGTCCACCCGCACGCCGTCACCAACCCCCACCACACAGGCACCCGACGCCGTGGCGGTCCACTGGCTGGTGGGGGTGCGCTGACCGCCATACTCCAGCGGAAAGCGGAATTGTCGCTCGGCGGTGCAAAAGTGACTGGAGGTCACCGCTCCGCACGTATCGGCCGCACCGCTGTCCACAAACAGCGCCGCCAGTGCTAGGGTCTGCCCCATAGTGGAGCAAGCCCCGAATTGCCCGATGAGCGGCACCTCCATCTCCCGCAGGCCAAAGGTGGAGGCGATGTTTTGGTTGAGCAGATCCCCCGCGAACAGCACCTGCAGACGATTTTTCAGTATCCCGGCCTTTTCGATGGCGCGGGTCATCGCCTCCTTCTGCAGCGCACTTTCCGCCTGCTCCCAGGTGTCCATCCCCAGATGGGCGTCCTCAAACACCGCGTCCAGATACCGCCCCAAAGGGCCTTCCCCCTCTTTCTTGCCGCCCACCGCGGCATAGCCCAAAATCGCGGGCGGACAGGTCAATCGAATAGTACTTTCTCCCACACGCTCCGGCATAAAAAATCCCCCTCACCAATACTCGCTCTTAGAGTACCCGTGAGAGGGAATTTTATGTGTTACTTCACTTTTTCCTGCCACTCAGCTTCCTTAAAGCCCACCAGCACGAACCCATCACCGATGAGCAGAGGACGTTTCACCAGCATACCGTCGGTGGCCAGCAGACGAAGCATTTCCTCCTCGCTCATGTGAGGCAATTTATCCTTCAGTGCCAGCGACTTATACAACAGTCCGCTGGTGTTAAAGAACTTTTTCAGCGGCAGGCCGCTCATAGCGTACCACGCTACCAGCTCCTCATACGAGGGCTTGTCCTCTTTAATGTGCCGCAGAGTATACGCCACCCCATTTTCCTCCAGCCACTTCTGCGCTTTTTGGCAAGTGGTACACTTCGGATAGCAAATAAATGTCATCATGATTCTCCCTCATTCCATCCGTTGATGATTTGTTGTAGCAACCCCAAATCCTTGTTGTTGATAGCGCCGTCACCGTTAATATCTGCCTCGGCGGCAACGGTGACCTCCCACTCGTTGAGATACCGCTGCAACAGACCCAAGTCTTTGTTGTTTACCCGTCCGTTGCCGTCCGCGTCACCGACGATAATGGGATTCCACAGAGCATACAGCGTCACCGTTTCATCGGGGGCACACAATTCCTCCGGTTTCATTCCCGCGGCAAACATGGTGCCGCTGCCGTCCGCCGTGGTGCACCAGCCGCCAAAGCGATAGCCCTCTTTGACCAGCCCCAGTTGCACCACGTCTGCCAGCGACTCTATCGGTTTACCCTTCACAAATGCGCCGGTCAGCGGTGTGCCGTTGCTATGACATATCAGCCCGTCGGACACACGCCACTCGCCGCTCCACGCCTCGCCGATTTTTTCCACAAAGTCCGAGATAACTACCCAGCCGGTTTTACCGTTGTAGGTGGTCTTACCCCACGTATATCCGCTGGCCTCTTTGGTATCTCCCGCTTTGACAGCGAAGGTGGTACCGTAAGGCAGCGCCGTCACCTTGGCGTTGCCGGTGCCGGCATCCTTACGCATGTTGATGCCGTTATCCGACAGCACCCGATAGGTGGTACCCACTACCTCATTGGGGATATTTCCGCCGCCTGCATGGTATTTCACCGTCAATACAGGCTCATTTTTCAATGCAAAGGGAGACGCCTTTACATAGGTAAAGGACGCTTTTAGCGTGGCTTTGGACACCGTAGCTCCCCAACGGATACCACAGTGCCGATCGCTGTTGCAGTCGGCATAGGTGACCGTATCTCCCTCCACCGCCGTCACAAAGATGGAGTGTCCGTTCCACTGATACCGCACGATATCTCCCGCCTTCAGGTTATCCAGCGCAGAAGTTTTTGTGTTAGATGCCCAATCCCGCGGCTCGTCGCCATAGGCAAGGTACGCCAGCTGATAGGCAAATCCCATGCACTGGACGGACTTTCCTTTATAGGTGTTGCACCCGCAGGATCCGCTGTAGGTGCAGTTGCCGGTATGGTGGGTGCAGGGGGTGGTGGTGTAATCCTCAGACCCACCCTTGGTGTGATTCCAATAGGTGCCGTGGGGATACTTGGCTTGCAACTGTGCCACCGTCATCGTCTGCGCTCGCGCCGACGGCAGCTCCTCGGCAAATGACGTCCCAAAGGGCATCATCGCCACCAGCATCACCAAGCACAGCAACATGGCTATACGCTTTTTCACCTGCATCCCTCCTTTCGACACATTACCCTATCATTTTACCGAATTTTCCCGCTGTCGTCAACACCCACTTGGTCATCGGCAAAAATTTCCTGCTACACATAAAAACAGCCTGCGGTGAAAACCGCAGGCTGTTTTATTACATTCGATTAGCCCAGTTCCACGTTCCAGCCGTTGAGATACTGTTGGAGGATGCCTAGATCTTTGTTATTCACTTTACCATCGCCGTTGGCATCGGCAGCCTTCTCGCTGACGGTGACCGACCAGCCGTTTAGATGCTGCTGTAGGATGCCCAGATCCTTGTTGTTGACCTTGCCGTCATTGTTGGCATCGCCGGGGATGTAGTCCACGATCTCTACGCATCCGTTTTCAACGCGGAAGGCCACGTTGTCGTAGCTCTGATCGTATACGTCATCCCCATCATAGGACAAGGTGATCTCCGATTTGCCGATGGGAGCTCCCTCTTTGACGCGGAAGGTCACCAACGCCACAACACCGTTGGTGGTGTTGGTGGGTTGAAGCGCATCCACCCAGTTGATGACAAAGGGATTATTTCCCGTCGGACCAAAGGACATGTTAACGAAATCCTTTTCCTCCACAGAAACCAATTCCAGCACGGCGGCGTCATAAGCCAGCTTCAATTTGAAGGAAACGATACCGCTGTTGCGCTCGGTACGAATGGCGATGGTGAACTCCTCCCCCTCACGGGCGGTGCCGTTCTCCACCACAAAGGCAGGCGCATCGGCGGGGAGATCGGGGGTGTTGGGCTTCTCCGGCACCTCGCGCTCCTCGCCACACACGTTGCAAGTAGCGTCGTACTCATCATCGTAGGTGTGGTCAGCCAAATCGGCAATCGTATAACGATACACTGTACGTTCTTCTGCCATAGCATTAGGAGCGTTGCACTCCTCGCTCCAATCCGACCAATCGGTATATCGATAATACTTATACACCGTTTCCACTTCTCTTGTGCGAGAACGATATTGTGTTTTGCTACCATCCCGATGTTGGAACACCAGTTGTCCATCGAGATACGTATAGTATCTACCCGTTCCGTGGAATTCTTGCAATCCAGCCGAACTATAGGGTACCGTACTGTCTATTTGGACGTAATGGCCGGAATTAATCCCGGATTTCCCACAACCGCCTGCCCATGTGTAGCATCCTAAGTACACGTGCATATGGGCGCCACAATTGGGACACTTGTAATAGTAATACGGATACACCGTGCGCGTCTCTACTTGCGTGTTTTCGCTTCCGGTAATGGCCGAATTAGACCAGTTGCTCCACGCTCCATACTCACCCATACGTGTGTATGTGCTATCCAATATCCAACCGTCCTCCGTGATCGGTTCGGTCGTTTCTACCCACTCGCGGTAACGATACTCCGTTTTGCTTTCAATCAGTTCTTCGTCGATGCCGGTAGGATATTCTGTTGACCATTCGGAGGTGTTCTCTGTAATAATCTCTTCATACGAATATCCACAAATGTCACACGTATAGCGACGCTTTCCGTATGTGTTACACGTAGGCTGACTCTCAATCATCACATTAAACACGTGTTCCGTTTCGCGCACAGCTCCGCACACGTTGCAATCCATGTCACATCCATTGTCGTAGGTATGAGCGCCCACCGTACGAATATCACCGCAGTTGTTGCAGATGGCGTCGCAGTCATTATCGTAGACGTGGTCACATCCCACAATCTCTAACGTCCAAATCTGACTATCCGCACCGGTATAGGTTTGAACGATAACGTTGTTGCTGTTATCCACCGTCAGAACGCAACTGGGCACTTGCACGTTGCGGATAACGTAACCGCCGTCCACCGCCTCAAAATACCAGCGTTGAGATTCGGTGTACTCATCCACGTTGTCCCACAGACATACGTTGATGCCGCTTGAAACCGTGTTGCTGTACGCATTCACCACACGAGACGTACTGCACAGAGGGCGAATCATATAACCCGCCGTAGTGGTAGAGGGAGTAATTTCAAACTTTTCGGAGTCGTGTCCGTTAAATGTGTATACCCAAATGTTTTGTTTGTTGGCATCAATTGCACCATCCACATCCAAATATTTCCCGGTACCTTTGTTCTTGATAAAATATGTGCCGGTATCAATGGTGGCATAAACTCCCGAGGGTGGCACCTCTTTGATAACACTGAATTTTTTGGAATCAAGAACGTCAACGGTCGTCGATTTGTAACTTACCGTCGTTTCACCGCTAGCAAAGTACGTTTTTACCAATACTCCCACAGAGTAATAGTATTGCCCCGCCGACAAGGCGGCAAAATTAACGGAGGTGTCAATTGTGCTCCCCTTCAACGAATATGTTGATGCATTTATGTTTTCTGCCTCACCAATAGCAAATGCTCCATTGGAGTCATCCACCCATACACCTACATCAATCAAAGTCTGATACTGGGTTTTCACGGTACCACCAATGACAAAATCTTTTCCCTGTACAATGGTAGAGGGGACAACGGGACTGTCTATGGTCACATCAGTGATCAATTGTTTTACCGAATCGAGAATGGTATTGCCGGCAAATAAATAGCCAATACGACCGTTTTTCGTCTTTACTTGATACCAAAGATTTCCCGTACTGGTGGCGGTGTTGCGATACATGAACACCGCTTCATAAACGTCGCCTTGCTTGGCAGACTCTATCTCCTTAGAGTCTGCATTGGTACTGGGACTGCACGGCAAACTTTTGATCGTACAATCCTTGGACACCGTCACTTCACAATGCGTGCGATATTCCTCTTTAATCAAACCATCCGGAATAGGTGTGGGAGCCACTGCATCTTTCGGCTGACAAATGTGACTGATTCTGCGTTTGCCAGAAGAAAGAGAATGATAGCTGTTAAATTCCGCCCAAGTACGTACGTTTATGCGTACCAAACCATTACCGTCGCCATTTGCATCCAAATATGTAATGCTTGTCTCATCATATGTAAGAATGATGACAGAATGGCCGTTACTGGTATGGTAAGAGCCATCCGAATTACTGGTAGTGCGCAAATACGCTCCAAAACCGACCTCAGCATTCAAAAAAGCACTATACGAAGCCAAAGATTGATTACTTAAAACCCGTTTAGAATTTTTCCAATAACTCCCTATACCATCGCCGTGATAAGGAATATCACCAAACAAATAATAATATACACCTTGGGCATAAATATAGCACTGATATCCACTAATGGCAGTGCCCACCTTATAGCTCTTGTTTATGTCTAATGAATCGCCCAATGCATACTTGTCACTGGAACCGTTGAAAAGAGCAACTTTTCCTTGGAACAAAGCGTCTAATTTATCAGCATATTTAGCTGAATACGTAGCTCCATTAATTTGACTAGAATTGGTGATAGTTGTCGCCGCCCCAACACTCACCGCACCCAACGGTATCATCATCGCCAGCAAGAGCAAACTCATAACCAAGGCCAACAATTTTTTCATAACTCCGACCCCTTTCAAAATATGTTATCTCAATTTTATGACCGTTCGTCATAAAAGTCAATGCGCATATATGGCAAAATGTCATATTAATATTTAGCAATTATGACATAATGTCATTGAGGTGGTATTGTGAAAAACAACCTAAAACAACTGCGAAAAAGCAGAGGATACACCCAAATCGCGGTACAAATGAAAACCGGCATCGAGCAGGCACTGCTCTCCAAGTATGAGACAGGAGAGCGTACTCCGCCCACCGAAACGCTGATGCGTCTGGCAGATTTTTATGGTGTCAGCATTGACTATATTCTCTGCCGCACCGACAATCCTCATACCAACACATAAAAACAGCCTGCGGCAATCGCCACAGGCTGTTTATTTTATAGCCGACAAAGTCGGCGCGCCTCCCTTGTGTAAAGGGAGGTGGCCGAGCGTCAGCGAGGTCGGAGGGATTGTCATCTTTATTCCTTTTCAAATCCGATCAGTAGTCCACCCTTTTCGGCGTAGAAACTGCATAGTCCGCGTGCGGCGTACATCTCGATGTCCGCATTAGGGTACTGCTCCGCCAACGCATCCCGCAGGCTGTTGGCCGCTACCTCATTGCCCACGTGACTGATGCGCACCGCACCGCCCACGTAGCCCAGGCTCTCCATCTGGTGCACCACTGCCGCCAACGCCTTTTTCTCGCCGCGACACTTTTCCAGCATTTCCAGTGTACCCACGTCGCTGGCCTTGCCCACGGCACGGATACCCAGCAATCCCGCCGCCGTAGCAGCCAAACGACTCACCCGCCCGTTATTCGCCAAATTCTTCATGGACTCCAGCACAAACAACAGCCCCGTTTGGGCACTGTAAGCGCTTACATCCACACAAATTTCCTCAAAACTCTTCCCCGCCGCCACGCTGTCGCGCAAACGCTCCAGCAGCAGCCGCATCTCGGGTCCGGTGGATAGAGAGTCCAGCACAAATACCCGTCTGTCGGGATGACGCTCCTCATATTCCTGCGCCGCAATCTTTGCCGCATTACAGCTGCCGGACAAATTACTGGTGATGGTGACACAGAAGATTTCCTCCGCCTCACCAAAAGCATGCAACCAATCCCCCACGCCGGGACAGGCAGTGGAGGACTTGCCGCTGTATTTCAGCAGATCCTCGGTCATCTGTGCCACGTTCAGCGCGGCGTCGTCCACATATTCTTTTTCATCGGTAACGATGGTCAGGGGTGCAGAATCAAAATCCACTCCATCCAATAATAACGTATCTGCCGATGAATCGGCTACGATTTTTCGGTTGGGCATACGGTTCTCCTTTCATCGACACAGCGGGTGCTATGTCACTGTCCTCTTCTTTTCACTCCGTCATTATACCTTGCCCATCCCCACAACGCAATCCACCGTTTTGTTTTCCTTCTCTCTATGTTAAAACACGCCTGTAGACCGCCACTCTACCGTGGGTAGAGTGGCATTTTTCTATTTACATTCCCCAAAAGTCGTGATATACTTGTCCCAAAGGAGTGATGACCAATGTATACCAAACACCAATGGAATTGTGACCCTTGGCATTCTTTCAATTATGTTGTCAACCTACCGAAAGATTACGATGAAACCAAGACCTATCCCCTGGTCTTTTTCCTCCACGGTGCCGGCGAGCGCGGCGACGATCTGGAGGTTGCTTCCCGTCACGGCTATATGCGCTACGTGCGGGAGAATGGTGCGGAATACCCCTTCCTGTTTGTCGCCCCTCAGTGCGACGGCTGGAACTATTGGGGCTGCTACACCGAGAGCCTGCTCCACTTCATCGACTACATCTGCGACACCTACCCCGTCGACCGCGACCGTGTAATCCTCACGGGCTTAAGCATGGGCGGCACCGGCACCTGGATGCTGGCTATGGCCGACCCCGATCGCTTCTCCTGCCTCGTTCCCGTCTGTGGCAGCGGCATCGTGTGGAACGCAAAGCATTTGGCCAATCTCCCCATCCGCATCTACCACGGCGACGATGACCCCATCGTCCCCTTTGAGGAGAGCGTGGTGATGTTGCGCGAGCTCACCCGCGCGGGTGCGGACGTAAAGCTGACCATCTGCTACGGTGTGGGACACAATGCGTGGGAGATCGCCTACACCGACCCTGACCTCATTGACTGGATGTTGGCACAGAAAAGAAAGGGATGAACCGTATGAAATTAGCCGCTATCTTCACCGACCACATGGTGTTACAGCGTGGCTGCCCCATTGCCCTCTTCGGCGAGGGTTGCGGTCACGGCACCGCCACCATCAACGGCGCCGAAATTGCCTTTGAGGCAGAGGGTAACTTTATTGCCTACCTACCTGCCATGCCCGCCGGTGGCCCCTATGACCTCACCGTCACCATCGGGGACGAGTCCGTCACCTTCTCCGACGTGTTGGTGGGCGACGTGTATCTGGCCGGCGGTCAGTCCAACATGCAGTTCCGCGTGGAGGAGTCGGTGGATATCCCCCGCATCGGCAATCCTATGGTGCGCCACTTCACCGAGGGTCACTACGCCAACGAGAATATGGACACGTGGTACGACTACACCCCGTGGCAGGTGGCTACTGAGGAAAACTTGGAGCGTTTCTCTGCCATCGGCTACGACGTAGGGCGTATGCTGAGCGAGAAGTTGGATATCCCCGTGGGTATCATCTCCTGCAACATCGGTGCTTCCCGCGTAGATGCGTGGACCGCACCCGCCATCGTGGAGACCGAGGAATATCAGCAGATGTTGGGAGCCAAACACGGCGACTGGCATTTCTATAAGTTCAATCAAGGCTCTTGGTGCTATCTGAATAAGTTGCTCCCCATCGTCCCCTACACCATCTGCGGTGTGCTGTGGTATCAAGGAGAGAGCAACCGTCTCACCGAAGAAGCGGTTCACTACCACACCCTGCTGGGCAAGATGATCGCCAACTGGCGTGACCTGTGGCAGAAGGAATTGCCCTTCTACATCGTGCAGATTGCTCCCCACAACGACGGTGACTGGAACGACTGGCCGCACATCCGTCAGGCGCAGGAGCGTGTCACCAAGGAGGTGGCAGGCACCTACCTCTGCACCCTAAACCACACCGGTGAGGCGGATAACATCCACCCCACCAAAAAGCACCACCTGGCGGTGGAGCTGAAAAACGCCGTCCTTGCTAACGCTTTCGGCTATGACGTGGAATACTGCGGTCCGGTCTATGATAAGGTGGAAAAGGCCGAGAATGGTGTCACCATCACCTTCACCCACGCCGACGACCTGCACTTTGACGGCGATCCCGCCGACCTAACGGTGTACGATGCGGCAGACAATCCCCTCCCCTACACCGCCACCATCGAGGACAACGCCCTCACCCTTACCGCCGACGGCATTGCTCGCATCGAGCTGGGCTGGCAAAATTCCTGCGCTCACAATCTCTACAACAGCGCAAGCTATCTTGCCTCCCCGTTCCAGATCATTCTGTAACCTTAAATGATAATGGTAGGGGCGAACTGTGTTCGCCCGCAACAAAAAACGGACACCTCACGGTGTCCGTTTTTCTTTATATTTCAGCGGATTATTTTCAATATACTCCCAAATTTCATCATAATCCTGCTGATTGCGTATCCCGTGTTCATAAAAGGATTTCTGCCAAATCGACCTGCCGATTTGTTTTGTAATCGACCCTTTAAACTGTTTAACTACTCTTGAGATTGTAGGGGCGAACTGTGTTCGCCCGTCTGCATCTGTGTGAATCGCCAACAACAGGTGAATATGATCCGGCATAATACAAAATGTATCCACAGAAACAGCGTTGTATATCGTATTCAATTTCTCTATTTCTTTGCAAACGATC
>JAZNED010000030.1:0-4691 GCA_045588425.1 Acutalibacteraceae bacterium
CTGTCCGTTTCCACCCCCTCTTCTCCCTCCTCGGTGGCGGCGGATAACGATATATTAAGGAGGAAATAACACATGATGGGTTTATTTAGTTTGTTCGCAGGCCCTCTGGGTCACCTGATGCGCTGGATCTACAATCTGGGCACCGGTTATTTCTTGGCGCTGATTCTGTTCACCGTGCTGGTGCGTCTGATTCTGTTCCCCCTGTCCATTAAGAATCAGAAGAACCAGGCCGACCGCGCTCGTCTGGCACCCCGTCTGGAGCGTATTCAGAAGAAGTACGGTCAGGACCGCCAGAAGATGATGCAGAAGCAGCAGGAGCTGTACGACAAAGAGGGCATCAAGATGACCGGCGGTTGTCTGCCCATGTTGCTGCAGATGCTGGTGCTGTTCTCGGTTATCGCGGTTATCTACAAGCCCCTGACCTACATCCAGCGCATCGACGCCAACGACCTGACCGCCTGCTACCAGGTGGTGGATCCCAACTACGGCAACGACGCCAAGGATAAAAAGAATCCCCCCAATACCAAGTACAGCGGCTACTACGCCGAGCTGAACCTGTTCAAGGCGATTCAGGACGATGAAACCTTGCAGAATAAGATGGAGTGGGCGATCGTGGACAGCCGTTTGGACAAGGACGGCAAGGACGACACCCTGACCCTGAGCCAGTATCAGAAGGCGGAGTATGACTCCGAGATGAAGGCCGCCAAGGCAGAGGCAATCAACGCCGCCGTGGAGGCGGCTAAAGCGGAGGCGATCGACGCCGCCGTAGAGGCCGCCAAGAAGCAGGCCGAGACCGACGGCGTAGAGTTCGACGAGGCTAAGTTCCGCGAGGACGCGGCTAAGGATACCGCCGTGTTCGACGAGGCTAAGTTCCGTGAGGACGCCGCCAAGGATACCGCCATCTTTGACGAGGAAGCATATAAAAAGGCTAACGAATCCCGCATTTATACCGCGGCGAAAGAAACCTTCACCAAGGACAACGAAAAGCTGTTCACCGATGCCGAGAAGACGCTGGATACCATCGTCAAGACCGGTGAGGAATTCTCCATCGGTAAGCATTCTCTGCTGGAGCAGCCCTGGAAGAAGGATCTGCATCCCAACCCCCTGTGGATCATCGCCATTCTGTCCGGCGTGACCGCCTATCTGTCCGGTTGGCTGTCTATGCGCTATAGCAAGGCGGCTATGTCGCTGGAGCAGCAGCAGGCCGGCGGTTGCAACAACGCCATGATCTATATGATGCCCCTGATGTCCCTCTTCTTCTCCTTCACCGTTCCCGCCGGTGTGGCGGTCTACTGGATCTTCTCCAACCTGTTGGCGATGGTGCAGACGGTGATCCTCAACGCCATGTGGAACCCCGGCAAGATCCGCGCTCAGGCCGAGATCGAGTACCAGGAGCGCCGCAAGAAGCGCCGTGAGGACAAGGAGCGCCTGAAGGCCGCCCGTTTGGCGGAGCAGGCCGCCTGGCAGGAAGAGGAGAACAAAGCCAAAGCCCGCGCTAAGGGCGATATCACCCAGAAAAAATCGGCAGCCTCCAAAGCCACTACCGCTGAACTGCCGAGTGAGACCGTCGCGGAAACCGACGGCGATAAAGAGGAGGAAGCAACCAATGAATAAGGAAATCATCAAAGAGGCCGCCTCGATCGAGGAGGCCAAGGCTCTGATTATCGCGGAGCTGGGCGTGGCCGAGGACGCCATCACCTTTGAGGTGGTGCAGGAGGCCGGCAAGAAGGTGCTGGGTCTGTTCGGTGGCGATCCCGCCATCGTCAAGGGCACCGTCAAGAGCCTGTCCGCCGCTGCCGCCGCCGAGGAGTACCTGCGTAAGGTGCTGGCCGGCTTGGGCGTGGAGGACTTCACCATCGAGGTCACCGAGCAGGAGAACGGCTGTGTCATCAGCTTGGACGGCGAGAATCTGGGCTTTATCATCGGTCGCCGTGGCGAGACCCTGGATGCTCTGCAGTATCTGACGGGCTTAGTGGCCAACCGCGCCGACAACGCCTACTATCGTGTGACTCTGGACATCGGCAACTACCGCGACAAGCGTGAGCAGGCTCTGGTGGCGCTGGCTCGCCGTCTGGGTGCCCAGACCGCCCGCACCGGTCGCCGCAACTCTCTGGAGCCCATGAACCCCTACGAGCGCCGCATCATCCACACCACCGTCCAGCAGATGGAGGGTGTGATCTCCTGGTCTGTGGGCTCTGACGATCGCCGTCACGTGATCATCGGGCCTTCCGACGACAACCCCAACAAGGATAAGGGTGAGCAGCGCAGCCGTGGCGGTCGTGGCCGTGGCGGCCGCAATAGCGGCGGCAACCGTGGCGAGCGTCGTGAGCGCCGCGACGACAACTATCAGGTCACCGCTCCCGAGCGTCCCGTCCGCGCCTTCCAGTCCCGCAGTTTCTCTATGCCTGTGGCGGAGGACGTGGCTCCCATCAGCAACCGCACCAACTCCGAGAAAGAGGATAATGCCAGTCTGTACGGCAAGATCGAGTTTTAATTAGGCAACGCGATAAGATGGGTGGGTAACCAATAGGTTATCCCCCGTCTGCAGGTTTTGAATCGGCAACGCGATAAGATGGGTGGTAACATGTAGTTGATTGCCCGTCTGCAGGTTAAGACGATGAAAACAGCCTTGAGCGAAAGCTCAGGGCTGTTTTTTTGTTATCCTATCTATTTTCTTCTCTACTTGACAAAATTTTACTACCCACTATATAATTAAGGTGTCCACACTATTTAGAAGGAGGAACAAAAATGGATCGCTTTTCGTATTCCTTGACCCCTAATACCGTCGATAAAGCAGCGAAAACGATGATAGATGAACTCATATCGCGACGTAAAAAAGAGGCTATCAAACGTATTGTAAAACCCGTCGGTAATGGGTTATTCGTGTTGCTGAATTTTCTTTACATTTATGGGGCTATATATGAAAACACTTCTCACGAAGATCTACACATGTATAAATTATTGACGCCACTCACTAAAATTTGGTCCGTCTTTGCATTTGTGATGCACAAATGGGAGTTGGAGTGGTACGTTTTTGCAGGAATTTTGGCCGTTGCCGCTTTTGTGATCCCACTTGCGGTGTCCGCGGTGATTACGCTCATTTACTCTCTCATATACAAAGGTAAATACAAACAAGAATGGAAACGGTTTTCCAATGGTGGTGAAGGCGTAGTCAACAAAGCCCGTCGGTTACATAATTTGGCTTATAACCTCCGTTTAGCGCTTCCCGACTACACGGATGCTTCGGATCGAAAACCGTTTCAAAAGCTTTTTGTATTTCTGATCACAGCGTTTTTGATCTACGGCTTTATTATGATCAAAATGTTTTCGTTTCAAATGCTGGGTGGTGGAGTCGTTTTCCTAGCGATTGTGTATTGGTTATATGGTTGGATTCTTTGTCCTTTCTTTTATTTAAACAGACTGTTCTACAGACGAAAGTGTCATTTCGATTATACCAAAGAAACCGAGGCGTATCTGGCGAGCGTTGAAGGTAAAACGAAGCCTCACAAAGCGGAGCAAAAGACTGCGTATCATGAGATTCCGTATTATGAGCCATATAATGTGGATTCCACGCCTATCTATTACGCAGATGACAACGTTAATCCAAGAAACGATATCGATGATCTTCCTTACCACAGTGGCACCGTTGACATTGATGGCTTCGCGTACAATGTGTACACCCAGGATGCCGAGGGATATTCCACCGATCCCTATCGATACGATGATCTGGGTTATAAGGTTTCTGTGGATCCCAACGACATAGAAGCACCCTTCGATTGGCGAGACGCAGACTGATGACAAAACATATTGGTAAAAAACAGCCTTGAGCATTTCGCTCAGGGCTGTTTTTTTTGCGGGCGGATGCTATCCGCCCCTACAATTCCTATCCAACCTTGGATAGAACTTGTAGGGACTGGCGTCCTCGACAGTCCGCGCCACCGCAAGGTGGCGATTTAAAACAATCCCGTGCTACGCACGGCGGACCGTCCGGGAGGCCGGTCCCTACAATTTTCCCCACCTCCAATAGAATCCGTAGGGGCGGATATTATCCGCCCGCCCCGAAGATTGAATTTTAATTTGTAAGTAATATAAAACGGCTCTGCACATCATTGTGCAGAACCGTTTTTCATTCCTGCAGTGTTCTTTGTGAGCGTTACGCCGCACACTCAGAATTGGCAGGCACTTGCAGGCGTTTCAGGGCGTCCTCACGCTCCTGACCCTCCAGCATAATGCTGGCGTAGATGACCTCCCAGAATTTCTCGCTGTTGCTGATGGATGCGTATTTCATAGTGGACTCCTTTCTGCATGTTTGCATGGAATTTGTGGGGTGTTTCCCCTTTCGATGGCTTTATTGTACACCCACCGCTGTACCATTGTTTGGACAATGGTTGATGTTTTTTCGGAGGTAGTCACACATCAAGACCGGATAGGATATGTAGTGGCAGGCGTCCTCGACTGCTCGATAAATTTCCACATGGGAGGGCGCAGAGGCCCTCCTCTACGAGTCTTGCTTCACCCTGCAAAAAAATAGCCCGTTAAGTTGTATTTCCGAATACCCTGTGCTATAATGAAATCACACTCGCTTTCCCCGATAAAACACAAAGGAGAACAAATGATGAACTACGTTTGGGTATTGTCCGTAAAAACCTCTCTGCCGAACACCTGCGCCTCTCATGCAGATTTGCCCCTCA